>DJUJ01000133.1:36811-52906 GCA_002438345.1 Paenibacillus sp. UBA6285
GTATTCAGACCGTTGAACGCTTCGCACCTGTTTTGCGTTATATTGATACCCATTACCAGGAGCCGATTCAAGTTGACGAACTTGCGGCGCTAATAGGGCTAAGCCGCTTCCATTTCAGTCGTCTCTTCAAGGAACTAACTGGGCATACGATATCGGAATATGTAAATGCTGTCCGTTTAGACCGTGCAGATTATTTGCTAAGGCATACCCAGCTAACGATTTCTGAAATCGCTACCACTACTGGCTTCAGCGATATCTACTATTTCAGCCGGACTTTTTCAAAGCATAAAAAATTAACCCCTAGCAGTGTGAGGGGATTCTAGTTAGAGTGAATAAAGGACTGCTTCTTGGCAGTCCTTTGTTATAGAATGGATCGTTTTCCGTAGTTAAACTGTCATTGCCATACAAGCTGTCCCTTTCTTATTTTTGCTGCATAGATAATTTGGCCTGTATGATAATGTACTTCTCTCACCATCGCTATCATGAGATTAAGAGCAGTAGTCTCGTTATTTACTTGGCTATATGTAAGTGGTGGTAAATTAAGAAAGGGTTGTGTCATCAATAACTCCGGGTTAGATTTCTGCCGTTCAAGATATTGAATGAGAATATCAAAAGCATCCCTGGTCATTGTTATGGCTTGTTCTTTTGTCATTTCTAGCCCTCGTTCAAACTCCCTCTCTCTATCTCTTATATCAGGAATATCTAAAAGAATGGTTTCAATTCGAGAGTGCACTGCCCCGCAAATGTGAGCAACTAAATTTGCAATACTGTTACTTTCCACGGTTGGGGACCAAGTAATATCCTCTTGGGTACATTGCTCAAGTGCTTGAAGCGTCCATTTCTTTTCCGATCTAAATTTAACTAACATACTTTCAATTAACTCAATGGCGATATCCATTGCTAACCTCCTATTAATAAAACATATGTACAATTTTACCAATCACATCTCCTCTGTCAAATGAAATCTAGTCCCAATGATATTTTTATGCCACTGTATAATTCAGATTAGTACAAAAGAGATTGATGAAATTATCTACTGTTTTTTAGAAAAAGGAGATACAAAATGAAACTTAAAAAATGGATTGTTTTGTTTTATTAATTGCATAAAAGAAACTCTCTTCCATCTTATGGGTATAATTAACATAACAAATATAAAGGAGGAGATTTCATTGAGAAAAATAATTAAACTGACTTTATTAGTACTTTGCATAATGATTTTGCCGGGAACAATGATTTATGCCGCATCGAACCAATCAGAAGTTTCATTATATTTCAATAATGTGGTACAAAAACAGGCAGCGATATTGTCCGAGGGAGATATTCTCTTACCTGCTGAACAGCTCTCTAAAAATTTGTTTGCTTTAATCGCTTTGGACGAAACAAGTAAAGCGGTTCGAATCTACAAGCCAAACGTGAATATGGTATTGCTAGATAACAATGGAGAGATCTTTGGTAAGGTAAAAAGCCCTGCCCGCTTTGCGTTTTCTACTTTATTACAAGTGGATCATTTAAAAACAGAAATTTCAGATATAAAACTTACGATCACCGATCCTGCGGATAAAACAGAAACCATTGATAATCAACAAATTAAGAAAAGTGAAGAAAACTTTTGGTTCAAAACCAACGAGTTTACTTACTCCTTTAATACAAAAGGTACCTATACTATTCAAGTGTATTTTAAAGACGTCGATTCAAAAACATGGTATCCTGTCTCTGAAATCGATGTATTCGGCATATAAATTTCCGATAGTTGAATTCTCGTTTCCTCACTTCTTATTATTCTTAATCACTTCATTAAAACGGTCAGGAAAATTGGTATGTACCCCGTCTACGCCCCAAATCACGGCTTTGTCCATATTGACTTGATAATTCACTGTATATGGAAATACCTTTAGTCCAGAATTTTTCACCTGTGCGACATAGGACGGATTTATTCTTTGAAAGTTAGGGCTAATACCAACCGCATACGTTTTTACTCGATTGATATAAGATTCTGGTATTTTATAAACCGGGATATTATACCAAACAATTTGATAAAGAGGGATCTCTGGGTTAATGGAATGAAGCCTACGTAAACTCGCCTCACTAAAAGAATGTATGGAAACATGATCCGACAGATTATATTTTTCAATTTGTTCGTTTAATATGGTTTCAATATTCGGATTCAAAGCGGGATCTTTAATCTCAATCATATAGTCCACTTCTTTTCCAAACCTTTCAAATACCTCTTCTAAAGTCGGAATACGTAATCCATCATATTTATCTCTAGCAAACATGGGATACTGTTCGTTAAACCATGAGCCAGCGTCTAATTTTGAAAGCTGCTCTAAGGTAAAATTCTTAACATAACCCATTCCATTTGTCGTGCGATTAATAGTTTCATCGTGAATAACTACAGGTACACGATCCTTAGTTAACTGAATGTCTAACTCGATATAATCGGTGTCCATATCAATAGCTAGTTCGAATGCAGGTATAGTATTCTCAGGAGCATAACCCGATGCACCGCGATGCGCAATCGTATATACTTTGTCCGCAGGCTCGAGAATTCCCTTCACTTTCGTACGAATCCACGGAGAATAGGCATACATTGAGGTACACAATAAGATCAACAAAAATATGTGAATAAATACAAAGTACATTTTAGAATTTTGAATCCTTTGCATAAAGTTTCCTCTTCTTTTCAAAAAAATTATTGTATATTACTTGATGTCCAATCTGCCAAAAAATAACCCATATCACCTTTCTTCCATATTCTAAATGAAAACGAAAAAAGGTGGATAAAGATGACCGAAATACAAATAGCTGCAGTGGGAGACCTTATGGTCAAACGTTACATTATTTCAGATGCTAAACAATCGGACGGAACCTATTCGTTCACTCCCCTGTTCGCAAAAGTAGCTCCTTATCTGAGACAGGCGGATCTAACGATTGGTAATCTCGAAACGACCTTTGCCGGGAACGGAGGAGAATGCCGAAAAAGTCCACGATCTGGAGGTCCAACATTCAAGTGCCCAGACGAATTAGCCCCGGCACTTAAAGAAGCCGGATTCGATGTATTAGTGACAGCGAACAATCACTGCATGGACTATGGTGCCTCGGGCCTGATTCGGACATTGCGAGTACTGGACCGTAGTGGAATCGATCATACCGGTACATCAAGATCAGTACAAGAATCCAAGCATACTCTTATCAAAAACGTTAATGGGATTACAGTTGGAATTCTCTCCTACACTGCAGGAACCAATAGAATCCCCGTACCTGTTAATCAGCCATGGCTAGTCAATCGGATAGAAACCAATAAAATCATTAGAGAAATACGAGATTTAAAAAAGAAAGTCGATCTAATCTTACTTTATATGCATTTTGGAAACGAATATCAGTACACACCAAACAAGCGGCAAAAGCAGCTGGTAAACCTCTTTATTAAAAATGGCGCAAACATCATTCTGGGATCTCATCCTCATGTGCTTCAACCCTTAGCGGTTCGGGGAAAGAAGCAATTCGTTAGTTACTCGCTCGGTAATTTTGTTTCGACTAAGCTTAAGAATAATCCCTATACACAAAGCGGAATCATCCTTACGCTCACAATCAAAAAGGACAATAGTGGTAACACGAGTATAACGAACATAGATTACATCCCGACTTGCGCCGATAGAAGGGTAACAAACGGTGGCAGGAAAATTTCAGAGGTCATTCCCATCCGTGAAGCATTAAAGAGCACTGTTTTAAAAACGGAACGGCGAAATCTCTTAAATCGTATGTTGAAGCATACGACAGATATCTTAAAGCGGCAATAAAGGAATCAATTCATAATCATTTAGTCATTCCAACAAATGTAGTAAGTACCCAAGAATGAACTTAGTTGCTCAAGTATCGGATAAGAGGTTAACGAAGTCACTGACACCTTTCCATTATTGATTACGGGTTCCGATAAATATAGTTTATTCAGAACAAATATGTAATGATTTGAAGCATCGTTTCCTTCTCTACGAGTTACCTTTATCTCTTGTGGACGGTAAAATAAACGATTTGCCTCTTCTTTTGTCTGCTCACAACTTATTAAATAAGACTCTAGTCTGGAATCCGTCATTTCACAGATTACCTCGACAGTTATAACATTGTGTTCGATTAATTTAGTAACTAAATGCTTTAAAATAACATTCGGCCCAATATTAACTTCCGAACAATGAAACTTTGCTTCAGAAATAATAAGTTGTAATAATAACTCGGCAGTTTCAAAATCCGTCGAAATATAGTTACCCTCTAATTCTAATTTGGATAATAACTGAGCAGGTGATTGTAGAAGCCCTGTGATTTGCGCACTTCTCACCCATGAATCTAGATGATCCAAATGGATTTTATTATCCTTATTTCGTAGAGGATTTATTGTATTCCCCTCAATTAAATCTAATATTACACCGGGTTCAAAGTCGCCCTTAGTAAGGATATCACTTATCTCAGGGGAATAAAGCAACTCATTTGTTCTTTTATGGTGATCAATACCTTCTATCTGTTCTAAAACATGGCTAAAAGGGCTATGTCCAATATCGTGTAATAGCGCAGCAATCCTTAGTTCATACCAATCCGGACAATAATAGGCAATTAGAGAAAACACTCCAAGGGTGTGCTGCAACCGAGTGGCGACATGTTGTGTATTGATGTAGCTGCAACCACTATGATGAATAAAATGCAGTCTGCGGACCGGAAATGAATTTAATAAATACGATTCTGTTTCCGTTAATTTTGTTTTAAGTCCCCACAATGGTTCCCATAATTCATTACCACCTATTATTTGTGCAATATATCCACCATTATTTATATTACTCATTCTTTCCCCCCTTACTTCACTAAAAGCATTCTATCTCATTCATCGATAAGTTTCTTTACTTATTTTTCATAGCAATTGCCATAGAAATGTTAAAGAAGTACCGTCTCCCTTTAAAAATCTGATGATANNATATAGTTATTGTAGAATGCATTTTTATAACATTGAAAGGATCTTACCAACATGGCAGCACAAATAAAAAGACAGTTGAATGATGGTCCGAAAATTCGAAAAGAAAAAGAAATTGTTGAAAAAATGATTCGTATTTATTGTAAGAAAAAACATCATCAAAAAGTCTTATGCGAGGAATGTCAGGGCTTAAATGAATACGCTGGTAAAAGACTATCTCTCTGCCCATTCGGTGAAGAAAAAACAGCATGTGCAAAGTGCCCAATTCATTGTTACAAAAAGGAGTATCGCCAAAGAATAAAAGAGGTTATGCGTTTCTCAGGCCCATGGATGTTACTCTATCACCCAGTTGAGTCCATTAGACATTTCCCATTACCTGGTAAGTTAAGAAAGTAAGCATATAAATATAAACAGCAGCAGTCAATGACTGCTGCTGTTTGGGATGAGTGTCCGGTGGCGTGAAGCTTACTCGTACTTATCTCATCGCTTTAGCTAGCTCTGTGAAAATAACCCCAAGCGCGTAGGCTCCAGCATCCGGATAACCGATGCTGCGTTCACCCACGGTGCCTGCTCTTCCCATACGGGCAACGATTTCCACAGTCTTCTGAGCGCCGAGAACCGCTGCTTCTGCTGCTTTGGTTGCTGCCAGCTTTATATCGTCGCCTTGTTCGGCGCATTGTGTCCAGGTATCCGCAAAGGGTACAAGCGCATCAATTAATGTCTTGTCGCCAACTACAGCACCTCTCCCGAAANNTTGACGACGGCTTGCATCATATTGGCAAAATCCTGAATGGACAACTCTTGCTTCTGCTGTGCGGACTTGCTCGCTGCGCGGAAGCCCGATCCCCAGATCGGTCCTGAGGCGCCACCACAATGCTCCATGATGATCAATGAACACGCATCAAGGAAGTCACCGACATTGCTGAGATGATGAGCTAGAATATCTTCCCACTCTACTTTTAGCTGCTTGAAGCCTTTAGCTACGCTCATGCCAGAATCGCCATCTCCGGCGTGGGCGTCTAGCTCGCAGAACGGCACCTCATTCTCGATAATGACCTCACTCATTTGATCGATTAAATATACGATATTTTGCAAGGAAAACCGGTTGTTCTTAATTACCGCTGCTCCAGCATCCGTATTATTCTTGAAGGATACCGTGCTCGTTGGTTTCTCTTCCTTGATGACCTCGGTATAGTTCACAGGCTCAAATGGGCCTTTAACCGACAATGTCGGCGTATCGCATGGAGCAGACAGCCATTTCTTCAACGTATCATCCAACTTCATGATCGTCACCGATGCGCCAGCCATATCGATGCTGGTCATATAGTTGCCGACAAATACTTTAAACACTTGCTTATTCTTGGCCGTCAATTCACGTATCACAGAATTATTCAACAAATAGAGCTCTTGCAGTGGTGTTCCACCAAATCCGTTGATCAGAACAGCAACTTCTTGCTGCGTATCATCATTTATTTGTAAGTTACTCAGCAAAGATGTAACCATCCGCTGTGCCAGTTCATCCGCTGACACGGCTTTTTCTCTGCGTATTCCAGGTTCACCGTGAATTCCGACACCGTATTCCATCTCGTGATCTTCGATATGAAACGTCGGGCTTCCCTTGGCAGGAACGGTACAAGAAGTAAAGGCGAAGCCGATAGTTCGAACATGGTTAATCGCATGCTGAGCCGATTCTTTCACTTCTGTTAGGGACAGTCCGGCCTCTGCCGTAGCCCCGGCTACCTTATGAACGAGAACTGTTCCGGCAACCCCTCTTTTCCCTACCGTATAGAGACTGTCATCGACGGCAATGTCATCGTCTACCTTAACATATTCCACTTGAATACCGTCTTCACTTGCAAGATGGGCTGCATTTTTAAAGTTCATGATGTCGCCGCTGTAGTTCTTAATGATAAGCAGAGTTCCCTTGGTGCTTGCAGTGCGGCGGATCGCTTGATAAACCTGAATCTGTGATGGAGAAGCAAATACATCGCCGCACACAGCTGCATCCAGCATACCGCTACCTACAAACCCGGCATGGGCCGGTTCATGCCCACTTCCACCACCGCTAATTAGCGTAACTTTATCGGTGTTGATCTCTTTTTTAGAAATCACTTTGAATTTATCGTTGAAATCAAGCTCAGGATGCGCCAAGACAAGTCCATTGCACATTTCCCGGACTAGCGTTTCCGGCTTATTCATAATTTTCTTCATCTTAAAGCTCCTTACTTAATTTGTATTGACGACCTAAATGGTCGGCAGCCATAATCGCCGATGCTACCGCCTCTTCTGTAATTGGGAACGGCATCGAATGAATGGATTCCTCAGCTATACAAGCTTTATTAGCAACCTCAAGAAGTTCCTCGTAAGTTACTTGCTCAACTCCGATATCCGCTAGGCACACCGGAAGACCAATCGACAGACAGAAGTCCAGCACTTCTTTTAATTCGGTACGGTCAGCATTTTCAAGCACCAATTGAGCAATCGTACTGAAGGCTACCTTCTCGCCATGATAATAATGATGCGTTCCTTCCAATGCTGTTAAACCATTATGGATCGCATGAATCGCAGCCAAACCTCCGCTTTCGAAGCCTAGTCCCGATAACAAAATATTCGTTTCAATGATATTCTCCAAAGCTGGGGTTACGATATTCAGATCGCAAGCCTGCTTCGCCTTGAACCCATTTTCAAGCAACGTGTCATAGCATAGTCTGGCAAGACCAAATGCCGTTATGGTTCCCTTAGCTTCCCCACAAACACCTTCACGAACCCCGCAAGGTAATCCTGCATTAACATTGGAATAAGAATTTGCTGTAGCTCTTGCTTCGAAATAAGTGGAGAGTGCATCTCCCATCCCAGCAATAAGAAATCTTGTAGGTGCTTTAGCAATCACTGTTGTATCAATCATGACTACACTCGGGCTTTGCTTGAAATAAGCATAATCCTCGAATTCACCTTCTGGAGTATAGAGGACCGCTGAGTGACTAGTTGGTGCATCAGTGGCTGCAATTGTAGGAACGATAATCAGCGCTTCTCCTTCTGCTACGCATTTTGCCGTATCAATCGCCTTACCTCCACCCAAACCAATTGTACATGCACATTGATGTTCCTTGGCTAGAGCCTGCAATCTTGCAACCTCTTGTCTTGAGCATTCCCCATGGAAGCCGCTTTCAACAAGCGTTATATTAAATTTCAGTTTAGTTGACTCCAATTTATCCTTCACACGTGTAACATCATCTGGATGTGCAATGAGCAGTGCGGAATCACCGAATGTTTTTACAAAATAACCTAAATTCAATAGTTCATTCTCACCTTGCACATATTTCGTCGGACTGATAAACGCTCTTCTCATTTTCATTCCTCCTAGGTTGTATATAGTTATATTATAGATTGCTCCATTTCGATATGCATGAAACAATAAGGTTCAAATAAAGCGTTTTCTTATCGTGTTTTTTTGTCTTCTCTTAAAGAAATTGTATTATCTTGTCCTTTTGTAGAAAAATTCGCTATAATGTTCAATATGTTTCTATAACATTCCTAGGAGAATATCGTGATGCCCAAATCTCGATTTAATTTAGAAGAAATTATTGATTTGAAGAAATGGGAGAAGTTGCAGGACTCCTTATCCCTTGTTACTAAAATGGCGATCCTTACCGTTGATTATAAAGGCGTTCCCGTGACTAAGCACAGCTTCTGTCAGCCTTTCTGCCAAGGCGTGCGCCAGGATTCTAACCTCTCCCAGTACTGCCAAAAGTGTGATGCACGTGCCGGTATCGAAGCTGTTCGTTTGAACAAGCCATATATTTATTTATGCCATTTCAATATCATCGATATCGCCATTCCAATTATTATTGACAATCAATATCTTGGTGCGATTATGGCCGGACAGCTTAAGCTTCGTGAACCTGACGTGTCGCATCTGGAGCAGATTGTATCCAGGCCACCTAATGTAGAGGCGAATATGAAGTTTAAAGCGCTCAAAGAGGATTACGAAGCACTTCCTATCTTATCCTACGATGAAGTAACGAAATGCGTTGACTTACTGCTACAGCTAAGCACCTATATTGTGGAAGAAGCCATTCATAAGCGTACGACAGTCGATTTGTACAAAAGAGTGCTGACCTCAGATATTGACGCAGCTACATCAGCTNNACAGACCGTGCTTATCGAAAAATTCAATCCATCCAGCAAGAACTGTCAGGGGCACTCATTGAGACCAAATTGAAAAATGGGATTCAAAAGTTCGTCGCTTCGAATGCAGTGCTTCAGCCTGCGTTTGATTACATCTATGCGCACAAGAATGAGAATTTCAGCCTCAAAGAAATGGCCAAGCTTTGTCATATCAGCCCCAGTTATTTCAGTCGCATATTTACAAAAGAAACAGGCGAGAACTTCTCCCTCTTCATTGCCAGGCTGAAGATTGAATGGGCCAAGCAGCTGCTGGAAACTACAGACGCACCTATTAATCAAGTGAGCGATGATTTAGGATTTTGTGATACTGGTTATTTTATTAAAACATTCAAACGGTTCGAGAACCTCACCCCGGCTGTATACCGAAATATGTATATGAGTTGATCAGTTAGGATTCCTAGCATCCTCCAGCCACTGTTGCATCAAGGGGAAATCTGTGATTTCGCCCAATATTGCCTTTCTGATGTTCCCCTCTCTATTAATAATAAACGTGGCAGGAAGTGCACTAACTTCGTATGCAGTAGATATTTTTCCTGTAACATCGATGACAACTGGAAAAGAAAAACTATGATCCTTAAGATATTCTGATACCGTCGCTTTAGACTCTCCGACATTAATAAACAAGGTTTCAATTAGAGCACTTGAGGACTTTTGAATGTCATTAAGCAGGGGCATTTCTCGCATACACGACGTGCACCAGGAGGCCCAAAAGTTAAGTACCACAATCTGTCCCTGGAAATCGCTTAGACGAACTTTTTTACCTTCTAGAGTAGTAGCTTCAAATTCAGGAGCGATAGAGCCCACTGCAATCCTTTCAGATGAATCTCTTTTTTTATTATGGCTGAATACCCATACAACAGTCATGACAGCCGTGATAATCACTAGCAAGGCAACAATTCGACGCATGCTCATTTCAAACCCAGACTATGATTAAAGGCTGTATACAGAGAACCAAATTTCGCATGAAATTGTTCGGTTGGACCTGAACCAACATTTCTTCCATGGCTTAGAAAAACAACCTGGTCGGCGATCTTATCTGCAATTTCTAACTGATGCGTAGAGAAAATTACTGTATGCCCTTCTTGTTTGATCCTATGGAGTAGGTCTACAAATTCATTCATCCAGAAAGGGTCAAGGCCGTTTGTGGGTTCGTCCATAATTAGCAAGGGCGGTTTGGCAAGCAACGCCTGAGCAAATAAGATACGCTGGCGCATTCCTTTGGAAAAGGTATTGACCAGACGATTTCGTTTATCCTCAAGACCTACTAAGGCAAGTACTTCGCTGACTCTCGCTTTACGTTTGGGTACCCTACGGAGAGCCGCCCAAAAAGTCAAAGCTTCCTCTGCCGACAGCCCCTGATTGAACTGATAATCATCCGGCATATAACCAATTTGTTTCGAGAATTGTTTGCGTGATTTGTGCCAGTATAGACCACCCACTGAGATTTCTCCCACCGAAGGCTGAAAAATACCGGCAACCATTCGCAAAACGGTACTTTTGCCTGCCCCGTTACCGCCACATAGTGCAAGTATGCTCCCACTGGGGATTTGAAAGCTAATCTCTTCTACTAATGTTTGCTTCTTAATAACCTTAGAGATTCCTTTTACATTCACTAATGGGTTATCCACGGGAGCGCCCCCTTTCCCATATCCAATATACAAGCAGGATCGAGCTCAACATCCAGACCAGACAGACACCCAGAAACAACAAATTACCCTTCGATCCATTTATCCATTCTACCCACTGATAATATTCAGGCCCCAGCACAGAACCTCCACCCAGCTTGATAACAACGAATAACCGAACAAGCTCCGCTGGGTTGAGTATTGTTAATGCGACGAGCAAGGGCTTGATCCAGAGATAAGGCATTAAACCTAAAAAGGCGATCAAAAAGGTCGGCCAGCCTATTACTGCGAAAAACCACACAGCAACTGAAACAGTCAGCGCTTGCCAGCGATTACGTGATAATGAACCGATAAACAAGGCGATGGCCAAGAATAGTAAAACAAGTCCTGCTGAAAAAGCCAAAAATAGAAAGTAGGTAGTAGAATCGAAGGCCATGCCTATGAGTCCACTGATCGTTCCCATCAAACCATAACCGAACGCCACAACCGTGAGTAGTACAGCGGCCAATCCCACATACTTACCAAGAATAAATGATAATGTTCCTATCGGATAAGTAGATAACAGCTGCCAGCTACCCTCTTCCTTCTCTGAGGTCAGTGAAAATGAGCCTAGAAACAAAGTCATTAGCGGCAGCAGATACAGAATCAGACTTAGCATGGAACCTGTAACTGCGGTATAGCCTTGAATCTCATTTTGTGCATTAATCAGCAGTAAGCCGAGACTAAACGTGCAGAATAATGCCAAAAAAGAATAGGCCCATGGATTACGAAACCCCATTTTAATCTCTCTGCGTGCGACTTGCAGGATATCACCCATTATCACATATCCGTCTCTTTATCCGATGTCATGCCTTCCATTTCCTCAGACTTATGCTCGTCCATATGACCTTCTCCGCCATTCATATCCATGTGCATCATATCCGTATTTTGTTTCCATTCATGCGTGGACAGATCACTTGCTGACAGCACGATGCCAACACCTTGTTCTTTTACAAAAGCTTCGGCTGAAGCAGTATCTTTGAAGCTGATGACTCCATAAGCCATAGGCGTACGTAGTGTCTCATCATAGACAAAGCTGGCCTTACTGAATTCTACCCACTCTTTGTCGTTATAGTCACGGACATAGTCCATTCCAATATTTTTGCTTCCATTCTTGTTCTTCCATTCATTCATACAACCAATGTCATCAAACTTATAATTCTTCCCGTCTTTCGTTGCTAGCTGTGTAGCAAAGGCATCGTCCTTAACCTGCATATTGCAAATCGCGCAAATATCAACTTTTTCATTAATCGCCAAAGGTTCAAACTTTTTGGTGCCACAAGCCGCCAGAATTAACAAACCCATCATCAACATCAGCACAAAACTCCATTTTTTCATAACCTTAATACCCCCATATATAGTATTGTGATCACAGAGAAAAACAAAAGCAGCCAACCCACTACCATTACTGACCCTTGCCCCTCACTAACTTGTCCAACATTTGCATTAACTGAATCCAATTGCATAAGCGGCTCTAGATCGGTGGACCATTGTTCTTTACCATTTGTATACAGATCGCTTAAAAATGTCATGCCCGGTGATTGAAAAAAGAGCTGATAAGCAGCGTTTTCTGTAATTAATTGCTGATAAAAAGGGTTAATAGCATATGGTAGATCACTTACGCCATCACCTGATACATCCAGCCCTTCGAAAGAATCCCAAAAATTTCTAGTCATCTTATTATTCTTGGAATCTGTTGCCTGTGCTTCAATCACATTTGCAATAAAAGCATTCTGCTGAAAGCGGTTGCCTTCAGAACCCTCAAATTGAATCCCAATATAATTTCGGAGCACCATATTATTCCGGAGAGTGTTGTCGGAGGACTGCTGCATATAGATTCCTACCCGATTACCTTCCACGAGATTATGTACAATCTGAGAGGTACGAACGTCAAAGAGCAGGATTCCTTGAGAATGAACATTCTGATTCTGTTTACGAAAAGAGTTTCCTGACACCATAACGTCGGTCACTCCCATCACCATCGCGCCAGTTATGTTGTATTCTCCAATATTGTTCGTAACAGATGATCCATTGATATACATACAGTGAACGCCATATCGTAAATAATAGAGCCGATTGTGATCAACCTTTGTATTGCGACTCTTCTCTATATAGATGCCATCTCGGAGATAAGAGATTTCATTCTCTCTGATATCTAAACCATGAGAGTTATAGAGATCGATGCCATTGCCTCTTTTTCCCGAAGTAACACCTTTAGGTATAAACCAGCGGATCTTATTGTTTACTACAACTCCACTATCGGCCTCACGTAGCACAATGCCAAAGCCAAATGTATGTATGACTAAATCTTTCAAAGTCACCTGATCGCCTTCCACCCGAATCGCTGCTGCTTCTCCCCCGTTATCCTGCTGTATATTAAGTCCTTGAAGCTTTACCCCATCAGCCTGAATCATAACTGCAACTTCAGCATCTGGAGATGAATTTAATAGTGTCACCCTACCTTCCCCGTTAATCGTCAGCCTTTTGTTAATATAAACCGGGCCGAGGTAAGTACCTGGAGCTAAAGTAATCGAATCTCCGATTTGGGCCGCATTAATAATCGGCTGGAGTGGAATCGCTTTCGAAGTAGTATTTGCACTGGCACTCCCGCTGTAGGTCGTGATTATTAAGAAAAGGCTAAGTAACATCAGGATCNNCTAAATATGACTGGGTGACAGAAACTTTTGGATATAACCATTGTTCACCCCCTTGTCAGCGATTCATTCTCTAATCTATCATTCCATTTAGTGAACGATCATTACGCCTAATTGTAAAGAAAAGGAAGATGTATGCCTATAGCTCAATGTAGCTATCCTTAATGAAAAGATGTGTCTGAATTGTGATTTATGTCACATCAATAATTATCCCAAATGTGTTCCTATACAATAAAAAACCGCGCATAGCGCGGTTCCATTAGGTTTGCTTATTATCCTCAAGGTATTGATAAACTGCCATCATTTCTTGTTTATTCAACTCCCGAATACGATTGAAAATTGGGATATCTGCTACAGCCACAATATTTAAGCTTTCCGTAACAACGTCACTTACATTGCCAGTTAACCAAGTTTGCACGTCAATGCCTTCGACGATTTCCTTACGCCCTTCATCATTAATGCCACTTGCATAACAACTAACACATGGAATCGTTAATTTATAAACACCATCATGAAGCCCATCTTCCGAAATGACTTTCTTCCCTTTGCAGAATGGACATGGATGACTAGCTTTTATCTTATTAATTAGAGTGACCAGTTTTTTGTAACCAAACGCTTCATACACATAGGTCAGCTTTTTATATTTTCCATTCGTGAAATACTTATCAATGATGTTTTCTCTAGTTTCGGTGATATTCTCAAAATCACAAATGGTGATTTGATTATTCATACTGATGGATTCAATGCTGCCGCTAATCTTGCCCCAGAATGGCAGAGCATTTTGTAATACTATTTCATAGTGTGCAAAGCTGGCTACCTCTAATTCAAGCATTTTTAGAGCAACTTGCGTTTCCCTTGGTAATAGAGAGACTTCCTCTGTTAGGACCATATCGCCGCCGACAATGGCTTTCATTTTTTGGAGTATCTCTAATTCACCAACGGTTCTAATCACTTGATCAAGAGTCTGTCCAATGATCTCACGAATATCTGTGTCACCAAACTTTAGCTTTTTATGATGATTTAGTACGGTTCCATCACAGATTGGACAGGTAATCAGTATTTTGGACTGTTTGATATGCTCTTTAATGATTGCTTTCGATATCACCATGTAATTCCCAATGATGTAATTAAAGCCTTCCCAAGTTCTCGTTGCCTTGCTTGCTTTATCATAAAATGACTTTTTCCAATACCCGTACCAAAAAGTATGCTTTTCTGCATCCGTCATCTCACTATAACTCTTGCTGATATCTTGACCGAGTTCATTCTTAATCTCTTCAAAGATGAATTTTAATTTGGGGAATTGATAGAATTTCAGAATATCCATTGCATCTGGATGCAATAAGCCATCCCAAAATGGCGCATTTTTGTCCTGAAGAACAACATCAAAATCAAACTTATCAATAACTCGACGTCCCTTGCAGCATGGACAATGATTGTCTTGATAATAGAAATCGAAGCTACTTGTATCTTTAATGGTTGGATGTGCCGTTACAATATGGTTGATCAAGCCACCCATTTCATACAGAAAAGTATATTGACTATACAAGTGTCTTTCCAGATCAATGGCGATGACAGGTGCAATGGTATCTGATTCGTATTCACCATAAATCAAACGTGCCATAGAGGATAAGCTTTTTAAGATGCCACCTTTATAGACGTTTTCCGCATTTTTAAAATAGGCAATCTGATCTTCTTTTAAATAGTTAATGCCATTTTGTTGACGCAGTGTTGAAGAAATCTGCAATGGCGTGACAGGATCCTCACTGTTTTGTTGACAATAATACTCTTCATGGCTGAAGACATCTAGATGGTCCACTGGTTCAAGCTGTCTTTTGCCAAAATCAACGATAAAATCAGAGTTTTCTAGCATATACGAGTTATGTTCAATCATTATAATCGAGACGGATTCATCCTGTAGAATGACTCTAATGCTATCAATGAATTGATTTAGAATATTTTGTGATAACCCTTTGGAAGGCTCGTCAAAAATGAAAAGTGTATGTGGATTTCTTGAACCTGCAAACAGCTCAGAAACTAAATGGACACATTGAAATTCACCTGTTGATAAAGACTGTGTTTTTCTTTCCAACGTCAAATAACCAAGTCCAAGCTTGATCAATAAGCTTAAGCGTTTATGAGCAATGTCTTCATTTGGTAGTTCATCAATAATATCTTCAATCGAGCGTTGAAAAATATCATCAATCTCTTCACTATATTTTGTAAGTTTTCTTTTAATATCAAGAAAAGTTGCAACCGTAGACCGACTGGTAATCGATTGATTTCGATCTTGCCCCACAATCACCAGCTTATCCTTGGGATATCGCTTCACAAAATCTTTGGACATACACTCATTGACTCATGTAGATTTACCACAGCCAGATTCACCAGTGAACGTTACAAGTCTATTACGAGTAATCTGAATTTCGGCCATTTGAATATTACGACAGTAAAGATCATGAAAATGATAGTATTCAGTGGGTGCAGCCTGATTTATCTCTCCATTGATCGGCTCTGGACGTGGCGATTCTTCAACAATTTTCCCGCCGTATTTACCACTACCTGGTCCAAAAAACAATTGCTCGTCCGTTATATCTAAAACCGTGTCAGAATGATCAATGAGCCAAATTTGATT
>DJUJ01000192.1:0-201 GCA_002438345.1 Paenibacillus sp. UBA6285
CGAGGAATCCAAAGACTAATATCATCTATAAACGAAGACGATTGGAAGAGCTCTTATCCGACAGGCGCTGGTCTCCCCGGTAATTTCTATTCCAACTATCACAGTTACAGATACATCTGGCCACTAGTCACGCTGAGTCACTATAGAAAAAAGTACGGGGAACTGTAGAAGCTTTTACACATAGGGCTTTAACTTGCTCAT
>DJUJ01000192.1:226-22849 GCA_002438345.1 Paenibacillus sp. UBA6285
CTTCTTCGCGGTTCATTTCTTCTATAAAAAGAAAATTAGTCAATTTTATTAAATTCGATCCAATCGATCTGCAACCCTGGTTTGACAAACTCCAATTTCATTTCATAAAGACCTGCTTCGAGTTCAACTTTCACAAGCTTTTGTCTAATCCATTGACCTTCAGTACCATTCGTTTGAATGGTTGTCATCAATTGATCATTCACAGTCACATTACAAGCGCTTTGAGCCAGCTCAGGTTCCGTTGACATGATATGCACCAGGATCCGGTATTGACCAGCCTGTTCCACTTTAAAGCTTGTCGATCCTGTAACGACTGGTTTAACCTGTGGATTGTTAGATAATGATTGAGCTTGTTCTCCAGTAAGTGAAGGATTAGCTTTGAAGGACTCAACTGTTTCTACAATTTCCTGTTTTCTAGAGAACACAGGTGCATTCATAATAAACTCACAAATGTTAATGGCAGAACGTTGCAGCTCTCCTCGGGTTAACGTACCATCTTCCAAGGACTCAATGGTGTTATCATTCCATCCGTTAATTTCTGCACCATAGTTAGCTACAACCATATAGAGGTCGTTTTGTGCACGAACCATCCAGTTTGTAAATTTCCGATCTGCTGGTCCGCCGTTAACCACATCATTCATAATCGCCCACCAGTCAGTCATTACAATCCCTTTAAAGCCCCACTCCCCACGAAGAATAGTGGTGTTCAAATCATAATTAGAAGCCGCCCAATGTCCGTTAACTGGATTGTAGGAGGTCATTATAGAATTCGAACCGCCCTGCTTCACCGCGATTTCAAAACCTTTCAAATAAATCTCACGAAGCGCACGTTCAGATACCACGGCGTTTACCTTACTACGATGTTTCTCCTGATTGTTACAAGCGAAATGCTTCATCGTAGCGGTAGATCCGCCTTTCATAATACCGCGAGTACATGCAGCAGCAAACACCCCAGAGATCAAAGGATCTTCTGAAAAATACTCAAAGTTACGTCCATTAAGCGGACTGCGTCGGATATTAAGGCCAGGTCCAAGCAAGGAATCCACGTTATTTCTTAACAACTCTTGACCTTCCATAACATAAAGCTCTTCTACCAATTCCGCATTCCAAGTAGCTGCAAGAAGCGTTCCGATAGCAACTTGAGTAGCCTTAGCTCCGCTATCCATACGAATTCCTGAAGGACCATCAGCCGTACATGCCACTGGAATTCCGAGATTAAATAAACTGTCACTTACTCCTCCAAATGCAGAAGCCGTGCCCGGTGTAACTAAAGGACTGCTCATCCCTTCACCACGTACAATTGCAGCCAAATCCTCATCACTAAGCTGCGCAATAAAGGCTTCCATACTAACTTTCTGTTCATACACATTTCTTAATTTATATCCTTTATTTCCTGTTTGTGAAATCGTCTCAGGAAGATTGTTCTCAATCCGCTCAGCTAACGAAATCTTGCGCTTAGGAACTTCTACATAGACAATTTCATACGAACCGTCTGCTTTCCGAGTGCCGGGCATCATTCTCGTAAAATTTTCTGTTGGTGCAAGAGCTTCTTGCAACTGCTCCACAACTTGAAGAGCTTCTACGACGTAGCCGTCTTTACCCTCAACGCCGACNNTTACATGTTTAACACTAGTTCCCACATACAAGCGGTACGTACCTTCTTCGAGAACATAGGCAGAAGCATGTCCTGTCACACCTGCGTCATCATAGGAAGCCATCGAATGAACAGAGAAACTCACGGTAAGACGCTGAGCTTCGCCCGGCTCAAGAACTTTTGTCTTGCCGAATGTCACCAGAGCTTTACTTGGTTTTCCCAGCTTACCTTGCGGAGCTTCATAATAGACCTGAACAACCTCTTTTCCAGCAAAGGTAGTTCCTGTATTGGTAACGGTTACGCCGACTTCAATATAAAGCTCGCCTTCTTTGGTAATAAGCTTAGCTTCTTCTGGCTTGATACTAAATGTTGTATAGGATAACCCATAACCAAATTCATACTGCACCTTATCCGGGCAAAATGTCTCGAAATAACGATATCCCACATAGATATCTTCCTGATACAAGTTCGTAAATTCATTGCCGTAATTCTGTGTTGATGGGTAATCATTGATGGAATAAGCGATTGTATCCGTCAGTTTACCGCTCGGAGTTACCTCTCCAGACAACACATCAGCAATCGCATTTCCGCCTTCCATACCACCTTGCCATGAATAGATGACAGACGAAATCGGATATTTATAGCTTTTTTCGTTCATCCAGTTCATATCAATAATATTCGAGACATTCAGGACAACTATTGTTTGCTCAAAATATGTAGTTACCTGCTTCAACATTGCCTTTTCATCACTTGTTAATTGGTAGCTGCCCGGTGCATCGGCATTATCCTGATCTTCTCCTGCCGTGCGTCCGATCACAAGGATAGCCTTGTTCGATTTGCTTCTAGCCTCGGATACCAATTCATCGCTTAAAGACATTTCCTTCTGATGCCAAGGTTCTGCAGCCCATGCGCCTCCACCATTATCAAATGGATTCTGCTCAATCCACTTTTCATAGACAGCAGCCAGTTCTTCGTTGACTGTAAAGTTCTTCTTACTGCGAAGACCGTCCAATAAATTAGTCGTATAA
The DNA here is from genome assembly GCA_002438345.1 of Paenibacillus sp. UBA6285. Taxonomy (GTDB): domain Bacteria; phylum Bacillota; class Bacilli; order Paenibacillales; family Paenibacillaceae; genus Paenibacillus_AQ. The sequence goes on from DJUJ01000192.1 coordinate 2,849, forward strand.
GTAACATGGACACTACCGCCTGAACCTGTACCACTGCGATAATAATTCACTTGGGATCTGCCAAAAATCGCAACATTATCGCCTTCGCCAAGCGGAAGCGCCTGATTGTCATTCTTCACTAGTACCGCACCTTCTGCGGCCACTGTCCGGCTAAATTCTGCAAAACCTTCTAATGGAATTCCCACATTCTGTGTGCTCATTTTATTTCCTCCTATTGTTCAATTCTATAGGTTGTTTCTTGAAATCTTCATTTCTTTAATAACATCCTAAAAATTCATCTATATCATTATAGTACATTGGAAAACTGGAATATATATAATAATTAACTTTATTAATATAATTANNTCCACTAATTTAATAACTAGGCAAGCCATGAAATTGTAAATTAAGTTGAATATATAGGTATTTGCACCTAAAATCAATCTATTCAAGAAAACAATTCCCGAAAAGTATCACAAGTTCTGAAACCCTAGCTGTCTACAGTCTGAGCCGACAGATAAACGCTGCCGACTTCCCTTTCATTTCTTCATCTTAATTAAAGTTCAACGATCTTCGTAGCAACATTGTTGCAAAATTCCCGATCATGCTCCACAAAAACAAGGGTTGGCGTGTATTCAAGCAACAGCTCTTCAATTTGCATCCGTGAAATGACATCAATAAAATTAAGTGGTTCATCCCAAATATACAAATGAGCTTTCTCGCTTAGACTTTTTGCAATCAGCACTTTTTTCTTTTGACCACCACTGTAAGTGGATATGTCTNNATCAAATTGGATTCTAGAAAAATCGAGCTTTCGTAGAATAGATTTAAACAGACTCTCATCGATTCCGTTGTCTCTGGCATAATCCGTTAAATCCCCCTGAAGATTAGAAGTGTCTTGGGATACGTAAGAAATGATAAGCTGGCTATCCTTTGTGAGAGTGCCTGAAAAATCTATATCCTCCCCACAGATCAATTTGATGATACTTGATTTTCCTGAGCCGTTTTTACCCGAAAGCGCAATCCGTTCACCCTGCTCGATAGTGAAGCTTACGTCTGAACACACCTTTTTTCCGTAAAAAATCGAAATATTGTCCAACTCAGCAAGTTGACGTTTATGATATGCAAGCTGTGTAATCTCTAAGTTCTCAGAATTCTCGATATTTTTAAGAAGCTTTGACTTTTCGTTGATAGCAGAATTTTGTCTTTGCTCAATGGCTTTAGAACGTTTCATCATTTTAGCAGCCTTGTGGCCAATATAGCCTTTATCAACTTTAGAGCCGGAATTTCTCGTACCGTTTTTTGTTTTTTCCACTTCGTGTGACCAGTTACCTGTCCTTTTAGAAGAAGCAGATAAGCGTTTAATGTCTCTTCTAAGTTTCTCGTCCTCTGCTAGCTCAAAGTTATCTTGCCTGACTTTATTCTCCCACCAGCTGGAAAAATTACCTTTTTGAATCTCTATATTGGTCTTATTAATGGACAAAATATGGTCTACACAATTATCAAGAAAGGATCTATCATGAGATACCAGAATATATCCACTTTTCGAATTGAGATAATCACTGACTAGCTTTCTTGCCGTCATGTCCAGATGATTGGTGGGTTCGTCGATCAATAGGAAACTATTTTCCTTAATGAATAATGTGGCTAACAGCACTTTCGTCTGCTCTCCGTTAGACAATGAATCAAAGGGCCGATACAGCACATCTTCAGAAACCTTTAATAATGAAAGTTCACGCATTAATTTCCAATGAATATAATCCGGAAAAATATCGCTGATCACATCAATGGTATTAAGCTCCTTGTTATCCACCTGGAAAGGAAAATATTCAAAAGTGACATGAGCAGAAATATTACCGCTGTATTCATATTTTCCAAGCAATAAACTCAGAAAGGTGGTCTTCCCTCTTCCGTTTCTTCCAGTAAATCCTAATTTCCAATCGGTATCGATTTGAAAGTTTACATTCTCAAAGATGTTATCGTAGCTACCTTCATAAGCAAAGGTTAAATTTGTTACATTTATTAATGACATTAAATTATCCTCCTGTATGAAAAAATAAAAGTCACAAGAAAGTTACTTTCTTGTGACTCAAATAAATACAGCAAATCTAGCCCCAAATGGAGTTAGATAAGGATATATTGTTCGAGTGAAAAGAAGTAGTAACTTTCTTGCATACAAAAAATAAAACAAACGAAATAAACCGTTTTTGTTGTTTTATTCATCATTGGACGCAAGATAATTACTACACTATACTTTTCAACTCCGATCATTAATTTGTATCCATGTTAACATGCTCATTTGTTTTTTTCAACTTTCCGATCCTTAAATCGTTAAGAAATGAAATCACTTATTAAGTGTTCGCTAACTCATCTGCCGAGGGGCCGTAAAGGCCCGGTACTGGTATATTTAGAAGCCGGAAGTATACCCCAAGCTGTGCCCGGTGGTGAATCATGTGATTCACTCCGATGGTACGAAGCGCGACTGCCCGTGACTGACGGCGGATGACCTCTGTGCCATTACGTAGTGTCCACTCCGCACCAAGCGTCTCCACATTGCTTTCAGAAATTAATTTTTCAATCTCGCGAGCGCTCATATCGAACTCTTGCAGAACCGCGGCGGGGCTCTCCAGTGCTTCTCTTCGATATGGCACAGACGCCAAATCAAACTCCGAGTGAAGAAGAATTGCTGATTGCCAGTTCAGCAGATTGACGAGATGTGTGGACAGCCCACCAAGACTCATTGACTTTTCATGTGGTTTCCATGTCATATGCTCCTGCGGCAGCTTCTCCAGCATACGACGCGTACCAGCTAACTCCTGCAAAACATCCCCGATGATCAGATCTTTATCCATTTCTCTATCTCCTCTCAAAAATCAAGTACCAACTAAAGTTTATCGTAGAGAATCATCCTTGAGTTTTTCGGCGATACCCTTCTTCAAGGATTTCTTTTAAGCCTAGAGTTCTTTTTTGAATAAATGTATTCCAAAATACTTTTCCTTTTTCAGCTAGTTTTTCGTTCGTATAATTTCCTTCTTCAAACTTTCCCCAACAACCATCCTGTGTTAACTTTTCCCATCCTAAATAATCTGCATAAATCCGGTTCTCTGAAGGGATATCTGAACCCATTGAATTGATCATAACCAACTCAGGACAGAGCCACATAGCAGTACAAACGGACAATAATCCTCCATGCATTTCATTTAAATTTTCTAAACCTACCGCTTCAACTGCCTCTTCCCATGCATTATGATTATTATGATTTGCGGTAATTAAAATAATCTGAGGGTACTTATAGTTGATTTGTTTAACGAATGCTCCCTCCCAAATTGCTCCGTTGCGCCTACTGATAGAACAACTGTATCAATCCCACTATTAGATAATTCCAATGTTGTATTCTTAAAACTAAGCATAACAGCACTCCCTATAAAAGCTCGATTCTTGATATCCATCAGATTATACCATTTCCAAGACGTGGAAAATAACTAGACCTGAGAACCTTCTTATTCTTACAGATACATAAAAAAAACCTCCCATAAATTNNCAAGGTTTCATGAAATGGAAGGGTTTGAAATCATTCTTTTGCACTAGCGTTTAGACTTACAGCTGGGCTTAGATATTCTCTACTAATTGCATGGTCGTTACACATGTATTATCACTCTTAAAAGTGGAAAATGCGGCTTTCGCTTTTACACTATCCTGTTCAATCGTTACATTATATTTCTTATCGCGTGGTAACCAAAGATCAATGAATCCGTTCGATTGGGACTTCATGGCTTGATCCACAATGACGTTGCCCTCAGTGTCTTCAACATATACACTAAACTCTTGTTCCGTTAATTCTCCTTGGCATCCAGTCAAGCTGTGGGTTGCACAAGGGTGTGTATTCTTAACATATGGAGCGATGGAAACAAAAAACTCGTCTTTGGGTAACTCATAGGTTGTCGATTTATTGTTGCTGTCGGTCACAATGAGCTGTTCTGAAGTGATAGAAGCAGACAGGTCTTTCATGCTGCTTGAACTATATTCCTGCACTAATTGCTTAACATTAGATGTATCACTTGCTGCAGGTGTCTCTTTATCGTTCCCCCCTACAAACAAATATGCGCCTAACGCAACAACTACAACTGCTCCAGAAGCCATCCAGATTTTTTTCCTCATTGATATTCATCCCCTTCTCATTGTCGGTTGACTACAAGGCTTTCATATCGTTCTCTTCGATTTAATTATTCTCATTACACCAACAGTTCACATATGTTTTCTATTATATCATTATTAATACATTATCATATGTTCGGACGATTGCCTCGTCAAAATAGTGAATAATCGCGAAATATTTAACATTGATGTTAACGGGGCAATAAAAAAAGGCTTCCTCTGGTTATTCACCGAGAAGAAGCCTTGAATCTTGTTATATGGTTTAAGATTGCAAACTATTTACTAGATCACGAATGACATCCGCTAACGGAGTGACTGGACGATTCAGTAATTTCTCCAGATCGCCACTTTCAATATCCAGCCATCCTTCGCGAATACCACGTTGAATCGCAACAACGATGGGCAGAGCAGCTTCTGGCACAGCAACTTCTGCCATGATTTTCGCATATGCTTCATCGTCTACTTGCATCACTTTGATTTCTTTACCGATTACGTCACTTATAATTCCAGTCAATTCTTCTTGTGTTAAAGGCTTGCCAGACAGTTCATAGACAGTATTCTCATGTCCTTCCCCTGTTAGAACATTAGCAGCAGCTTCTGCATACTCTCCCCGTGCTGCCCAACCAACTTTACCACTACCAGCAGAAGTTACCCATGGGGCACCTGCTACTGCTCCTTGAATAGATCCAACCTCATTCTCCATATACCAATTGTTGCGAAGGAAGCTGTAAGGAATTCCGGTTGCTCGAATGGCTTCTTCTGTTACACGGTGTACTTCGGCAAGGAACAGTTCACTCTTCTCTGCATGTCCTACGCTTGTATAGGCAATGAATCCAACACCTACTTTAGCGGCTGCATCAACTGCTGCTTGGTGTTGGCGAATCCGGGTCTCGTTATCCCCATCGGCAGATACAATTAGCAGTCGATCCACGCCGGCAAACGCTTCATCCAGTGTCTCCGGCTTATCAAAGTCACCATGACGGACTTCCACACCACGCGCTTTAAGATCACTTGCTTTATCTGGATTCCGAACACTAACTACAAGATCCCCTGCGGGTACAGTTTTAAGTAGAGATTCTATTACCGATGATCCGAATTGACCTGTTGCTCCAGTTATAGCTATTTTCATTTTGAAATCCTCCTCAAATTAGGATTAAATTCATCCTCTTAATAATTGTTTACCTGTAACTATTGTAGTTACAATTAAAAAAAGATGTCAACTCCTTAATATTCCTAATCTTGACTCAACGTAATAAATATAAACAACCCTCGCTGTTTCCGGTTGGAATACAGCGAGGGCTTGAATGAAGATATCAGCTCCATATTAACTTAATAACCGTTCCCTTACCTACGTGACTCTCGACAATAATCTGCCCCCCCATACATTCGATCAGTCCTTTAGAAATCGCCATGCCGAGCCCAGAACCGTTGGAGGTAGACGCTGTATCCGTTCCTCGATAATATCGCTCAAACAACCGAATCATTGTTTCTTCATCCATTCCATCACCGTCATCAGCAAATTGAATGATAAATCCGCTGTCCCTATCTTTATGAATAAGCGAGACGGTTAACTTTGTATCCGGTGGGTTATGGAGCAACGCATTCGCAGTTAAATTATTGACAACCCTCTCTAGCCAAGGCGTATACAGTTGAGATCTAACTGCGGTTTGTGCAGGTTGAAATACAATTCGCTGCTTCCCATAAGAAGGATTGGCAGCAGCCTGATCGAGAGCCTGTTTCAGCCAAGCGTTTAATTCAACTTCCATCGTCTCAGGTGGTTTAATTCCTGACTTTAGACGATAGGTCATCGCAAGATCACTGATCAGCATGTCCATATGAGCCGATTTATCTAACATCGTTGTTGTAAACTTACGGACTTCCTCTTTCGACCAATCATATTTGGGTTCTGTCAGTAAATGAGCATATCCTGTGATAGAGGATAATGGGGTTTTCAAATCATGAGTAACACCGGCGATCCATTCCTCGCGTAAGCTCTCCGTCTCCTCCCGCATAATTTGATCTCTCTTCAAGGTTACAGATAATTTCTCAATCGAAACCATCACATCAGCAAAAACACGGTATCTTCGCCTCCATTTTAAGGCGGCTGTTCGACTACGACGAAGGCCTTTACGATCCGTTGGCTCTGTATAAAAGGCATTTCCGATGGAATCGAGCCATACTAGCATATGTAGCATAGGTGCACCAAAACGATGCGCTTGCCACAAGGAGAGCAACACAAATGCAATCAATAAAGCGATAAGCATGGCAGATGAGCCGACGATCACTACCTTAACCTCTTCGGGTACCCGCACTGTTTTTCCTGGATCTGTTCCTTTGATATTAGGTTCTCCAATGATCCAGGTATGACTTGACTCCTTATCAAAAGAAGATAGCACATGGTACCCATATCGATCACTGTACATGGTGCGAAGTGCTAGCTCTTGAACGGAATACTCAGTGGGGATCATATTAGGCCTGTTATACGAGAGCATTTCCTTTCCTGACGAATCTATAAGTTGAACAAAAGTCTGCGCAGCTTTGATTTCTTTCTCAAGATCCTCAGGAAGTACCGGCTCCCCTTTCGCATCTGTGAATGAAGCTTCACTAACTTTCTTTAATAGAGGATCTAATATATTAGGTGCACCATATACCAGTGTAAACTGTTTACCCTCCTTTTCTTGAATCCATAACGCTAGATGATAAGGAAACGGCTGAGCACCCGTCCAATAGGCAACTAATTCGCCAGGCCCATATTGTTTGGGTACATCATTAGGTGTATTATAAGCACTTTCAACTAGCCCATCTTCATTAAGACTTTGTAGCCAACCTTTATTTTTCTTCACTTGCTCCAGTAAACTTGGGGAAAATTGAATACCGTTCTCGTCAATCTTAGAAGATTCCATCAATTGCTCAAGGCCAACATTGGCAAAATCACGCGTGAGACTAATATCAAGAAACCGCAGCAGGATCCAAGTTAGCGTTACAGCAGAAATAGCGAGAACTACCACACCTGTAATTGCGAGCTGTAGTACAAACTTTAACGTTAGCCGGCGCTTGATATTCATGGCATAGACAACCCTTGGCGTTCTGCATTGACCAGCTTGTAGCCAAGACCTCTAACGTTAACGATAAATTTCGGGTCAGACGGGTCTGCTTCAATACGTTCTCTAATGCGGTGAATATGTACCATGACCGTGTTATCGTCACTTAACGCTTCTTCACCCCAAACCCTTTCATACAATTCGCTTTTGCTGAATATTTGATTGGGATGTTTGCATAAGAACAGCAGCAATTGGAATACAAGTGCCGGACAAGAGACCGGCTCACCCTCAACCAGCAGCTCCCCTGCTGCCTCATTAAGTTTAAATCTCCCGTAATCATAAACGTTCGCAGATTTACTATGAACGGTCTCCGCTTTCTTTTCAGCACTGAAATAGGCTGGTGAACTTAAGTATCTCCGCAGCTGCGCTCTTATTCGAGCAACCACTTCAAGTGGATTAAAGGGTTTGGTGATATAATCATCTCCCCCAATAGCAAATCCAGTCAGCTTATCAAAATCAGAGGTTCGAGCGGTAAGAAATAGGATGGGTGCGTTCGTCGTCTGCCGGATAAAAGGACAGATTTCGATTCCACTGCGTCCTGGCAACATCACATCCAATACAATCAAATCATATTTTTGGGCTTCGCAGGCGCTTACAGCCTCTTCACCCGTCACCGCAGTATCAATATTCAGGTAACCCTCCTTACGCAGCACTGTTTCCATAATCTCCAAAAGTGATTGCTCATCATCCACAAGCAAAATCGAAGCTTCATTCATTGTGATATTCCCTTTCCAAATAACCGATGTTTTTATCATCATAGCATGATTTTTTACGCGATCAATCGCACTTTCCTTAACGGAAGCTTAATTCGTATTCGTCAACTTCCAAGAAAGTTAAGAGCTTGTTAATACAGCGTTTCAGAAGAGCTAAGACTCGTTTGTTACAATTTGACTATTAGGAGGCGATATTCTTGAAAAAAAGCTCTAAAAAAATAATCAACAAACCGGAAATGTCAGCAAAAACAGTTTTGGCAATAGGATCACTTACCTTGCTATTAACAGCTTGTGGAGGAGGAAAAGCGGATATGAATAATCATGCGGAAGTGGAGCAAACATCCAGTTCAGTCTTAGAATCAAACGAAACAGTGTTCCTGCCAGATGATCTACCAAAGTTTCTGCTTAAAGGGAACTATAAAGAAATGTACGCCCACTTTNNTTAGTCAGCCTTTGAAAGATGAGGTAAGTGAAACTGAATTAGCTGAGACCGCTAAGGAATTCACTAAGGATATACAGACACTGAACAAAACTTCTGATATGCAGCTTAATGGATTTGATCGACGTACTTGGGTGAGTGATGCAGGTCATAAAGGGCTTATCGGAATGTTTGATCCGGATGGAACCATTTCATTAATCCAGATTCAAGAACTGACATCATCCCCTGAAACCGACACGAAACTTAGCAAGCATGAATACGCATTGCCTTTCGAAGGTGACTGGTTTATATTTTGGGGCGGAGAGAATGTTCTCGTAAATTATCATTATGAAGTAGAGATTCAGCGTTACGCTTTTGATTTCATCCAAGCCAAGGATAACTACTCTTATAAAGGAGATCCGCTTAAAAACAAAAGCTATTATGCCTTTGGGAAAAATATTCTCGCGCCTGCGGATGGCACAATCGTATCGGTAGTGAATGATATTAAAGATAATGAACCTGTCGGTGTCATGAATCCAAACCAGGCAACCGGCAATAACGTGGTCATCGACCACGGTGGTGAATATAGCCACCTAGCTCATCTCAAAAAAGGTTCAATTAAAGTTAAGCCGGGCGATAAAGTCAAAAAAGGCGATATCATTGGGCTGACTGGTAACTCAGGCAACACTAGTGAGCCCCATTTACATTTCCAGATCTCTGACGGCGTAGATTTGTTCAACTCTCGTTCTATCCCTGTTAGGTGGGAGAATGGATTGAAGCCGATCCAAGGCGAGACGATTACCGCTACTGAATAGCGATCATTCTTGGTGGGTAAGGTTGTCTCCCCAAGGAGATGGTCGGACGAGACAACCTATACCTTAGCTTGAATACATATAAATAGGACGTTTTACAAATATTAATAGACCTATAGTGACTAAGTATTGATCTCTTCTCTGAAGAAAGGAAGTGTTAAACCAGATGACTTTACTCCTAGGGTCACATGTATCCATGACTGGACCAAAGATGCTCCTTCGAGCTAGTGAAGAGGCCGCATCTTATGGAGCGACCACCTTTCTAATTTATACTGGAGCACCGCATAATACACGCCGCAAACCCATTGAAGCTTTGAATATTGAAGCAGGACAGGCTCACATGAGAGGTAACGACATTTCTAATATTGTGGTACATGCCCCATTTATTATTAACTTAGGGAATACGATATCAACTCAGGTCTTTGAGCACAGTATTGAGTTTCTTCAATCAGAGATTATTAGAACAGAAGCTTTAGGCTCTATACAAATTGTCCTGCATCCCGGTTCCCATGTTGGTACGGGTCCACAGGCCGGAATCTCTCGAATCGTAGAAGGCTTGAACGAAGTGCTAACCGATAAACGAAATGTTCAGGTTTCATTAGAGACCATGGCGGGAAAAGGTAGTGAATGCGGAACTTCATTTGAGGAATTAGCTGCGATCATTGATGGAGTGACTCATAACGAGCGCCTGTCTATTTGCCTGGATACTTGCCATATCCACGATGCTGGTTATAATGTGAAGGAAGATTTTGATGGCATATTGGATCAATTTGATCGCGTAATCGGAATAGAACGCCTAAAGGTCATTCACGTAAATGATTCAAAGAATACCATGGGCTCGCGAAAAGACAGACACGAAAATATCGGACATGGATATATCGGCCTTCGGGCGCTTCGATATGTAGTCCATCACCCGCAGCTAACAACCATTCCCAAGCTCCTAGAGACCCCCTCCATCGGTGAAAAGAAATATGTCAACCCGCCCTATAAGCATGAGATTTCATTGTTACGAGGGGAAACCGATGAGCCGATAAAAAAATAAAAACCGCAAACAACGCGGTTTCTATCTGTGTAAGCTATACTCAATTTATCCTTTTGCAGGATCATTCGTAATAGGTGCAGTTTCGTTCACTTGGAGTTTCTTTAGCGAGTTTTTCTTTGCAGTTAACTCTTTTGAAAGATCAGCTTGCATACGATTTAAGGTCTTTATCTCATCGTTCAGCTTTTTGATTCGCGACATTTTACTACTCAAATCCGTGTGAGACTTGCTAAATTTCAAATCCTGTTCTAATTGATTAATTTTAAATTTAGATTTTTCTTTTTTGTTCTGTGTGTTCTTGATTTTGTTTTCGATTTCCGTAATTTCTTGTTGTAGTTTATTGATCATTGGTTTAGTAAAATTAATAGCCATTCTTACACCTCATATCATATTGTGTTGCTGAGAGACTATTCTACTATAAAAAGATCAAAAAAGCACACTCATATGAGCATGCTTCGAAGGATTACACCTTTTAGAAATAATCAGAGAAATAAGGATGTTCTGGTCTAATCAGTCCTTCAAGCAAATGAATCGTGGCTTCATCCGTCTGAACACGTCCGATTCGAGCCAAGTAGGTTGGACGCTTATAGCCCATTAACATAGTTGTTAAAGTAGGAATATCAATCGTAAGCGAAGGATTTACTCCCCCTTCTTGTAGGGTCCCCTTCCCTTCTTTATCTACGGTTAGCGTAAATGTCCCCTGATTCCATTCCAGCATCGGATCACTCAAGCTAAAAATAAGCTCACATTCCTTATCCTGTCGTTTAAAAGGATACTGTTCGATAAATAAATGGACATCCACAATCCGCGCCATAAAGTATGGAGCTATAGTTTCCTTGATATCCCCATCATCTAAAATGAATGACAACGGTTCCCCTTTATAAATATCCCCTTTAACCAGTTTGATCATTGAAAAGTGTGCACTTATAAAATTCCATAACCCCGTTCGAGCTTCTTCGTTAATGAATACCATTTCTTTGATATAGAAGATCTCCTCGGCAATCCAATATAACAAATATCCCATGGGCAAGTCATCGTGATTATAATAAATACCAACCGTCATATCATCCAAATCCCACCGCAAATATTCTTCCCAGGCTAGCTCATTTCGAATCATTGCCCCATGATGCTGCACAGCAAACTGATCATAAATCACTTTGATGTCTGGATGCTCATTGGATACGCGCTCCACATTTCCTGGGACATTTCTCATATTTGGCAGTTGAGTATCTGGTACTTCAAATGAGATTTTATCGGTGATGATTTCCCAGCCTTTTCTTCTATAATAAGGGATTGAATACGGATAAAGATAAGATATCGATTGTTTACGATCCCGCATTTTAGTTAAAGCATGAAGCATCAGCTTATTCATTAAACCCAAATTAGCATATTCGGGATAGGTTCCAACACCCGTTAGTCCACCCATCTCATAGATATGCCCAAAAATATTAACCTGAAATGGGTATACAGCTAACTGAGATATGAGTTTGTCTCCATCAAACCAACCTACAACATCAGCATACTTAAGGACTGGCAACTTAGCCTGAGTGATCTCACGATTTTCCCAGCCAAAGATTTGTAGATCGCGATTAGTCACTTGAAATACATAACGTAGTAAATTATTAAATTGCTCTGCGTGCTTGGTTTCGACATTGGCTAATCTGATTCGATCCTGTAACTTACTGCGACTCACTGTTATTACCTCCGATAAATTGTCCACTTTTTCAGCTTAGATTACTAGCTTGTTCACATTGACTCAACGCATAGTATTCTTTTTATACGTTGAATCAATGCATTAGGTGTCCATTATCTTGAGATTTCTTAATCCTTACCCAGTGAGTTCCTTTGCAATCTAGGGATCAACGCATAAGCAAATGTGATAAATGGACTTAACCATAAGAAGGTTGCATAAGGTGCATATTCTATAACGGGTACACCCAGAGTTACTGCGAAGAAGGCACCACTAACACCCCATGGAATCAATGGATTAACGAGAGTTCCGCAATCTTCTAGCGTACGGGAGAGTGTCTTCGCTGGAATACCTCGGCGATTATATTCATCTTTGAACATTTGACCTGGCAAAAGGATTGAAAGATACTGTTCACCAGTGATGCCATTTACCGCAATGGAAGAAGCTCCACTCATAAGAACAATACTGCTATTACGCTTAAGTGGTTGAATGAGTTTACGGAAAAAGGCCTCGATAACACCGCAATGCTGAATCAAGCCACCTAAGGATAAGGCAATTAAGATTAGTGATACAGACCACATCATCGATTGCATCCCTCCGCGATTGACGATAGAAGCAACCGTTTCATTCGCGATATTACTGTTATATCCGTTCTGCATTACACTAAACAAGACATCTGCTTCAGTCTGCTGCTGAATCAAAGCCGTCACAAGTAGTCCACTGGCGATACCGACAACTAACGTAGGCAGGATCGGTATCCGCTTGATCGAACAAGCAATGACAGCTAGCGGAGAAAGCAGCGTTAACCAATGAATATGGAACCCATCTTGTAAAGCAAGTTTAATGTCCTTAATCGAGGATAGATCGATTGAATTCCCTTTTGGAGCAAACAAGAAAAAGATAGTAGTTATAACAAGCGCTGGCAACGTAGTGTATACCATGTTACGAATATGTGTAAATAAAGATATCCCGGCCACTGCAGGAGCAAAATTCGTTGTATCGGAAAGTGGCGACATTTTATCACCAAAACAAGCCCCACTGATAATCGCTCCAGCAGCCAGAGTTGGAGAAATCCCCGTAGTTACTGCAATTCCCATTAAAGCAACGCCGACGGTGCTTACTGTCGTGAATGAACTTCCGGTGAACATCGAGACGATGATCGTGACGTATAATGCGCTCACCGCAAAATAATTCGGATTAATATAATCCATACCATAGTATAAAAGTGACGGCACCGTACCACTCATCATCCATACAGCGATTAGAATTCCGATCAGCATGAGGAGTAGAATCGGCATGATGGCCGTTTGTATCCCTTGGATAATGGCAGATTCGATCTTCTTCCAAGAGAATCCAAACATCCCTAGTAAGACAGCGGTACCTATTGTAGTTACGAGAAGCGGAAGATGCGGCTCCGCTTTTAAAAGAAAGATGGAGACAAATAGAAGTGCTAAAATAAAAACGATGATAATCATGCTTTTTGAGAAACTAAGCTGTTGTTCCATAACGATAATGCTCCTTAACATTGTATTGGGTATAAAAATAATGCTCAAGCGCTTACGCGCTTTTAAGCTTTATGGCTTTTGGGCATTGAAGCGCAGAGGTAATCTTAACGAAAAGAATGAGAACAGTCAATATAAAGAACATACATTGAAGGAATTTCCATAAAAAGTTCATAAGTATATGCGAGAAATATAAGACATAGAGTAACGTGTGAAATTTATAATTTCTTATATTTAAAAAAAGTGCTGGCAGTTATGCCAACACTTTTGACTTGATTCTTTACCCTATTTTAATTGCCTGTGCTTCCACTACCATTAGGTTTTCTCAATTCAGATGTTTTGTAAGTTATCGGGTAGGATTGACTCCCTAGCAACACCCTATGACCCTGGAATTCATCATATAAATTTATACGGAAGCTTCCTCCCCTTAATTTATTGTAAAGGTTACTATTAAATGAAGTTGTGTATGACTTATTTTTACCCATTGGCAAATCAGTCCCCATTACCAAAGTCTTCTCCATAGATTGTCCGTAAGGGTCAATAAGCTCTAAGACTAACTTATGCTCATAGGCACCTGCTTCAAAATCTTCTTGTTCGGATAAGCTATAATTTACAGCTATATCTAATGTGTCCCTCTCTTCAGTAATGTAACCCACTGCATTTGCAACCGAAAGGTTGTAAGGGAATAGATCAACACTTATTAGATTATTCTGTGAGATTACTGCTTTAGGGGTAAGTGCTAATTTAACACTATTGATAAATCCAGTTGATGTCCCCCCTAGATCTGTAAGCTTACCGTCAGCAACCCCTTCTCCAATATATAGCACAAGCTGAGAGGTATCCACACCTTGGGGAAGCTTACTCCAGATGGCAACCAATTTTTTACCATTTGGGCTAGTTGGCGTTGTCGATTGGCTAACCATCGCGTTGAAAAATTGGTTATCAGGTGTTTTGTAATAAGCTACCAGCTGTGCCTGTTTCGACTGGCGTGGTTCTTCGCTAATCATTTCCAGTTCCGTATAGATCAAATTAGATTTGTTAGAATTATATGTGGTTGTCCGACGCTCACGGACTTCTGCTTTTTTGCCTAACGAATTCATATGATGAGATTCACCTGCAGCAATCGTATGGATCACATTATTTAGCGAGTTTGAATACATGGAGAGAAACTTCGTGACTTCATCTCCAGAGGTATCTTGTAGCACAATTTTCAGCTGATTGAAGCTATAAGAATATGGCACTTTCGCTATCACAAATATCTCTTTTGTTTCATTAGGAGCTAGTGACGTTTGCGAATTTGTGGTCACGATCTGGGCTGTACTGCTCAGATCACTCATTCCTGCTTTGACTATAGCTTTTAAAGAAGGTAGCTGTACTGAGGTTAAGCCTGTGTTCCGGATGCTGATATTAGTTACGATTTGATCACCATCATCCCAAGGCAACCGCTGATAGGATCCAAGCTTCACCATGAACTTCCCGTACCTGTTCTCGACCATATACTCTTGTCCCATCAGATTATTATATTCTAGAGCATACGGAATGTTATACAACGCAGTTGGAAAAACAACCTTGTCATCAACAGCGGGTTCCGTCCACTCCAGCTTTAACGTACCTTGATTAAGTGTTAATGGCACATCCGCACTGAGACTGACGATCTTTTCTTCAAGTGGTTTCAATATTATATTTGCAAGTGCTTTTGAATCTACCGGAATACTTAATCCTTCAGCAGCTTTAACCGTAAGCTCATATGCAGGTAGCGTGACAGGTTTATTCCCAAGATTCTTTAGGCGGAATTGAAGATTCCATTTCGCAAAGTCATTTTCCGAATATACGGAAGCACTCTTCAATTGTGTTTCAACCGTGTTATTCTTGATAGAAATCTTTTTCACAGCATAATTAGCCACAGCGAAGTCAGAAGTTGTTACTGAAGGAAGCTTAAAAGATTTAACAGGTAGCATTATTTTCAAAGCTTCATCTTCTTGTGCAAATTGCAAGATCATATGTTCAGTCTTCATATAGGAAGGAACTTCAGTTAAATAATATATCGTCTTCTTTTCTTGGGACTGTACATTGAAACTGCTGCTAGCATCCTCCTGCTTAAGTTCGAACACCGAACCACCAGCTGATCTCAGGTACGCAATATAAGTAGAATTGCTTAGCACTTTTTTACCCAAATTCGTGTAACTAACGCCAACTCTCATATAGACTTTTCCATTCCTTTTAAGCCTTTGCATACTTTCCGCTTTGATATCAACTTGCAGATTATCCAGCGTGAGCTTCTTGCTCTGGCCTTGAGGAACGACAACTGAATAACTTGCCGGAATGGAGAATACACCCAGCTTTTTCTGATAATCCTGGCTACTGAAATCCCACTTCAATAGGGTCACTTTGGTGCCGTTTAATTTTGTAGACTCTCCAATATTCACGTAGTAAGTTACAATTTGACTACTCTGTGGAGGAATATTTTTTTTAGTAACATCTCTCGTGACAGGTTTACCTTGTATGACTGTCCCCCCAGTTGTAGTAACCCTTGAGAAATAATCTACGTAAGCTACACTATTGGTACTACTATTGCTATAACTAAGTGTGTATATAAGTATATTACCGCTCGGTTGCTCTAAAATATCCATATCTATTAGCTTCACGTTGACATTGTTCTTTAAAGCGATCGACCCAAGTTTATCAAGAGTGAATACCGCTGCAGTTGAAGCACCTGTCGGTGCTGCGTATATGCTGTTTGCAAGAGGTTGGCTTAACATCATTGCACTGAGCAGAACTACAGTGTATGTTTTTAGTGGTTTGTGCATGAGTCTCCCTCCTTATACAAAATCCTGTTCAATACATCTATTCGTTTAGAACGGTTGCTACTCGATTCTGGATCAGCTTTGCAACATCTTCCGCAGATTTTTGTCCACTGAAGAATGATGAGGACTCCTCTCTAATAATAGAAAGCACTTTAGTATCCAGTTCCGCATATTGATCTACCGTATGAATGATTTCTTTAAACTTAGTAAATTCTTCATCAGAAACCTTAGCCGCTTTTCCGGTTGGAAGCTTATATGCTCCACTTTTCACCTTTTCCTGAATATCGTTTAAATTCTTATCGTTCACTGATTGGAGCAGAGAGAATCCTTCTCTATCTTGCAATGACTGTGCTTCTTCAGATAACAAGAAGGTCATAAACTTATAAGCTTCTTCTTTCACCGGAGTATTGGCTTGTATGGCGAGCATAGATGAAGGAATGAGTCTCATACCACCAGTCTGACCTGCATGTGGCTTTTGAAGGTACACCGGATTTTCAAAGTAAGAATATGGACCATCGATAAAGTCTGTTGGTGACCATATAACGATGGAGTTAAATAGCTGATTACCTATCTCCGCTGGCTCCGCAGTCAAAACTTGTTCTTTATACATTTTCTTGACTTGTTCCAACAGCTCCACAAAATCAGGCGAGTCGAACTTCGCTTGTTTCGCTTCACTATCAACAAACAAATTATAATTATCAATAGCCATTTCTTGGAGTGTCATTTCCGCTGGGTAATCCGTTAAGGCATACAGTTTGTTTTTACCGTCCTTCCCAGCCTGTTGTATAATTTCCTTCGATAGCTCTCCAAACTCTTTCCAATTCCACTTCTTATCGTCAATCTTCACATTAGAGTTCTTAATCATATTTCCATCACCTATGAACGCTCTAAAAGCGAACCCGGTAGGAATGAAGTATAGACCGTCGTTCACCTTCATTGCGTCCAAAACATTCATTTCTAAATCGCTCTTATTTACCGTTTTATCTTGTTCAAATATATCATTCATGTTCACAAGCAACTTTTTACTCACATAATCATCGATTGAAAAGGCGCTTACATCAAAAATATCTGCACCTTTTCCGGAGAGTAGGGCTGTATTCGTTGTTTTTTTATATTCTACATAACCATTCTCCCCCCACTCATTTCCCACTTCTTTATATGCCTTAATTTGTAGGTCGATATCCGGGTATTTCGCTTCAAACTTTTTCTCTAGCGCCTGATAGAATGCACTCGATTCTGCTAGAGATAGAGTCAAGATTGTCTTCCCCTCTTCAGTTGTCGTTTTCCCCTTACTTTCCACTTTCTCATTACCTCCGGAATTACATGCCGTTGTCATTATCAAAGCACCCATTAATAGTACAAAAATAGACCTTTTAAACATTTGATTTCCTCCTACTATTTTCTCGTTTATATGAATTCTTATTGCAGTCGAACTCGGTTCCCGTCTTCAAGAGGTTCACTACTTTCCAGAATAATTGAATCCTCCTCATAGAGAATATCCGATTGAATCATCGTTTCTTTCTCGTTTTTTTCACTGGAGTGAATACGAACTTTTTGAGCGACAAAGACATTGCCTAATGCCCCCCGCTGCTCGTCAACTTTATAGACAAACAAACCTTCGCGATCCTCATGAATAGCTTCATTGGATAGGAGTAATCCCTCTTGGAGTGAATGTTTTTCGATTTTGATCTGAGCCTGTTCACCTCCTTTAAGTTCTGGATCAACGACTTTTATTCTCAAATTCTTTTGAGGAATGGTTTGAGTCTTCCCGGACTCATTACTAGAGGGGCTATCAGTACGTGACTCTGAATTCGCAACTTCTTCAATGGAGCCACTTAGGGTCCGGGCTTCTTGTCCATGATTCATATCAACCTCAACCTCTATCTTTTCTCCAGCAGAAATCCCTAAATTGGACAAATGCACGGAATCCATAATAATATCCAATCTGTAACCCCGACTACTGTTGGATACAATTACATCCGGTTCTCCCATTGAAGCTAACCCTTCGACGGCATTCAGTTTTGAAATCAGACCATCGAAAGGAGAGAATAGTTGTTTTTCGCTTGTTAGACGATTTTTTAGCCCGCTAATCTTATTTTCCTGAGCTAAGATATCTAACTTACCTTTTTCGATATCACGTCTTGCATTTCTGATTTTGAATTCATCCTCTTCGAGCGCGGATTGGATGTACTGATCTTCCCTATTTTGTTGATCAACTTTCTGCTTTTCTAAATTTGTTAATTCATCTTTCAATTCTTGCTCAGCAGTTATGCTCTCATAGATAATAAGCTTTTGTCCCTTTTTTACACGTTGTCCTTCTTTCACAAGAATTTGTTCGACCTTTAGTCCGGAAGTATTCGAAAGTTTAACTTCAGCAAGTGGCTGCAATATCCCACTACCTTCAATCGTAAATAAAAGATTACCCTTTGTTGGTTTTTCGGTTCTAACTTTCGGCAAGGTCAAAGATTGTATCGTGTTACTAAATAATGTAAAAAACAATAATAATCCCATAAAAACCATGAAGACGACTTGAATATTTCGTTTACGTCTACGATCAGTCGGCTCTATACCTAACTCCATATCCCGTCATTCTCCTCCAATCAACCTTTGATACCAGACAATTGAACGCCTTCAATAAAATACGATTCTGCATACAGAAATAACATCACCATCGGAGCCATATAAAGTATGGATGCAGCAAAAGCAATTCCTCTCTCGCCTTCATTGATCCTCGATAAAAAGACTGACAATGGCTGCTTAAACGGATCATCTAGAAAAATAAGCGGCTGCTCCACCATATTCCAATAATCAACGAACAATAATATGACGAGTGCTGCCAGACCAGGTTTAATCATCGGAATAATAATCTTGTAGAAAATCAGAAAATGTCCAGCACCATCCATTTTGCTTGCTTCGATATACGCATACGGTATATCTAGCATGAACTGTCTGAGCATAAACACACCAAAAGCTGCGAAAATTCCAGGCAATATAATTGCATATGAACTATTTAATATTCCTAGCTTATCCGCCATAATATAGTTCGGTACTAGCGTCACTTGGAAAGGCATAAGCATCGTTAGGACATAAATAAGAAACAAAGGATCTCGCCCCCGGAATTTCAGCTTCGAGAAAGCATAGGCAGCGAGTGCTGCTACCAATGTTTGTCCTGCAATGATGGGTACAACCATGAATACTGAGTTCCAGAACATCGTCAGATATTTAGGGTTGTCTAGGAGAACCTTAGCATACTGGTCCAAGGACACTTGATCCGGCAGCAATTTTAAATTCACAAAAGGATCTTCTCTCCCTTCAATCACCTCATTCATCTGCCCGATAGGTCCATAATTGATCTCAATTTCTTTCTCTGTCATAAGCGAATTTGTGAATGTGATCACAATCGGGATTAATAACAAGACTGCAATAACAGCCATGACGAGTGTTAATGCCCCTTTTCGCAACACTTTGACAACTGGCACAACCTTTTCACCCCTATTCCATGAATTGTCTATGCCTCCGTTCAAATGCAAACAATCCCAACACGATCAATAAAATACAAATAAACATCAAGGTCGCCGCGGCAGTCAGCTTCTGAACATCGAGCGACATAAACATATTGTTCATATAATGCTGCAGCATGTAGATACTGTCATGCGGATACTCACCTGCGATCAAGTACGTTTCTCGAAACACTTTGAATGAATTAATGATCGACATGATGACCACAAAAAACATCGAAGAGGTTAGATAGACAAGCGTAATACTGCGAAACTGCCGTAATCGTCCAA
>DJUJ01000169.1 GCA_002438345.1 Paenibacillus sp. UBA6285
TTGAAGGATAATATAGATACCGCGGATAAGATGCATACGAGTGCTGGTTCAGTAGCTTTAGCAGGATCATTTGCGGCAAAAGATTCATTCGTAGCTGCGAAGCTTCGGTCGGCAGGAGCTGTTTTGCTTGGAAAGGCGAATATGTCGGAGTGGTCTAACTTTATGTCTAGTTCAATGCCGGCGGGGTATAGCTCACGAGGTGGTCTAGTACTTAATCCATATGGACCAGGGAATGTATTTGTCAGTGGTTCAAGTTCTGGGCCAGCGGCAGCTATTGCGGCGAATTTGGCAGCGGCATCGATCGGAACCGAAACAGCGGGATCAATCGTCGGCCCAGCCAGTCAGCATGCTCTCGTTGGGATCAAACCAACGGTTGGATTGGTCAGTCGTACTGGAGTGATTCCTATTTCGGTTAGCCAAGACACCCCTGGACCTATAGCTAAAACGGTTACGGATGCGGCGATTATTTTGGGGGCATTAACGGGAGTGGATGACAAGGATGAAGCAACATTTTCGAGCGAGAAGCATGCTTTTACGGACTATACTCCATTTTTAGATAAAAACTTTATACGACAAGCAAGAATAGGTATCCCACGGCATTATTATAACCATTTAGATGCAGAGCGACTTTCAATTATGGAAGCAGCTATCCAGACTTTGAAGAACGAAGGGGCTACGATTATAGATCCAGTTACGCTTTACGTTGAAGAACAAAACTGGAATAATAATGTGATCTGTTATGAATTTAAAAAGGGGCTCAATGCGTATTTATCCCAAGTAGATGATTCCGTTCCGATTCACTCTTTGCAAGAACTGATTATAATGAAAGCCATGCTGAAATCGCATTACAATATGGGCAAGACACATTAACTAGGTCAGAAGAAGTAACATTGACTGAAGAAGACTATCAGCAAAAGAAACAAGAATACAGGGCATTAGCGCTCGAGCAAGGAATAGATTACGTGTTGGAACAATATAGCTTGGATGCATTATTACTGCCTGGTGATGTAGATGGTATGTATATTGCGGCACGCTTGGGGTATCCGTTAATTACCGTTCCGGCAGGGTATGTAGCACAGGGCATTATTGATGCTGACGGTGATCCTACCAGGGGTCCCTTTGGTGTTGTTTTTTCCGGCAAAGCTTATAGTGAGCCTACGCTCATATCTTTAGCATACGGGTTTGAACAAGCCACACACCATCGTATTCCACTGCAACTGGAATAGGTTTTGACTACTTTATTATAGAAGGAAGCGATCAGCTTGAAATATTGCCTAGAATGTGGAACAGCGTTAGTAATGAAAGAAAGCGATGGGGAAGGGCAGGTACCTTATTGTAATGCATGCGAAATGTTCAGATTTCCTATTTTCAGCACAGCAATCAGTACAGCAGTATTAAATAGGGATATGAATAAGATTTTATTGATCCAGCAGTATAACCGACCAGATTATATATTGCTTGCAGGGTACGTGAATAAAGGTGAAGATGCGGAAACAACTCTTATTCGTGAGGTAAAAGAAGAGGTAGGTCTTGATATTGTAGCCTATGAATATATGCGCAGCTTGTATTTCGCACCTTCTAATACGCTAATGCTGAATTTTATAGGCGTTGCAGATTCGGAGGACTTAAGTCAGGTGAGTGCTGAGGTTGATCATGCAGAATGGTTTACTTTGGAAGAGGCCGTCAGAGCCATTAAAAAGAATAGTCTAGCCGAAACCTTCTTATTGGCGATTATTGAGAAATTGAATGCGGGACAGGTACAGGTGAATCCAGTATCCGTAGGAGGAACGGTGTAAGATGCGAGTATATAGCTTTGCCAAAGAAGCCGGTAAATCTATTGATGCGTTCGGCAGCCAGCAGCTTTATATGTCGAGAATACTGTCAAAGGCAGATTCTCCTCACGTAGGTTGTATGCACCTGGGTGTGAATGGACTTGTTGGCTGGCATCAGGCTCCGGTTCCACAGCTGTTTCTGGTCGTTAGCGGAGAAGGTTGGGTCAGAGCAGGGGAAGAAGCGGGAATTCCAGTTAGCGCTGGTTCTGCCGTGTATTGGGACAAGGGCGAGTGGCATGAGACACGCACAGAGACAGGACTAACAGCGATAGTAATCGAAGCGGAGGTAAAACAATGTATAATCAAGAGGAAAGAACAATTACGACCGAAAGATTGATTTTGAGACCCTTTGAATTAGCTGATGCAACGCGTGTCTCTGAGCTCTGTAATAATTATAATATCTACAAAAGTACGTTGACTCTTCCTTATCCATATTCTATTGATTGTGCAATATCCTGGATTGAAGCTCATGAAGAGAATTTTATCAATAATATGTATTATGAGTTTGCGATTACTGATAAAAGTACAAACGAGCTCTATGGAGCTATAGGACTGACAAATAATCAAACACACAGAAATGGTGAAGTTGGATATTGGATCGGTGAGGAAAATTGGGGTAAAGGATACGCGACTGAAGCAACAAAAGCTATCATTGCGTTTGCATTTTCAGAAAAGCATTATCATAAAGTATATGCGAGATACTTTGCTTCAAATCCCGGCTCTGGGCGGGTGATGCAAAAATGTGGAATGGTGAAAGAAGGCATTTTATTACAGCATATCTATAAAGAAAATAAATATGATGATCTTATTCATTATGGAATTATAAACACTGAAGGCAAAACTACATAAAGTGAATTTTTAAAGTTCTTACAAGCAAATAGACAAGCAGAAAGGAGCCGATTGGCTCCTTTCTGCTTGTCTACTATTGACCATTGCTAAACAGATACAGTAGGCTCGATTAGCTAAGCTTATAAACACGAGCTTCGTATGGACGAAGATGAATCGTGTTTAGTTCTTCTTCTGGGTTTACCTCGTAGTTGGCAATGAGCAGTTCCTTCTCTTGGAATTTCACAGTGGAAGGAAGCTCGAATACCGTAGAATCACCGAAGAAATTCAGTACAACTAACAGCTGCTCTTCTCCGAGAGAACGCTGATAAGCATATACTTTCTCGTTCTCCTCGGCCAAGATTGTATAATTTCCGTATACGATAATCTCATGCTGCTTACGCAGCTCAATTAGCTTCTTATAATAGTGGAAAATGGAATCTGGATCGGCCAGCGCCTGCTCCACATTAATTTCCTTGTAGTTAGGATTCACAGTCAGCCATGGAGTGCCTGTGGTGAAGCCTGCTTGTGCTTCCGAGTTCCATTGCATCGGCGTACGGGCATTGTCCCGACCTTTAATGTAAATGGAATTCATGATTTTATCTTCCGAATGTCCGGCAGCCAAGTATTCTTTATACATATTTAGGATTTCAATATCTTTGTACTCGTCGATAGAATTAAACTTTACATTCGTCATGCCGATTTCTTCGCCTTGATAGATGTAAGGTGTACCTTGGAGTGTGTGAAGCAGTGTTGCCAGCATTTTGGCAGACTCTTTCGGATAACGCTTATCATCCCCAAAGCGGGATAGCATACGCGGCTGATCGTGGTTGTTCATATACAAGCTGTTCCAACCTTTACCGTCCAGTGCGACTTGCCACTTGGAAATGATCGACTTAATGTCCGCCAGCTTCCAAGGCTGTACATTCCATTTGCCTCCGGGTCCGGAATCGACGTCCATGAGCTCGAAATGGAATACCATGTTCAGCTCGTTCCGATCCTCGGAAACGTACATTGAAGCCTCTTCGGGAGAGACATTAACGGCTTCACCCACTGTCATGATATCGTACTTGGACAGTACCTCACGGTTCATTTCCTGCATATATTCATGTACGCGTGGACCGTTAACGAAATAATCTCCTCCGAAGTGGTAGGAAGGCTGTTCCCCGTTTTTTTCCCCAGAAACGCTAGGTAATTCCGGTACTTTGGAGATCAGGTTGATTACGTCCATGCGAAATCCGTCAATTCCTTTATCCAGCCACCAGGTCATCATATCGTAGATTTCCTGGCGCAGCATGGGATTGTCCCAATTCAGGTCCGGTTGTTTTCTGGAGAAGAGATGGAGGTAATATTCTTCCGACTTCTCATCGAATTCCCAAGCCGATCCATTGAAGAAGGAGCCCCAGTCGTTAGGCGGCTGTCCGTCCTTACCAGGACGCCAGATATAATAATCACGATAAGGATTATCCTGCGATTTGCGGGATTCCACGAACCAGGCATGCTCATCTGAGGAATGGTTGACCACGAGATCCATAATTAGCTTCATGCCGCGGCTGTGAAGTCCAGCTAACAGTTACTCCCAATCGGAGAGCGTTCCGAAATCATCCATAATCGTTTGATAATTACTGATATCATAGCCGTTATCATCATTAGGCGACTCGTACACCGGACATAGCCAGACTACGTCGACGCCAAGATGATTTAAATAATCGAGTTTTGAGATAATCCCTTGCAGATCACCGATGCCATCCCCGTTACTGTCTTTGAAGCTGCNNTGCGGGGGTAAATTTGATACACTACGCTTTCTTTCCACCATTTCTTATCCACGGTTGTAATCTCCTATCTCTATATAGATCTAGCTATTTTATTTAATGGACCCTGATGTTAGTCCGCTGATAATCCATTTTTGCGCGAACAAATAGACGATGAGCATCGGGGTTAATGCGAGCAGATATGAAGCAAAAGCTAAGTTGAAATCTGTGCTGAACTGCCCCTGGAAGACATATTGTACAAGCGGAAGTGTGTAGGAGTCCTCGCCGAGCAGAATAAGCGGTAGCATAAAGTCATTCCAAGTGGATAGACAAGACAGGATACCGATCGTTGCACTAACGGGAGCAAGGAGTGGGAAAATAATCTTCCAAAATGTACCGAATGTTGATGCACCGTCTACTGTAGCCGCTTCTTCCAGTTCATACGGAATGGAGCGGATATAACCGGTGTATACAAACACGTTAAAGGCCAGACCATAAACGACGTATAGAATAATAATCCCTACAATGTTGTTCATGTGCAGGTCCGTAGTCACTTTGACCACAGGCAGCATGATAATCTGGAAAGGGATAAACATGGCGCTGATAAAATAGAAGTAGAGCACTTTGAAAAATCTTCGCTTCATATTACGTGCAATAGCATAGGCTACCATGGAGTTGGTAAGCAATATGAACACGACTGTTGTAATAGTAATCACGGTACTATTTCCTAATGCATTGAAGAAATTCGTTGCCTTAATCGCATTGCTGAAGTTCTCAAAATGCAAGCCAGTCGGCAGTGAAAAGATAGATTGAGCCATTTCCTCGGGATTCTTGAGTGCGATGGCAATGGTCATGTAAAGCGGAAACAGGATCAGTAGTGAGCCTAGGGCGATAAGAATCGTTACAGGCCAGTTAGTTGATTTTTTGATCATAAGTCCATCTCCCGTTTCTGCAGAAATTTAAGCTGAAGGGCGGAGATAACGACGATCACGATAAAATAAATCACGGCGTTCGCCGATTGGTAGGCAAATTCTCCGCCTTGGAAGCCGCCTGTGTAGATTAAGTGGGCAATGGATTGAGTTGAACGTCCAGGACCACCGCCTGTCAAGGCGACGATTTGGTCGAATACCATCAGACCACCCTTCATCGCGAGCACCATGTTGATCGTGAAGAAGGAAGCAAGCATTGGAAACGTAATGCTCCAGAATTCTCTCCAGCGGCTAGCGCCGTCCAGATTGGAAGCCTCGTAAAGATCATGAGGAATGGTTTGTAGACCCGCCAGATAGAGAATCGTGTTATAAGCAATTCCCTGCCAAACGGCTACAATAACGATACCGATCCAGGCCCAGTCGGAGTTACCGAGAATGTTCTGCGAAAGGAATTCGCTGCCGAGCTTCGCACCCCAGATAGGGAATACATTTGCGAACAAGTAGTTGAAAATAAAGCCGACAATTAGAACGCTGAGGATATTAGGCAAGAAATATACACCGCGGAAAAAGTTTTTGGCTTTAATTTTGGCATTTAGTCCTAGTGCAATCAACAAGCTGATGACGTTGATGAGAATAGTTGTTATGATGGCATATTTAAAAGTGAACAAATATGAATTCAACACATTTTCGTCTTGAAAAATGTTAACGAAGTTCTTAAATCCTACGTAATCAAAGCTGTCACTAAAGCCGTCCCAGTTTGTGAACGAATAATAAATACCTTGTATTGCAGGAAAGGTGTGAAAGGCAAAGAAAAGAAGCAATGCCGGTATTGTCATCAGATAAAAGGCGACTCGGCGTTTGGCCATCATATAATCCTCCTCGTTGTAAAAGCGAAAGAGAAGAGGGGAAACCCTGTTCTCTTTCGCGGTTCAAGTATGTCTGATCGGGTTATTTCCGGTTAGCTACCTTATCCCATTCCGTATCAAGCTGTTTTAGGTAAGCATTAATATCTTTCTTTTGCAAGAAGGACTGATTGATGGTTTCCACTTTCATTGCACTTGGGATGTAGTGGTCAGCAAAGTCAGCTAGTTTGCCGGATTCAAAGGATTCTTTGAATCCGTCCATCGTTGGATCATCCTGCGTTACACCTTGTACAGCTGGGAATGCTTTTTGCTCGCTGATGTAAAGGCTGACATTCTCAGGCTGGAGCAGGAAGTCTACGAATTTCTTTGCTTCTTCTTTATGCTTAGTGTTCTTGGAAATGGTCAGCAATGTGTCTACACCAGAAATGACCTTATTATCGGCTGCATCATTTGTCGCTGGGAACGGGAATACGCCAAGTTCAATGGATGGATTGGCTTTCACGATTTCTGGGATCGCCCATACGCCTTGCAGGTACATTGCTGATTCGCCTTTAGCGAATGCTGTGTTGCCGTCATTGTAATTTTTGCCAAAAATATCTTTCTGTCCGTATTCCGTCAGCTTAAGCAGCTTTTCAGCAACCTCGTTGAAGCTGTCTGAGAAGGTTACAGTGCCTGCTGTACGCTCCTTGAAGAAATCATTACCTTTAATGATTGTCGTGAGGGAATTGAAGGGTGTAAGTGTTGTCCAAGCATCCTTAAATGTTAGATAGAAAGCATTCTTATCGCTGTCTTTGAACTTTTGAGCGACGGCAATGAACTCATCCCAGGTTGTTGGTACGGTAACGCCAGCTTCAGCGAACATCGCCTTATTGTAAATGACACCACTTGCATTAGAGGAGAATGGAAGACCATTCAGCTCACTCGAACCGGTTAAATCTTTCAGCATTTGGACATATGCAGGTTGAATATTCTTAGCGAGCGGATCAGTAGTGAAGTCTTCAAACAGACCGCTTGCGGATAAAGTCTTGTAGGTATCGGTGGCGCCGATTCCCACCACGTCAGGAATGTCTTTCTTAGCAGCACGGGTCTTCAGTACGGTCTCAGCATCCGGTGGATTTACTTGAGTGACTACAATGTTCGGATTGGCTTCATTGAATTTCGCAACCAGCTTGTCGAAGGTAGCTTTGGCTTCGGACTTATTTTGGAAAAATTCGATTTTCACTTTTTCACCGGAGGCATTTCCACCGCTATTCGTGTTGCCAGCCGCATTGTTGCTGCTATTGCTTCCACAAGCACTAAGTACGGACATAGCCAGTACGCTAACCACTACGGGTTTGATTGTTTTTTTCATGATTAAATCCTCCTAATAATTTGTTGGTATTATGAACATGTAAGAGAGTAAACATGTACGTAAATGAAATTAAATGATATTCTGGCTACTTATAGGCGGCAGATATGCATTGCCAATAGAGAGTAAACGTTTACGTAAAAGGGGTAAAAAGACTCAGGTAAGTGATCTTACCGTTTGTCTTTCCACGATGGAGTGATCGACAATTTTGCTATCCACAGTCTCGCCTGTTTCAATCATCTGAATAAGCTTCTCCACGGCGATCTTACCAATATCGTACAGCGGTTGACGCACTGTAGTTAACGGAGGAATAATCATTTTTGCTATTCCAAGATCGTCATAACCCATTATGGATATATCCTCGGGAACACTTAAACCATTTTTGATGACAGTGGAAAGAGCACCAATCGCCATTTCATCACTAGCGGCAAAGACGGCAGTGACATCAGGGGCTTGCTCCAAGAGAGCTTCCATTGCAATGCTCCCGCTTTCATACAGAAAGTCTCCAAAGGTGAGATAGCGGCTGTCGAAAGGAATTCCATTCGCTTCAAGCGCTTTACGATATCCCTCGGCTCTGGGTACACCAGCGATAGCATCGCTTGGATTTCCGCTGATCATGGCGATTTTGCTATGACCTTTGGAAATTAAGTAGAGAGTAGCATCATAGGCAGCCTGATAATCGTCTACTTTCACGTAAGGTACACTGGCAAATTCCGTTTGGGAAGAAACCAACACAACTGGGATCTTCATGGTTTCTAGCACATCGTAATACTCTTTCTTCAAGACCTCACTAGAGTAAATAATGCCATCGACCTGCTTCTCTCTTAGGAGCTGCAAGTACTTTAATGTTCGTTTACCATCCTGATCGGTATTACAGACCATCACACTGTAATTGCGGTCATTGGCCAATTCCTCAATGCCTTTAAGCAGATCGGAGGAGAAAGCTCCAGATACACTTGGAAACATTACACCTATGGTCTGCGTACGTTTATTGATTAGGCCACGAGCAATCGCGTTAGGTTGATAGCCGAGTTCTTTGATGGCTTCATTTACCTTTTGTTTCGTCTTGTCGGAGTACCCACTTAAATTGTTTAGCACGCGAGAGACTGTCGCAATGGAAACGTTCGCTTTTTGTGCAACATCTTTAATTGTCGGGTTCATTCATACGTGCTCCTTAGATTACGGTTAGCCTTAGATTAAACGTTTACGCTTTGAGTAATGAAATTACTTAAAACTATAACGTAAACGCTTACCCTGAATATAAATCCTGGTAGGTATTCTTGTCAACTCTACTTAAAAAATAAATGAATAATAAAAACCGTGAAAGGCAAATGATTT
The DNA here is from genome assembly GCA_002438345.1 of Paenibacillus sp. UBA6285. Lineage (GTDB taxonomy): Bacteria > Bacillota > Bacilli > Paenibacillales > Paenibacillaceae > Paenibacillus_AQ. The sequence continues at coordinate 8,887 of DJUJ01000169.1, forward strand.
TTAAATAGAATGAAACCGATTAATTTACCATAAAATCTCTTTTGAAATGGGGTGTAAGAGAGCTGAAAGGTAGTAGGAGCAGGATATAAGGAATCATATGACCTAGAATTGACAAAAGAATATTAGAGGGCTAACATTTAGAGAGTAAACGCTTACGCAAATATCGGATTGACATGTTCAACGTTTGTTTTAGTGTTTAACCGGATAAGGAGCTGCGCTTATGAATATTTATCTCGAAATTCCGGATGTGGATAAGCACTTTCCCTTTAGAAGTTTACTTTGTGGAGGAGATACGCTGTGCTATCCGCATTGGCATAAAGAAATTGAAATTATCTATGTAACTAAAGGAAGTCTAAATCTGGGAATTAATGATACCCCTATTCACATGGAGCAGGGTGAGGTTCAGTTTATCAACGGTGGGGATGTACATTATTTTCTCGCCTCACCTGAGAGCGAACGGGTAGTAATTCAATTCGATCTTAACCTGTTTCAGGAAGTCGCAGCTTTGAGCGGAAATGACTATTCGCTTCGTGAGGTTTTTACGCTTATGGAGCATTCTAGTTCAAAATGGCCCGAGGCAACCGCCGCGAAGATCAAAGGGCTGATTGAGAGTATTTACGAGGAAGACGTGCAGCGAAGAGAAGGGTACGCCTACTTAATCAAAGCTAGATTATTTGAACTACTGACTGTTATTTTGCGGGAGGTGCCGAAGAGCACAGTCAATAAACAGCCTAAGTTCTCGGAAGATACGCTGAACCAGTCCAGAGAAACGCTGGAGAGATTAGAGCGGATTTTTATCTATGTGGAGCAGCATTATCAGGAGGCCATTACGCTGAATGAGGTAGCGAATTACATGGGCTTCAGTCCGTATTATTTTACCAAACTATTCAAGAAGAACACGGGCATGACCTTTATAGCATTCTTAAATGAATATCGACTTAACAAAGCCAAATGGATTTTGATGAATGATGATCTGCCGATGTCCGCGGTGGCGGAAGAAGCTGGGTTTGGCAGCGTGAAGACCTTTCATCATTTCTTCAAGGAAGCTACAGGGATATCCCCTCTTAAATACCACAAGACAATATTCGGGAATAATACAGCAAGAATGCAGGAAGAAAGACGCCCCCGGGCTTTGTATGATAGAGATATCAAAACAGGAACAAGTGGAGGTTAGAACAAAGATGACATTAACAGTAGGAATTATCGGCTGTGGAGGCATTGCGAACGGCAAACATATGCCAGCGCTATCAAAAGTGGAAGGTGCTCGAATGGTTGCTTTTTGCGATATCGTTCCTGAGCGTGCCGAGAAGGCAAAAGCGGAGTTCGGGGATGAGAGCTCCGTGGTTTACTCAGATTATAAAGAGCTTCTTAAAGATGCAAGTATAGATGTGATTCATGTATGTACACCAAACATTTCCCATGCAGAGATTTCCATTGCGGCAATGGAGGCAGGCAAGCATGTAATGTGCGAAAAGCCGATGGCTAAGACCACAGCAGAAGCGCAAGCCATGATCGATGCCTCAAAGCGAACTGGGAAGAAGCTGACCATCGGTTACCAAAACCGTTTCAGACCAGATTCAGCTTATCTGCATACGGTATGCGAGAATAATGGTCTTGGAGAGATTTATTATGCTAAAGCTAAGGCGATCCGTCGTCGTGCCGTTCCAACGTGGGGCGTGTTTCTGGATGAGGAAGCGCAAGGCGGAGGTCCATTGATTGATATCGGTACTCATGCCCTCGATTTGACCCTTTGGATGATGGATAACTACAAACCTAAATATGTTGTGGGTAACGCCTATCATAAGCTGTCCGGTCGTAAAAACGCTGCGAACGCTTGGGGCCCGTGGGATCCTGAGAAATTTACAGTTGAGGATTCCGCCATTGGATTCATTACTATGGAGAATGGAGCTAGCATCGTTCTCGAAGCAAGCTGGGCGCTGAATACACTCGATGTTGGTGAAGCTAAGACGGTTCTTTGCGGTACTGAAGGTGGAGCGGATATGGAGAACGGTCTGCGCATTAACGGAGAAGAATACGGTAAGACATTCGAGAAGCATATTAGCTTGGAAGCCGGTGGTGTTGACTTTTATGATGGCGCAGGAGATGATCCTGCGGTGACAGAGGCTACTCAGTGGATCGACAGCATTGTAAATGACACCGATCCTGTAGTGAAACCGGAGCAGGCACTGGTTGTCACCCGCATCTTGGAGGCTATCTATAAATCCTCAGAGACTGGAATGCCTGTATTTTTTGAATAACCTATCAATTTTAAGTGGCATAGATATCTATGAACTAGGAGTGTGTCCAAAGTGACCAGAGTAACGGTATGGAATGAATTCCGTCATGAACGGCAGGAAGAGAGAATTCTCAAGGTCTATCCGCAAGGGATTCACGGACAACTGGCAAGTTTCCTTCAGGAAGCTGGACTGGACGCTCAGACAGCTACGCTGGATGAACCGGAACACGGATTGACACAAGAAGTGTTGGATAACACAGATGTACTGGTCTGGTGGGGACATGTCGCCCATCAAGAAGTTAGTGATGAGATTGTAAACCGTGTCCACCAAAGAGTGCTGCAAGGCATGGGGCTAGTGGTGCTTCATTCAGGTCATATGTCCAAAATATTCATGAAATTAATGGGCACCAGCTGCGATCTAAAGTGGCGTGAAGCAGGGGAGAAAGAGCGCCTCTGGGTCATGGACCCAAGTCACCCGATTGCTGAGGGTATCGGAGAATATATCGATCTGGAGCAAGAAGAGATGTACGGTGCACATTTTGATGTACCAGCACCAGAGAGTCTTATCTTTGTCGGCTGGTTTGAGGGCGGCAATGTGTTCCCAAGCGGATCGACCTATCGTCGTGGGAACGGGAAGATCTTTTACTTCCAGCCCGGTCATGAATCTTACCCAACCTATTACAACAAAGAGATTCAAAGAGTAATCATCAATGGCGTGAACTGGTGTGCACCAACGAAGCGTGCTTATCCAGTTTACGGACATTCCGAAGCTTTGGAACCCATTAAAGAAAAGGTGGTAATGTAAATGAAGTTAGGTGTATTCGATCCTGTATTTGGAAGTTTAAGTCTCAAAGAGATGCTTGATAAAATCGCGGCCGCAGGTTTGAATGCGGTGGAGATCGGTTCAGGAGGCAATCCCGGAAATGCCCACTGTCCTACGGATGAGCTGCTTGCGAGCGAGTCAGCACGTAAGGAATATTTGGAGCAGTTCACGAAACGTGGCATTATGATTAGTGCTTTCAGTTGCCACAACAACCCAATTTCGCCAGATAAAGAAGAAGCTCGTGAAGGCGACGAAATTCTGCGTAAATCGATCAAGCTGGCTTCGCTGATGGGAGTTAAGGTAGTTAACACTTTTTCGGGAACCGCAGGTGACAGTGATGAGGCAAAAGCACCGAACTGGCCAGTTACACCTTGGCCAACCGTATACAGCGACATCAAAACCTGGCAGTGGGAACATAAACTGATCCCTTACTGGAAGGAAATCGGTAAGCTGGCCGAGGAGCATGGCGTTAAGATCGGTATCGAGCTTCACGGCGGTTTCCTATGCCATACTCCTTACACGATTCTAAAGCTTAGAGAAGCAACCTGCGATGCGATCGGCGCGAACCTAGACCCGAGCCATCTGTGGTGGCAAGGCATCGATCCTGTGGGCGCGATCAAGATTCTTGGTAAAGCCGGCGCAATTCATCATTTCCATGCTAAGGATACGTACCTGGATCAGGACAATATTAATATGTATGGTCTGACGGATATGCAGCCTTACGGTGATGTACAGACCCGCGCTTGGACTTTCCGCTCCGTTGGCTGTGGACACAGCATATCTGAATGGTCGGATATCATGAGTGCGCTGCGTACTTACGGTTATGATTATGTAGTCAGCATCGAGCATGAAGACCCTCTTATGACGGTAGACGAAGGCTTCCATCGTGCAGTAACCAATTTGCAATCCATTCTTATTCGCGATCAACCTCAGGGTATGTGGTGGGCGTAAGGAATATTTTAAGAACTGAAGGTCTTGATTCTCTAGTTTAGAGGATCAAGGCTTTTTTTTGCGTGTTTATGCGGATGTGGGATCTGCTTAGCTTTGATTAGATTTTTGGTTAGGTTACAATGTGATGCACCGTGGTCGTTGGAGTAAGACTAACGGATGGGCTCATAGGCACCATAGTTCATCGACCTTCCTCTCCAGCCGCAGTTGCAGTATTGACGGACCCTATTATTTTTATCTGTTGTGGTGCGGCGCGTACGCTGTATGTCTGGCTAACGGGCAGGCTAGCTAATGCACCAAGAGTATGCAAATAAAGACACCATATTTTAAGGCCGCCTTTAGTTTTGGGTTTTTCTCTGTCAAAACATTGATGTAACGGGAAAGGGCGTAGTGACGCGAAAGAGGGTCCGAGCAGATAAGGTTTTCGTTGGAATAATTCTGAATTCAATGGTTATAATAACCGAAATTGGAATGAACATGGGTGGAGTGGATAGATGAGTCTTTTAAGGACATTATTAAAGAAAAAACCGACAGAAAATAAGCCGAATGAGAGAATGAGTGTTTATTCTTCGTTACAAGAAAATAAGGAGTACGTTGAAAATCAGCTGTTTCATTCAAGCGATTTAAAATGGAGAAGCATTAGATTTAATCAAACGGAGGGTCTTATTGTTTTTCTAGAATCCCTGGCGGATCTACAGAAAATTCAAAAAGAGATCATCCAGCCTCTAGAAGGAAAAAGTGAAGGAAACGTGGATGAAGTCATAACTTCTGTGGAGATTACGAAAAAATCGGATCTCAACGAGGTGCCTTACGCCTTAATTCAAGGGAATTGTGTATTGTTATTTGAAGGTATAGTAGAAGTCTTTATTGTCGATGTAGCTGCAGTTAATACACGAAATATTTCGGAGCCAGTGAACGAAGGGGTTATTCGCGGCGCGCATGATGGATTTATAGAGCACCTCATGACGAATCTTTATCTGGTTCGGAAGCGCGTCGAGAATCCGAATCTGGTCGTTCGTTATTATCAGACCGGAAAGGAAACCAAAACAAAATTAGCTCTTCTCTATATGCAGGATCTGGCGAATCCGGATCTGGTCAAAGAAGTGGATCAAAGAATCGGTTCCATTACGATGGACATCACGATCTCGCCTGGATTCATTGCCGAATTGATTGAAGATAACCCATTTTCTCTATTTCCGCAAATCTTATATACAGAAAGAACAGACCGGGCGGCAGCTCATCTCATGGAAGGCCGTGTCGTTATTATAGCTGATGGAGACCCGTCTGCGCTGATTTTACCGGTGACTTTCTTTGCTTTCTATCAAAGCCCTGACGATTACCACAGCAGGTGGATTGCCGGATCGTTTGTTCGTTTGCTTCGTTTTGTGAGCTTTATCATCGCAACTCTTATACCTGCTTTATATATAGCGGTTATTGGCTTTCACCCTGAAATTCTTCCTGAAAATTTGATTTTTTCCGTGAAGAGCAGTGTAGACAGGATTCCATTTCCGCCTATAGTGGAGGCTCTTATTATGCAGATTACCTTAGAAGTACTGCGTGAAGCAGGGGTTCGTTTGCCGAGCCGGGTAGGTCAAACCATCGGTATTGTTGGCGGTCTGGTCATTGGTGATTCAGTCGTGCGTGCAGGATTGATATCCTATCCCATGGTTATCGTCGTCGCCTTAACGGCTATTTCCTCTTTTGTCGCACCGTCTAATGAAATAAGTACAGCAACACGCATTCTGGGCTTTCNNTCATGATCCTGGCTGCGATGTTCGGTTTGATCGGGATTACGTTCGGCATGTTATTCATCTTGATTCACTTATGTAAATTAGAAAGCTTTGGTACACCCTATTTTTCGCCTGTCATGCCTCTTCGAATGAAAGATATGAAGGATACATTTGTGCGTTTTCCGATCTGGAGTCTCAATCAACGTCCTCATGATGCGCATCCCCAAAAGTATGTTCAAGAAAGAAATTCAAGAGGGTGGGAACAGGATGATCCCGGAAAAGAGTAAGATTACGCAAGGTCAGTTCATGTTTTTTATCGTACAGACTCAAGTGGGGGTTGGTATTTTAACGCTTCCTCATACAATGCAAGCAAGCGCCAAGGGAGGAGGGTGGATTTCTGTCCTCATCGCGGGATCGGCTGTACAAGTTATTATTTTGATTCTATGGGCTCTTTGCAGACGATTTCCTTCCGATACGATATACGGTTTCTTGCCGAAGATTACCGGGAAGCTTCTTGGGAATCTGCTTAGCTTTCTTTATATTGGCTATTTTCTGTTTTCTGCAGGAACGGTTCTGGCCAAGTTTGCCGATGTCGTAGGAAGGTGGGTGCTGCTATCAACGCCTAGATGGGCATTATTAATTCTCGCCCTTCTCACTTGTATGTACTTGGCTAAAGAAAACCTTCGGGTGATTGCCAGGCTGTTCGTTATCTCTTCATTAACGATCATTGTATTGGTGGCATTATCCTTGAGCGGTTATGTCAATGCGGACTTCAGTTATATTTTTCCTATAACCGAAGCGGGATGGGGGAATATCTTCAAAGCTGCGAATGAGGCATTGTTTCCTTTAGTAGGGTATGAAGTGATATTGGTGCTTTATCCTTTCGTTGAAGGGAAGAGCGGCGGAAAATTAAAGGCAGCTTCTTTAGGCAGTATGGTGATTACACTTTTTTACACCTTTGAGGTGTTTACCAGTTTAGTCATTTTCAGCCCGGCGGTCATGCCCGCGGTTTCAGAACCTCTCCTCTACATGCTGAAAGGTTTTTCTTTTCAGATCATCCAACGGATCGACTTGATCTTTTTGTCGTTATGGGTCTTTGTAGTTAGCAATGCCATTGTCTCTTGGATATATATGGCAACGGTTGGATTGGGTCACTTCTTTCACCAAGGCGAACATAAAAAGGCCG
>DJUJ01000209.1 GCA_002438345.1 Paenibacillus sp. UBA6285
ACGGATTGCGGACTACGACGTCATTCGCTCTGAACATAATACTACCTGCAACCTCTTTGTACTTCTCATTATATTTGAGCTGATTAATAATCTGATCTCCACTTTGCCATTCTGCCTTTTGATCACTTGCTCCGACCTTATACCCAGCTAGCCCAATGTAGAGCTTAACATTCGTATTCTTAACTTCATTTACCCACCAATCCACTAACTTGTCATAGCGGGCTGTGCTAAAGGACAAACTCCAATAAATTTGTGGAGCGACATAATCAACCCAGCCCTGCTTAATCCATGTCCGAACATCCGCATACATGCTGTCATAAGCAGAAACTCCTGCACTAGTGTCCGAACCCGTACTATCATTTTTAACATTGCGCCATACTCCAAAAGGACTGATTCCATAAGAAGCCTTCGGTTTCACCCCNNTATGAATCTGTTCTCCCAACTGACGGACAAATTCATTAATATTATCTCGACGCCAATCGGCTTTAGAAAGGTTTTTCGTATTGTAGGTCGTATAAGCAGCATCATCGGCAAAAGAAACATTTGAAGGATAAAAGTAATCATCCAAATGGACGCCATCTATATCGTAACCTTTAACAACTTCCATCACCGTGTCGATGATATGTTGGCGAGCCTCCGGAATACCTGGATTAATGTATTTCTTACCATCGGCATTCACAATCCATTCTGGATGTGCTTTTGCCACATGGTTACTAGCTAAAGCTGATGTGGAAGCATCTGTTGTTGCGCGGAATGGGTTGAACCAAGCATGAAACTGCATGCCGCGTGAATGAGCAGCACTAACCATATAGCTTAGTGGATCATATCCCGGATTCTTCCCCTGTGTACCCGTCAATACCTTAGACCAAGGAACTAAAGTAGATGGATATAGGCTGTCTGCTGAAGGTCTAACCTGAACAAATACAGCATTAAAACCAACTGCCTTTAGCTTGTCTAACAGATTATCAAACTCCTGCTTTTGTTTCGCTTCATTACCCGCCGAAGACACTGAAGGCCAGTCCAGATTAAACACTGTGGAGATCCAGGCTCCCTTCATTTCCTTACTAGTCGATCCACCAGGGATAGTAGGTATCGTTGGCAAGGTTGGCGTCGTTGGTGTTTCCGGATCGACAGATTGTGGCGGCTCAGTGTTTGATAATAAGGAAATATGCTTGTTGACCTGATCCCATAACACCTGCAATCCCAATTGTTCACTTACAAAACGAATCGGCACCATTACCCGCCCCTGTTTGATCTGGACTGAAGTGTCCAGTGCTACGGAAGCATCGTTTACTAACGCATTTTTCTGGCCACTAGTCAGCTTAAGGACCGTATCTCCTTGAGTGATCGTAACTGTCTTACTATTTTGATTCCAAACTACGCCGGCATTTAATCCTTTACTGATCACACTAATTGGCACCATCGTTACATTGGAGGCTGTGATATACGGGGGCACATCACTAACCAGCGCCTCTCCATCCAGTTCAATGGTAATTTGCAACGCTGCCGCACGTGCACCAGGAGACCATAAAGGCAGAAACAACATAAGTACTAACAAGCCCAACATCCATTTACGATAATTCATAATTCCTCCCCAAATCTAAAAAATATGTATCCCAAAAAAGAAAAAACGGATAAATCCTCCATGCAGATGAGAGAATGCCTCCTTCTAAAAAGGCGGTATCTGTCTCTGCAAGAAATATAAGAAGTATCGAAAAAAACTCATACTCTCTTATATTTTAAAAAGGACTGTATCCGTTTTGACGCTAAAAACTGGGAAAGGTTGCACTAAACAAAATAGAAACGGCTATACTATCCACTGATTATGCTCACGAAAGCCTTGCTGCGCATAACTTTTAGGGCAGTATCCGTTTCGGGAAAAAACATTTTAAGAATCGCTTGCCAGTTCATTGTGAATCGCATATAAAGTCTGTATACGTTCTTCGTCGCGGCGGAAATATTCTACCAACGTTTCAATCCGCGTAATCGAATCCCAACTTAAGTGATGCTCGATTCCTTCAACATCATTATAAATATATTNNCCTGCTGTACTCCGATCAATCCGAGGAATTCCTCCAATAGTTGATGACGATCAACAAGACGTTTCCCTACTTTTTTCCCTTTGTTGGTTAGGACAAGCCCACGATATTTCTCATAGATGAGATATTCGTCCTTATCCAGTTTTTGGATCATCTTGGTCACAGATGAGGGGTGTACTTCCAGTCCCTCGGCAATATCCGAGACCCGCGCATAACCTTTCTCATCTATAAGCTTGTATATGCGCTCCAAATAATCCTCCATGCTGGGTGTTGGCATTAAACTTTACCTCTTTTCTATAATGAGCATGGCGCCGGGCCAAACCTTGCTCTAACAATGATACATGTTACTAACGCACCTTGGCAAGTCCTTCAAAGGAACTTGCAGAAGAGTTGCACATGTTTGCCATGCTTATATTGGGCTGGGGGCAGAACAAGTATGTCCATCCAGATGAACAGCAAACCGCCCTGCGAGAGTTTATCACAGAGCGGAATTTCGAGCATTTTCCTGAAATAGGAATTGATTAATTC
>DJUJ01000156.1:0-4647 GCA_002438345.1 Paenibacillus sp. UBA6285
ACCATCTCTGAGATGAGCATCGGCCATGCGATGTCCTTCTTTGAAAACATGAAACTCAGCGGCCAGCGCGCGCAGATCGCCGAGAAGATTCTGAAAGAGATTGGCGATCGCCTGAGCTTCCTGGTCAACGTCGGCCTGAACTATCTCTCGATGTCCCGTTCCGCCGAGACCCTTTCCGGTGGAGAAGCGCAGCGTATCCGTCTGGCCAGCCAGATTGGTGCCGGCCTGGTCGGTGTCATGTATGTGCTGGATGAGCCTTCTATCGGCCTGCATCAGCGCGACAACGAGCGTCTGCTCAGCACCCTGATCCACCTGCGCGATCTCGGCAACACCGTGATTGTGGTGGAGCATGATGANNCCTCGGTAACACCGTGATCGTAGTTGAGCATGATGAAGATGCGATTCGTGCCGCTGATCATGTCATCGACATCGGTCCGGGTGCAGGCGTCCATGGCGGACAGGTGGTGGCTGAAGGTACCGTCGATCAGATTATGGCGGAAGACGCGTCACTGACGGGCCAGTTCCTGAGCGGCAAGCGGGGTATTACGGTGCCAGAGGAACGCGTCAAAGGCGATCCGGCCAAAGTGCTGAAGATTACCGGCGCACGCGGCAACAACCTCAAAGATGTCACGCTGACGCTGCCGGTCGGGCTTTTCACCTGCATTACCGGTGTTTCCGGCTCGGGTAAATCGACCCTGATCAACGATACGCTGTTCCCGATTGCCCAGCGAGCGCTGAATGTCGCGACCATCGCCGAACCGGCACCTTACCGCGAAGTGGCGGGGCTGGAGCACTTCGACAAAGTGATCGACATCGATCAGAGTCCGATTGGTCGTACACCGCGCTCTAACCCAGCGACTTATACGGGTGTGTTTGACGATATTCGTGATCTGTTCTCCAAGACGAATGAGGCTAAGGTACGCGGATTCCAAAAGGGCCGGTTCAGCTTTAACGTAAAAGGTGGACGCTGCGAAGCTTGCCGGGGAGACGGGATTATCAAGATTGAGATGCACTTCCTACCGGATGTATACGTTCCTTGCGAAATATGTAAGGGCAAACGCTATAACCGGGAAACATTAGAAGTGAAGTATAAAGGGAAAAATATTTCCGACGTGCTGGAGATGACGGTAGAGGATGCTACAGAGTTCTTCGTGAATATCCCGCGTATTCATCGTAAAATGCAAACGCTGATGGATGTAGGGCTTGGTTACATTAAGATCGGTCAGCCAGGCACGACATTATCCGGTGGTGAAGCACAGCGGGTGAAATTGGCTTCCGAGCTATACCGTCGTAGTACGGGTAAAACGCTATATATTTTAGATGAGCCTACGACAGGTCTACATGTGGATGATATTGGTCGTTTACTAGAGGTATTGCACCGCTTGGTGGATTCCGGAGAATCGGTCCTTGTTATTGAACATAATCTGGATGTTATAAAGACTGCGGATTATATCATCGATATGGGACCTGAAGGCGGCAGTGGTGGCGGAACCATACTGGCAACAGGAACACCAGAGAAGATCATTACCGTTACGGAGTCTTACACTGGCAAGTATCTGAAGCCGGTTCTGATTCGTGATACGGAGCGGACCGAAGCGCTTATGCTTGAGACGGCGGAAACCACCTAAGATATATAGTGGATAGTATAGCTAATAAATAATAAAGGCCACGGCATTTCGCTGTGGTCTTTATTATTTATTGTCCGTAATCATTATTTTGGGAAAACAATTGATAGATATAATTGTTGGTGGGCACCGGTAAATCCAAGCGGATGAGTAACTTTAAGCTCAAAAGCAACTTCTAGCATGGAGTCAAAGCATTTATGGTGTGGTGTTCGAAAATCGTGCGAAAAAGATCTCTTGGACATCAGAACTGATGTGAGTTTTCTAGTAAAAGTTATACGACTCCTATAAAAAGAAAACTAAATAATAGACGGAATAGGCATATGTAGGGCATGTCCGTCGTAAGATTTAATGAGGAGCATGCTGTTGCTGTAGGTATGCTTAATGGGTAATAGAATAACAGTGGGTGCAATGGTTCTTTGAAAAATAAATAAACACTTTTTAAACATTTAGCTCTATCAAACGTTTGAGTTACTAGATTGGGGAAACCCTCCCTATTTATCGGGGGAATTCATTCATAACAAGGGTGTTCTCATGTTTTTTACGGAGGAAATCCCTAATAGCAGCAAATTGAATCGATGATCGAAACAGCACACGTCAATAAACAAAATCATCAATTCATACGATTTTGCAGGGGAAAAATATATTTTTTACGACAAATACATAATTTTTCTACAAAACCTATTGCATCGCCCAAATGGTAGCGATAACATAGAAGAGGATATGGGGAATACTGGATCTTGCTTGACAACATTTTTGAGGAGGTAAGGTAATGCTACTTGCAGAAGTTGCCGCGCAAGGACCGTCTAAATTTCATACCTTTGATGTTTTTATGATTTTATTCACTATCCTAATTTTGGTTGGAGTCGTTCGGTTATTGAGAGCTCCCCAGAAGAACAAGTTCGCCATTGGTTTCGGAGCAGTTAGTTTGCTGGTCTTTGTGATCTCTGACTATGCCATGGTGATGCATTGGTTGAGTTAACGAAAGAACTAAATTGAACAGCTTTGCACCAAAAGACTCCTTTAACGCCGTGGGCGCATTGAAGGCGTCTTTTTTCAAATTATATAATGTAAAATTTATCCATGGGCAGAGAGAGGGTCTGGTGAAGGTTGATGAGGATTGGGGAGAAGCTGGTGAAGAAAGGACTGGGCCTACTGCTATTCGGTGTGCTGCTGTCAGGAGTATGGAGTGAGTCGGTTTTTGCATTTGGAAGTACGACTAAGATGGTGAGCACGGCGACGACAACCCCAAAAAACAAAGTTAAAAATTCAACAGCGGCAGAAGACGCCGTACCAGGGATTATTAAAAGTATCACCCCTTCCGTAGTTGGCATTATCGGCAAAGACGATAGTGGCGGGAACAGTGGTCCGGATGATCGGTATAATCTGACGCATGGTTCTGGCATTATTGTGAAATCGAATGGATGGATCGTAACCAATGCTCATGTCATCAAGGATCTGGAGAATGCATTGGTGGTGACTTCGGACTCCAAAACTTACAGCATTAAAGAAACGTATCTGGATGAAGTTAGTGACCTTGCGCTGATCAAAATCAATGCCACCTCGCTTAAACCTGCAAAGTTTATTCAATCGACGGGCAAAACAGTAGTTGGTGAGAAAGTGATCGCCATCGGAACACCGATTAGTTTTTCTCTAAGGAATTCAGCGACGGTAGGGGTCATAAGTGGCCTTAACCGTGAGGTAGATGCGGCTTATCGCCTTATTCAAAGTGACACAGCCATTAATCCCGGAAATAGCGGGGGGCCGCTAGTGAATATGAAGGGTGAGGTGCTCGGACTAAACAGCCTGAAATACTCAGCGGTGGGTGTGGAGAATATGGGTTTCTCAATTCCGGCAGATACGGTGCAGTATATTATGAATCAGCTTTTTAAGTTCGGTGAAGTAAAACACCCGAGTCTAGGGCTAGAACTAGAGCCGAGTTGGTCTACGATTGTAGGATTGCCAACGTTGGACCCACTGACCGTAACCAAGGTGGTTTCTACTGAAGCGCTCAAGGCAGGTATTGCCGAAGATGATGTACTGTACAGCATTGACGGCCACCGTGTGGTCTCATTAGTCGATATAAATGAATTGTTCAAAAGCTATTCTCCAGGTACGACGGTACGACTGGTTATGCAAAGTGATGGGGATATCGTAATTCGTAAGCTCGTGCTCACTCAGGGGGATCCCCTGCTAAGTGAAGAGGGTTCAGGAACAGCTGGGGACGAGCACACGGAAGAGTGATCAGGAAACTCGAGAGGGGGACGGGATATGGGCTTTAAAGTTTTAAAACAAGGATTGTACGGTATGCTGGCCTTATTACTGCTATTCTCTATATTACCCATTCAAACAGCACGGGCAGCAGAAGCAGACAAGCTACAGTTGAGTCTTAAAGTTGGCAGTACTTCAGCTACGGTGAATGGGAAGAAGGTGGCTATCGAGCGGCCTTATGTGGAGAACGGAACGGTTATGGTACCACTTGGGGTTTTTAAAAAAACATTTGGCAGCACGGTTTCCTTAGAGGGAAATGATATAGTGAAAATAACGTACGGCTCTCACACAGGGTTGATGACGATTGGTAGCACTAGCGCCTGGAAGGATGGGACTGAAGTTAAACTTAGCTCTGCGCCTCGGATGGTTTCAGGTGTGCTGATGGTGCCGCTGCGTTATATGGCGAGTATACTGGGTGCAACCCTCTCCCAAGGTAACGGCGGTGAGCTAATCATTACCCTAGTTCCTGCAGACAATGATGGAGATGTGCCAGTGGGCACTGGTATTGATAGCGATGTAGGTAAGACTCTTATTGGGAATAGCTACTTTCAATGGACACTGAATTATCCGTCTGGGCTGATTGCTGGAAATAGCGGTGGAGATGAGAGTGTGGCTACTTTTTCTAGTGCGGATAATCTTTATTATTTGGAGATCCATGTAAGTGATCAGGCGGTTTCGGTGGATGCAGATGGACTTTTAGAACAACTAGTCCGGGAAGTCGAGGAAGGCAATGAGCTGATTTTAGATCGGGAGT
>DJUJ01000156.1:4858-10583 GCA_002438345.1 Paenibacillus sp. UBA6285
CGGCACCTGCTGGTTCTACACTAGAGAGCTGGGCAGAAGACTTGAAGATGAAAACGCGAGAGAACTTTGTAGAGGACGCTTATGTCATTAAGGACAGCATGAAGTCTGAAATCTCCGGTGTACCTGCACAAATAATTGAGACACAGTTGAATTTCGGCAACGGATGGACGACAGAATATCAGGTACTGGTGCTCAAGAACGGGTACCGCTACTATTTTGAATATGTGACACCTCCTGGACAAGAAGGCGATAAGAGCAAATTTAAAGCCATTATATCCTCTATTGATATTGATTTTGATCACATGAAGGAGAACTTCGGGCGACTCGCAAGCGATGATTATAAGACGCTCAAAAATAAATCAGTAACCAAAGTATCCAAAAGATACGGCTATGCCATCGACATTCCGCGTTTATGGACGCCTTATCAGGATGTATTCGAGACACAGTCGGTGGACTATCGATTCATCGGAGGACGCTTCCAGATCAACTTGAAACCCGAGGGTTCGGTGGATTATGCGGTTAATATACTCAAAGAATCTTATCAGAATAAAAATAATGATCCGAAAGGTCCTCACGTTGAAAGTATAGTGGAGTCTACCTTTGCGGGCGTTCCTGCTACGATCATTACTGTGCAACAAATTAAGAATGGTGTTCCTCTCCGCAGCAAGCAAGTTGTTTTTGGCAAAAATGAGGTGATCTACACGATTACTCTTACGCTGAATGATGCCAATGCTACTGCAGAACAGCTAGCGCTGTTGGAAAAGACTGTGCAGTCGTTTCGGTTTACGGGTGAGTAGTGAGAGGTGTTATGCAAGATTTAAGGCGGTTGAAGTGAAATATAAGGAAATCGTGGCTGATTAACCTATATATGAGTATAATTTAATCAGACGAAGAACGTCCTAGTTGCCGATTTGGCTTGGGGCGTTCTTTTTTTTATGCGAAGGGGAGGTAATTAAATGATGAGCTTGGATTTTGAGAATGAACATCGGCTACTACTAGAGGGGCATTTAAGGCTCAGAACGGGGGAGCGGAGAGGACGATTACTTAGAGGGCATCAATATGCTGAAAAACTATTACTTAAAAATGTCTGGTGGCCGTTATTCGGAAATTTGGACAATTTGCATCCGGAATATGAGGTGTATGATTGGAATCGCAAGTCACAGTTTCTTGATGTGGCCTTCCTCCCACCATTCGGACGTTTTGGACTAGAATGCGACGGATTTCAGAGTCATGTTAAAGATATGGATCGCGAAAGATTTAGTTATTCTTTGAACCGAGACACCTTTTTAACTGGAATGGGATGGAAAATCATACATTTTTCATTCGATGATGTGCAGAACCGCCCGGAGATTTGCCGAATGCTACTACAAATGGTTATCGGGCCCTCCTTAATCAGAAAAAGCTCAGTGAATTCTATTTCTCCTTTAGAGAGAGAAGTTACACGCTTAGCATGGAATTTGGGGAAAGGGATTCGTCCCAAAGACGTTATGAATCATTATAATGTAAATTTCCGTACTGCTCGTAAGTGGTTGCAGAGCTTAGTGGACAAGGGGCTCCTGCGCCCGATTATTAAAAATGCATATATTTGTTACTATGAGCCGGTAGAAGGATTGTCGGAGGGGTTGTTTTAGTTCTAGGAGATTCTTGGTCAATGTTATACTAGGCGGGCATCCTGTGAATAGTTAAGGGTAAGATTAGTGTATTTGATGCAACATTTTATTGGATGTTACGGCAATTCTAGCGAATTGTTGTCCGTAGTGCAACTTTTTTGGATACTTATAGATGCAAGAGTTTGAAATTGATGCTTTATGTACAACATTTAGTTGATGGAGCATTGTATAGTGGGGTAAAGATGTAGTTTCTGCAATATTTTGGGGAGAGGCGGACTAATCCAGACCAATCCAGACCAATCCAGATGCAGACAGGAGCAACTGAAAGTCCAAATATTCTCTATAGCCACGACCAGTCCAGAACTAGAAAAAAGACAGTTTCATTTTAAAGTGAAGATATTTATCTGTTTTGAACCAGATTATTGATAGCAATCTGCACATTGTACTATATAAATGTTGGTAAACACATGGCGCTGAGATGTGATATTTGATACAATTAACAAGTTAATCAACTAGAAATGACCCGCCAAATGGCGGTTTGGGAGGATATAAATGAAAGAGCAACAAATGCGCAGAGAAGACGTGGAGCTGTTGGCACCTGCGGGTGATTGGGACTGCATGCGTGCGGCGGTAGCGAACGGAGCGGATGCTATCTTTTTTGGCGTAGAGAAGTTTAATGCACGGGCGAGAGCGAACAACTTTCGCATGGACGAGCTGCCGGAAATTATGGCGTTTTTGCACAGCTATGGTGTGAAGGGCTTTCTGACCTTTAATATACTTGTATTTGAAAATGAATTGTCCGATGCAAAAGAACTGATTGACGCTTGTGTTGATGCTGGCGTGGACGCGGTGATTGTACAGGATTTAGGTTTGGTCAAAATGATCCGCGAAATCTCACCGGATTTCCCGATTCATGGTTCGACACAGATGACGATTACTTCACCGGAAGCAGTTGAGTTTACTAAGCCTTTCAGTTTAGAACGTGTGGTATTGGGTCGCGAGAACAATCTGAAGCAAATTAAGACGATTGGGGAGCAAGCCCGTCTGCCGATGGAGGTATTCGTGCACGGAGCTCTGTGTGTCTCTTATTCGGGTCAATGTCTGACTTCGGAGATGTGGGGCGGACGTTCCGCCAACCGCGGAGAATGCGCTCAAGCTTGCCGTCTACCTTATGATCTGATGGTGGATGGTGAAGTTAAACCTATGGGAGATGTGACTTATTTGCTCTCCCCTAAGGATTTGGCAGCTATTGATCTTATGCCTGAGCTGATCGAGGCGAGCGTAACTTCTTTCAAAATCGAAGGGCGCCTCAAAAGTCCAGAATACGTTGCGAATGTGGTTAGTAAGTACCGTAAGGCAATTGATCGGTATTTTGATGGGGATCNNATCTGTCCAAACCGTCGAAGGAAGAAGTGCGCGAGCTGCAACAGAGCTTCTCCCGCGGTTTCACGCATGGTTTCCTAGATGGAACGAACAATAAAAAGCTGGTAGATGGGACTTTTCCGAAAAGCCGTGGTGTGTATCTCGGAACAGTTGAACAAATACTTCGTGATGGCGTTGTCTGCCGTATTCATGCACCGCTTAAGCGGGGAGACGGAATCGTGTTTGATGCAGGGGATCCGACGAAAAAAGAAGAAGGTGGACGCGTATACGATCTTCGTCGTAAAGGCGTGAAGCTCGAAGGCGAAGCCGGAGAAGGCTGGATCATCGACATCGTAGCGGGTCGTAATGATGTGGATCTTCGTCGTCTAAATGTCGGTGACCGCATTTGGAAGACGAATGACCCTGCGCTAGATAAGGCGCTGCGTCAGACTTATGAAACGGAGAAGCCGTACCGGGTATTCCCGGTACATGTGCGAGTGCAGGGCTGCGTAGGCGAGAAGCTGACCACATGGTGGACAGACGTTCAGAAGAACGTTACCGTCCGTGTGGACTCGGAGCTCGCGCTGGAAACAGCGCAAAAGCGTCCGATGGATGCCGCGCTGCTGGAAGAACAATTCGGCCGCCTGGGTGGGACCGTGTTCCAGCTTGACGCGCTAGAGTCGCATCTGCAAGGCGACGTGATCGTCCCTATGCGCGAGCTGAACAGCATCCGCCGCCAAGCGGTGGAGCTGCTTGCGGGCGAGCNNGTCCGAAACCGCCCGTTTACGTGAAACGGGCGATCGAGGTCTACGGCGACGCTACCCGCAGGGGCGTCGCTCCTGGGCGCGGTGGTGAAGCGGAGCTCACCGCGCTGTGCCGCAGCCTGCCGCAGGTGCAGGCTGCGCTCGAGGCCGGCGTGAGAAACATCTACGCCGACTTCGAGTTTATCAAGCAGTTCCCGGCCGCGGTAGATGCGGTACGGGCTGCAGGGGCCAGCATTGCGCTGGCCACGCCGCGCATTCATATGCCGGGCGAGAACGGCTACCACGCCAATATCCTGCGTCTGCAGCCTGATGCCGTGTTAGTACGCAACACCGGCGCGCTGTATTATTATCTGCGCCGCCGCCAGGAGCAGCCTGATGCTGTGCATCCACGCCTGATCGGCGATTTCTCATTGAATATTGCCAATCATAAGGCAGTGGATCTGTTCCTTGAAGCAGGCTGTGACGTTGTTACGCCGTCCTATGATCTGAACATCCAACAGATGGTAGATCTGCTGGAACACAGTGATACTTCTCGTATGGAGATCGTTATTCATCAGCATTTGCCGATGTTCCACACAGAGCATTGTGTATACTGTACCTTCATGAGTGAAGGCACAGACTTTACGAACTGTGGACGCCCATGCGAAGATCACCGTGCTTCTTTGCAAGACCGTATTGGAATGTCACATCCAGTTCGTGTGGATGAAGGCTGCCGTAATACCGTATATAACGCTGTCGAACAGTCCGGCGCGGAGTACTTGAACAATTTCCGTGATCTAGGTGTATCCTCGTACCGTGTGGAGTTCCTGGAAGAGACACCAGAGCAAGTGGCTGAGGTAATTAGCCTCTATAGTCGTGCACTGCGTGGAGAAATCTCTGGTACTCAGGTATGGAAGAGCTTGAAGGCTACCAACCAGCTGGGTGTTACGCGTGGGCAATTGGTGAACGCGAAGTAATAAGGGTTAAAGAAATAGGGCTAAGTGACTACCGGAGGGTACTCTGGTGTTGCTTGGCCCTTTTTTATAGATATCATCTCGTCCTCTTTGTAACTTGCATATAGTAGATAGTATATAGCGAGGGTTTGATTGGAATTGATATACAAATATAACAAACTCTCTGACATCACGCTGGTATAACTGCTATAATTGAAGGAAATATGCGATTTTACTGTACAGAGTAATTAAGGTGGAAGAGTAACCGACAGAAGGAGTTAATGTGATGAAGATCCGTAAAGCCATTATCCCTGCCGCAGGTCTTGGTACCCGTTTTTTGCCTGCAACCAAAGCAATGCCTAAAGAAATGCTACCGATAGTAGATAAACCGACGATCCAATATATTGTCGAAGAAGCAGTTGCTTCCGGAATCGAGGATATTATTATCGTGACGGGGAAAGGGAAACGTGCGATTGAAGACCACTTTGATAATTCGTTTGAACTGGAATTTAACTTAGCTGAGAAGCAGAAGTGGGAACTTCTTGAATCCGTTCGCAAATCCTCCGAAATGGCTGATATCCATTACATTCGCCAAAAAGAACCAAGGGGTCTTGGACATGCGANNAAATGAGCCTTTTGCTGTTCTGCTAGGTGATGATATTGTTGAGTCGGATAAACCCTGTCTCAAGCAGATGATGGAAGTATATGAACAGTATAAATCCTCCATTGTAGGAGTCCAACCTGTACCTTGGGAAGAAGTTTCTCGCTATGGATTGGTGGATGGAACTGAACTGGCTGAACGGGTCTATAAGGCCAACCGCCTAGTAGAGAAGCCGAAGAGAGATGATGCTCCTTCTAATCTAGCGATTCTAGGACGGTACATCTTAACTCCACGTATCTTTGATATGCTTGGCGAACAGCAGGTGGGTGTTGGTGGAGAAATTCAGCTGACGGATGCCATCTCCCGTTTAAGCGAAGTGGAGCGGATTATTGCTTATGACTTTGAAGGTAAACGCCATGATGTAGGTGAGAAGATGGGCTTCATCCAGACCACTAT
>DJUJ01000156.1:10662-10948 GCA_002438345.1 Paenibacillus sp. UBA6285
ATTTACTTCGTTATATGAAAGAGCTTGTCGATATTGAAGTTGCGAAGGCAGGGCTATAATTAGATTTCATATTATCAGAAAATAGTGCACTTAGTAATTCTTAAGACACCGTTTTCTAGACACTTAATAAATCCCTAACCAATAAGCTACTTTCGGTGATGAGCCGGGGCAGCTTATTTGGCTTTTGTTGTACCAATGTTATTTATAAAATCGAAAGAAATCTTTTTACAAATAAAAACACGTCCCAGGCTAGTGATGGCAGCTCAGGACGCTTTTGGAGTTTAGA
>DJUJ01000077.1 GCA_002438345.1 Paenibacillus sp. UBA6285
TACGCCTGTTGATTAGCTAAAAAAAGGTAGAAAAAAGGCCGCCCATTCGTTAAAGTGTTTGTACCCCTACAAACATCCGAAACGAGGCGACCTCATGAAAAAGTCTACTTCAATCTCGAACATTCTGCAATCGGTGATTCCCAAAGAGAAAATCTTGCTTCTTCTTCAAGAACTTGAATATGTCGATGTAGCGCGGAAATTCACTGTCTACGACCTCTTTTTGTTCTTGGCAGAAGCTTCGTTCCAGCAATGGGCTGGGTATCGGGATGGTGAAGCACGAATGGGTTTGGGTGGCTTCAGACCGGTGGACCATTCCACGCTCTCTAAAAAAGCGAAGGATGTTCCTTTCGAGCTTTTTAAACAGTTGCCGAACCTCATGATACGCTGTTGTAATCGATCTACCCGAAGACATTTAGGCATTCCCAAAGCGTTACTTCTCGTGGATTCCACCAAAATTACCGTGGGTAAAGAACGACTTCCTTGGGCTCCACTTAAAGGCGAACGAGCGGGAATCAAATTGCATGTTTCGTTGGTGGCCGATGAAGGTCGACTCCACAAAGTGATCGAAACAACAGGGAATTCCCATGATTTTAAAAGCAGTCCCGACGTGATTGACAAGCGTTTTATTGTAGTAGCCGATCGAGCGTACGGCAGCCACAAGCGATTCGATGACTATCTGGAACAGCACCAATCTTTTGTCATTCGGCTTCGGGATAATACACACTTTCAAATTCCCGTACCCAGAGAACGAATCGAACCGTTCACAGGATCGCTCGAACGCGATTTCACCTGTAAGTTAGGAAAGAATCACCGACTTTCCAAGCACCGTTTCCGTGTCGTGATTCTGAAAGATCCGCAAGGAAATCCGGTGATTCTCGCTACGAATTTGCACTGGCATTCCGCCGAGCGAATTGCGGAAATCTACAAGTAACGGTGGCAGATAGAGGTGTTTTTTCGTTGGATTAAGCAACACTTGAACATCCCTACCTTATTTGGGACGACGCCAAATGCCGTGTATGGACAGCTCTATACCGCCTTGCTTGTTTACGTGTTACTGAAGTTCCTGTTTGATCAAGGAAATGCGATGGTGCATTGGAGCGCAAAATTGACATTTGCTGATTTTGATCGCTTATTTACGTTGCAACTCTTACCCGTGGAATGGATAACCTTTTTAGCTAATGATCTCACGTTTCCATAATTTAGCTAATCAACAGGCGTGCACAAAGTGCAATGAGAGGCGCTACGCACATCCCCTCCCCCTCTTCCTCAATACTCTGTCATTCCCCTAATTTATTTCTATCCTTCTATCCATCCTATCTTCTTATCTAACTACCTTTTCCTATCTCTTACTCCCCAACTTATACCGCACTTCAATCCGATCTGGCCGTACCCGCGTCTGTATCTCCCCCTGCTGGTCCGTCCGGAAGATAGCTGCATAGTTTTCTTGCAATCGCTCCAACACCTCAGCTTTCGGATGACCATACAGATTATTAACACCCGCAGAAATTACCGCTGCTGCAGGCTGCCAGAATTCTAACCAAGCTTCGCCAGTGGATGTCTTGCTCCCATGGTGAGCCACCTTTAGCACATCAATAGCAGGTCCAGCGCTGATGCCCTTCTGCCGGGCTAGCTGTACAATCTCCTCCTCGGCTTCCAGATCCATATCTCCCGTGAATAGAAAGTTCCTGCCATTCATTTCTAAGCGAAAAGCTACCGAGTCGTGGTTCTGCTCTTCCAGTAGAGGGATACCAACCAACGGTGGAGTCCCCGCCGCTTTTCCATCCCTTCCCTCCGGCCACAAAAAGGACAGCTCCGTCTTGTCATCCGGGGAAAGGGTCATTCCTTGATGCACAGCATACAGCTGAACATCCCTCTCTAGTGCAGTCCTCAACATCCCCATATAAAACTCGCGATCAACTAGCGTCCCATTAAAAAGCAACGCCGAAACTGGAATCTCTTCCAATACGGCTTGGAGTCCTCCAGCATGATCCTGATCTCCATGTGTCAAAATAATCGCATCTAAACGGTGGATACCACGTTTTTTCAGCAGTGGCACCAGCACTTTAGCTCCTACCTCGAATGGACTTCGGCGAACGCGCCACTCTTCTTTTTGACCAAAGTTTAAGGTTCCACCTCCATCCACTAAAATATGTGCTCCGCTCGGTGTAGTTATGAGAATACTGTCGCCTTGTCCGATATCCAGATAACTAATCGTTCCTCTTCCTGCCTGACCATCCGACTGATACCCCTTATACAGCAATAACCCCAATCCCACTGCCGATAGTAGAATAATCACTCCGCTCCAGCGTCCAACCATGGAAGCACCAAAAGCAAACTGTGCGTTCACCGATCTCCCATGCTCACCATAATTATTCACTGGTAAACCCACCTCCGCTAATGGCCTCGTCTCGTCCTCCATATACTGCGGTGCAGAACGAGCTTCCTTTCTTAACTTGGCAACATTCAGCACACCGTACAACAAAACATAGTACACCCCGATCCACAGCAGTGAGGGCGAGCCCCAAATCAGTACTCCACCAGTAAATTCATTGATCCACTCCACTGCGTAGAAAGTAAAGTTATTCAGCAGCTCCGTAACATGTGCCAGTACTTTTGCGGCATCTTCCCACAGTCGTCCAAGCAGTAGCGCAAGTGTCCCTAGCGGCAATACTACAAAAGTAATAAAAGGCACAAAGACCAAATTGGCGACAAAGGACAATAGAGAAAACTGATTAAAATAATAAATTGTCAGCGGAAACGAAACCAACTGGGCTACTAAAGTCACAGAGACGGCACCTTTAAGCCAGCGTGGCAGTATGCTCAAAAGAGGATTCATAAGCGGAACGTAGACCATCAAGCCTAGGGTCACCAGAAAAGACAGCTGGAAGCTGACACTGAGCAGCATATAAGGATTCCAGATCAACATAACCAGTGCCGATGCCGCCAAAATATTCAGTCCATCCTTCAGCATCCCAACTCGTGCAGCGAGCAAGGCAATCATACTCATCAACCCCGCACGCACAATGGACGGACCCGCACCAGACAAGAGGACGTATACCGGAACGAGTATGAAAGTTAGCGTTAGTGCGGTCTCTTTTGTCAGGCGTAAGTGCCTGAACAGAAATAAAAGAACTCCTACATACACAGCTACATGCATACCTGAAATAGCAAGAATATGCGTCAAACCAAGCTGAGAGAACTGCTTAAAGGTATCCGGATCGAGATCATCCTGCATCCCAATGATTAAGCCCTTCATATACCCAGAGTGACGTTCTTGAAAAAGTTGATCCAGTTCTGCCCCAAGGACCATCCGCGCGCTGTCATTTAAGCGAAAAATCATTAACGGACTCCATGAATCTGGAACGGTTACCCTCACATTTTCCGCTCCCTGTCCCTTCAAAAGCCATTGAATCTTCTTCGTATGTAAATAAGCACGATAATCGAAGCCTCCAAAATTACGCGCTACTGCTGGCTCTTCCAGCACACCACTAAGCAGAACCTCATCCCCTCTTCGCCACTTCCCTGCGATAGCAATTTCTTGCTCGGCCAAAAGTTTGATCTGCACTGCGATTAACTCCCCCTGCCCCCTTTTATCTTGTTCATCCATAGGATCAGATACTTTCTCATCATCCTCTGCAAGTAGATTCATATGTGAGAGCTTCATTATAAAATCAACCCGATCTCCATCCCGTTCCACCACGGAAACGATCGTACCTCTTGCTTCCACGGAACTCTCATTCAGTTCTGCAATCGTGCCACCCAGTGCTTCAGGAATTCCACTAATGTTACGAGCTTCGTTCCACTCCCAATATCCAGTTGCTAACGAAATAGACAAACACAACACGGCTATGTATTTCCAGCTCACTGTTCCCCACACCATCAGACTCACCAGTAAAAATATTAATCCAGCCCACGTGAGCAGCAGTCCGCTCCCTGAGCATAAGCAAGCCGCTGCGCTTCCAGCCACCCAGCATACCGTAAAGCTTAACAAAGGTCTTTCCTTCACGCTCCCATCCCCCCTTTATCAATACTGGATAAAAAAAATCTTTCATGAGCCTCGGCTCATATCCCACAATGCGAATGTTATTCCCTTTTATTCATCCATACTTTTCGCTGCGTACCTTTCGCCGGACTAGAGAAAGCCTGCCAATGTGCAGCTTTTTGAACAGATATCCTCTTCATGAAGTCCAAAAACTGCAAATACGGTGAGGCCCCCTTAATTCGGAGCGCTGCCTACCAAAAATAACTGCAGATTTGCAGGAATTCTTGTTTTTTCCCTCCTCGTATCAGTAAAAGATGTACTTTTGCAGGTTTATTCACCGGTTATCATTACTGCTTAGTCAACCATCAAACCAACAGCATCTTTGAGCTACACCGTGCTACTTATTCTTGCGTCCTTCTTTGATCGATCCTTTCATTTACGCAAAAAAAGAACCTCTACATACGCCATAAAAGCGCACGAGAGGTTCTTCCTCAAGTCATCTTATTAAATTGATGTTGTACAGTACAGCTACTCCGACACTTTGATCATCGTTTCACTCGGCGGCTCATAATTTTCCAATTGGCGAAATACGATGCCTTTGGTAGCCATCATCGCTTCAACCTTTTCCATATCCTTGCGGTAAGGACGGTAATACACGATTTCCACTATACCACTGTTCGCCAGCATATTCGCGCATGTCCAGCAAGGTTCATCCGTCACGTAGACAGTACTTCCTTCCCGGTCGCTCCGGTCTGTAAATAGCAAAAGATTCTGTTCCGCATGAATCGTGCGAATACAGCGCTGTTTCTTCACCATAGTCTCTAAGCCATCAACGATCTCCATCTCATATTGCTCCGAAAGCATACAACCTGCCTCCGAGCAATCAGGTACGCCCATTGGCGCCCCGTTGTACGCGGTACCAAGTAGCTTCTTGCCTTGTACCAGTACAGCACCTACATGTCGACGATTGCAGCGTGAACGAGTTGAGACCATGCAGGCAATGTCCATGAAATAAGTATCCCAGTCTTTGCGATAGGTAGCAGTCATAATCAATCTCCATATCCTTCTAAATAGTTGTTAACTATTGTAGCATATCCCCGTAAGTTTTCACTAGGACAACGGTTGTAGTACATCCAACAGCACTTTCGATACCTTTTTATCGTCAGAATATTACTAACGGCTTTAACTTCTCCAGCATTTTAGGTCCTATTCCCTTTACCTTCCCCAAATCAGACAGGCTGCGAAAAGCCCCCTCGCGATTTCGGTAATCGATCATAGCTTGAGCTTTCTTCTCTCCGATGCCTGGGAGATCCATCAGTTCCTTAGCACCCGCTGTGTTCACATTGATTTTACCTTCCTGTGAAGCAACTGATGCGGATACTTCCAGCGCCCCTGCAGCCTCAACTGATTTATCCCCAGCAGGCGTTTGGCCTCCTGCCTCCGTTCGCTCTCCCCCAGCATTCTGTCCAGCGACTGCCGTACCCTTTTCATCTACTGGAGTTTGGACAACTTGTTCTGTTTGTGCAGCATCCTTAACCTTCTGAGCGTCTTCAGCCTTCCCAGAAGCATCAGTCTTCCCAGAAGCATCAGTCTTCCCAGCAGCTACAGTCCGAACTGCATCTTTCCCAGCACTTTGCTTATCATCCTTCGTCTGTTGACTTCCCTCACTGCCCTCTGCTGCTGAGGTTTCACCAGGCTCAGCGACTCCAATCGCTTGTTCCATGCTTGCATTCAAGGTTTCCCATCCGGCAATGCCGGAATCCCCCTTACTCCCTGACGACCATAGCAGCCCACCACCCAGTAAAGCTACAGCTACTCCGAGCACTATACTCCCTTTATTCAAAATGCGCTCCTCCTCAGAAAAATTCGTCCTATTCTTTTTTGTGAATCTTCATACATTCCTTTATTTGGAATCCCCTTTAATAATTCATACAAAACCTGTCATTTGTCCAAGGCTATCTTGCATACATATAACGAAGAGAATTCATGTCAGTTAGTAAAAAGCAACGCTAGAAAGGAGGAACCACAGGTGAAAGTAGGATTTATCGGAACAGGCAGCATGGGCAGCCTGCTGATCGACGCCTTTCTTTCTTCCGGAGCGCTAGAACCGTGTGATGTACTTGCCAGCAACCGCAGCCTGAACAAGCTGCTGGAGCTTGAGAAGCGTCACACCGGCATTTCCATTTGCGGAAGCAATAGGGATACAGCGTTAGGAAGTGATATTGTTTTTTTATGCGTAAAGCCACTTGAATTTAAAACCTTAACAGATGAGATCAGCTCATGTCTCCGGAGTGAGCAAATCGTCGTATCTATTACAAGTCCAGTTCAATTGCATCATCTGGAATCCGCTTTGCCGTCCAAGATTGCCAAGATCATCCCAAGCATCACGCACTGCGTCAAAAGTGGGACTTCACTGTGCATATTTGGCAGCAGGCTTAATAAAGAAGACAGGCTTGTACTGCTACAGCTGTTGTCTTTCATAGGTGTTCCCTTGGAAATCCAAGAAGCACATACCCGAATCGCTTCTGATTTCTCCAGCTGTGGACCTGCGTTCTTAAGCTATTTCATTGAGCGCTGGATTGAAGCAGCAGTAGAGGCCACCGGAATTGAAGAGACATTAATCAGCCGACTCGCTGGTGAAATGCTGCTTGGAACAGGCAAATTGCTGACAGAAGGGGAGTTTACCCCCCAAGAACTTCAAGATCGGGTCGCTGTTCGCGGGGGCATTACCGCAGAAGCGCTAAACCACTTGCGTACCAGTCTAGAAGGTGTATTTGAACGCCTCATCACGACTACGCATGATAAATATGATGAGGATGTCATTAAGCTTGATGAACTATTCGGACATGACACTATTAATCAGGGTCCTAAAGAGCGTTAGAACAACAAAGCCCGCAGCACGGATTTCTCCGATGCTGCGGGCAGAATTGCGTTCTTCGCTTAACCCACTACAATATTTACAAGCTTGCCAGGAACCGCAATAATCTTGCGTACGGTTTTACCTTCTACAGCTGCACTCACATTAGGGAGTGACAGCGCATGAGCTTGCATTTCTTCCTGACCCATATCCAGCGGAATCAATGCGCGTTGTACGATTTTACCATTAACCTGAATAACGATTTCAACCTCAGCATCGACTGTCCATGCTTCATCATAAGTTGGCCAAGCCACGTAGCTGATACTTCCTTCATGACCGAGCAGTTGCCACAGCTCTTCAGCAATATGCGGCGCCAGTGGTGACAACAATTGTACAAAGTGTTCAGCAGCTTCATGGGACAACGTTTCTTGCTTGTAAGCATCGTTAATGAAAATCATCAACTGACTAATCGCCGTATTGAAACGCAGATGCTCGAAATCTTCAGTGACTTTCTTAATCGTTTTGTGCCAAGTACGTTTGAACTCTTCCGTACCGCCATCTGCTGTGATTTTGGAATTGAGCTTACCTTCCTCATTTACGAACAGACGCCATACACGGGACAAGAAACGGTGAACCCCTTCAACACCCTTTTCATTCCAAGGCTTGGTTGCCTCCAGAGGGCCCATAAACATTTCATACACGCGAAGCGTATCTGCACCGAAAGCTTCAACAATCTCATCAGGGTTGATGACATTTCCGCGTGATTTACTCATTTTTTCATTATTATTTCCAAGAATCATGCCTTGGTTAACCAGCTTATGGAAAGGCTCTTTCGTTTCCACTACGCCGATATCATAAAGCACTTTGTGCCAGAAACGTGCATAGAGCAAGTGAAGTACGGCATGCTCGGCTCCACCAATGTACAGATCCACTGGAAGCCATGCTTTTTGCTTCTCTGGGGAGCACAGCTNNGATCGTTTTTCGGATCAATATAACGCAGGTAGTACCAGCAGCTGCCCGCCCATTGCGGCATGGTGTTCGTCTCACGGCGAGCCTTCATACCTGTCTCTGGATCGATTGTTTCTACCCACTCTGTTACATTCGCAAGTGGAGACTCCCCAGTACCCGAAGGTTTGATCGCATCTACATCAGGCAGTACGAGCGGCAGCTGATCAACCGGAACAGTCTTCATTGTACCGTCTTCCAGATGCAGAATCGGAATCGGCTCTCCCCAGTAGCGTTGACGGCTGAACAGCCAGTCACGCAGACGATAAGTAACTTTTCCTTTACCTATGCCTTTCTCTTCCAGCCAAGGAATCATCTTCGCAATCGCTTCTTCATTCATAAGTCCATTCAAGAATTCAGAATTGACATGTGGTCCATCTCCGGAATAAGCCTCTTCTTCAACGTTACCACCTTGAACGACTTCCACGATATTCAGGCCGAATTGTTTCGCAAATTCCCAATCGCGAGCATCGTGACCTGGAACCGCCATGATCGCTCCCGTTCCGTATCCGGCAAGTACATAATCTGCAATCCAGATCGGCGCTTTAGCGCCATTCACAGGATTGATTGCATACGCACCAGTGAAGACACCAGTCTTCTCTTTGGCCAAATCTGTTCGTTCAAGATCGCTCTTATGGGAAGCTTTAACGCGATATTCTGCAATAGCTGCACGCTGAGCTTCTGTTGTAATGGCATCTACCAGTTCATGCTCTGGTGCCAATACACAGTAGCTTGCTCCGAACAGTGTATCTGGGCGTGTTGTAAACACCGTCAGGCTAGCATCATGACCTTCAATTCCAAAGTTCACTTCTGCGCCTGTTGATTTTCCGATCCAGTTGCGCTGCATATCCTTGATACTTTCGGACCAATCCAGCTCTTCCAGATCTTCCAGTAGACGTTCAGCGTATTCAGTAATTCTCAGAATCCACTGACGCATCGGCTTGCGAACGACCGGATGACCTCCACGCTCACTTTTACCGTCAATAACTTCTTCGTTGGCAAGTACTGTACCCAGTGCCTCACACCAGTTCACTGGTACTTCAGCTACATAAGCCAGTCCCTTGTTGTACAACTGGATGAAAATCCACTGCGTCCATTTATAATAATCCGGATCTGTGGTGCTGATCTCGCGGTCCCAGTCGTAGGAGAAACCCAGCGATTTGATCTGACGACGGAAATTATCGATGTTCTTATCGGTAAAATCACGCGGATGCTGACCTGTATCCATCGCATACTGCTCTGCCGGAAGTCCAAAAGCATCCCAGCCCATCGGGTGCAGCACGTTATAACCGCGCATACGTTTGTAACGGGATACGATATCCGTTGCTGTGTAGCCTTCTGGATGACCTACGTGCAACCCTGCACCTGAAGGGTACGGGAACATATCCAGTGCATAAAAATTCGGTTTGGCAGGATCTTCTCCTGTCTTGAAACTTTTGTTCTCATCCCAGAACTTTTGCCACTTGGGCTCAATAGCCTGCGCCCGGTAACCGCCGGCAGGCATACTGTTTGTTTGATTGTCGCTCATTGTCTGCTCCTCCTTGGAGTGTAACTACTTAGTTTTCTTAAGCTAGCATAAATGCGTCCCTGTCCTTATAAGGACATTAAGCGTCGTTTATGCGAGAAATATAAGACATGAAGTATTTCGTGAAACCTATACCCTCTTATATTCACAAAAAAACCTCCCATCCCTAGCGTATTATCGCTAGGGACGAGAGGTTATAATTCCCGTGGTACCACCCTAGTTAGCGGCTGAATATACTTTATTCTGCCACTCACTTTGCACCCTTTAGCGGGGGTGAGGCGACGGCGGTTCACCTAGGACATCCGTTATTTCTAGTGGATATCCTGAACTTGCGCCATTACTCCGAGGTGAGTTCACTCCGTTCCGTTAACCGGCTCGCACCTTAGTGCCGGCTCTCTGCAATAACGGTATAGAATTAATACTCCTCATCATCGATCAACTATATATACTGATTGTTCATCAGTAATATTCCCCAACATTATATACAAAACTGTTGACTATAGTCAATGTTTTACTCTATTTATACAGGCTTTCGTTTGATTAAATACGTCATAAAGTGTTGAATAACGACTTTCGCAGCCGCAAAGAACGGTACAGCAAGGATAAGACCGACCATTCCCGCCAATTCACCGCCGACCAGAAGTGCAAAAATAATGAGCAGCGGATGCAAATGCAGCTTCTTTCCCACCACCTGAGGTGAAATAATGTTACTTTCCACGATTTGGCACACTGTGTTAACCACTGCAACCAGCAACACTAAACGGAAAGAAACGGTCGAAGCCATCACAATGGCTGGTGCAGCCCCCAAAAAGGGCCCCATATACGGAACAATATTGAACACTGCTACCACACTGGCGAACAGTAAGGCGTATGGCATTCCGATGATGGCGTAACCGATATAGGCAAGCACACCGATAATAATGCAGACCAGAAACTGTCCACGAATGTAGTTGCCGAGTGCATCATCGATATCTTTTAACAAGGTAACAATAGACTTACGGCGTGCGCGGGGCAGACAAGAGACCACCGTTCGTTCAAACACGTCAAAATCCTTCAGAATATAGAACACTAGAAACGGCACGATAAAAGCATTGAACAGCACGTTAATCGTTGTCCCTATATTATCGAGAAAATTAGAAATCCCTTCTGCGAGACGATTCTCCAGTTGAAAAAACCAGTTGTTCATCCCCATCTCGACCCCGGGCGGTATGAGTCTTGAATTCATATGTCGCATCAGCCCTTGGGCTTGCAGCGTCATCTCTGGCAAATGTTCATTTAACTCTTCCAGCTGCTCGATAAACATCGGGATAAGATTAATTGCAATCACTGCAATCGCCGTTAGAAACACTGCATATATAAGTAGAACAGCTACACTACGCGGCATCTTCCGTCCGGCCAACATACTAACGACGGGATTCAGCACGTATGAAATAATCATAGCTGCCAGAAATGGAGCGAGGATTGCCTTTAAGAATACAAATATCCCCTGCAGCATCGGACGAAGCAACCAAACGAAATACAAAATGATCAGGGAGAGCAGCACTCCGATCATCCAGCGGAACCACTTACTTTGGGACCATTGCTCCATGAGTGTACCCTCCTGCGGCTGTAGCCTGGACTAGCTTCGTAAATAAGTATATGTATGGCCGCAGCAAAATAACCATCAAGCACATAAAATAACCCCACAAAGTGAGGCCTTTGCTTCGATGCTGATTCAGGTACTTTGCGGGGAGCCCCAAAAAAAGCGCCAATAACCCTGCAGCTGATTTCAGCTGAAAGGAGATTGACGCTTTAAGTGCATAGATCATTCTTGCTTACAAAGCAAGATTCATAGTTAAGACGACGCATGAATTTGCGGGAAATCCTGAGTCATATCATCCCCGGAGAACAGATCGTCTAGCGAACTGAGTGTGCCGTCTTCTTCAACCTGATAAACCGACATTTTCTCGCCGTTTACCGTCAATTCGATGAAACAGCCCCAGCAATAGAACTGGTGGGAACCGATCTTTCCGATATCTTTGGAGTTGCAGTTTGGACACTTCATATAATACATTCCACCTATCCGTTAACAATATTAATGGCTTTTTGTAGCCGTTCTTCGCTCATCGCAGGAACCATTAAAGCATTCTCACCAATAGACATCTCGTCAGAACAAGGCAGCCATTTGCGGCCTTCGATCAAATCAGTCACAAGCCCGTCACTGATTTCCAGCGCTCCTATTGTGTTTCCCAACTTTTGGTCAAAATAAACATCAGATATTCGTCCAAGTATAGTTCCAGTTGTAGTTAGTACTTTCAAATCCTTAAGTTTGTACTTTCCTAATAGAAAAGTACAAGGTATATGATCGGCATCTGTCTTATCAATCGACTCTTTACTACGAATCATGACAGCATCCTCGCCGTAGGCCACAATATCTTTCCATGCCACAAATTTCACATGGCCACCAAAAAAAGATTTGCTTTCCAGTTCAATACCCGTAATGTTCCAGTTTGAATCGAGCAATATATCGACAATCTTGCCGATTTCGTTACCCTCTTCAACTTCATAAACAGCCAAGCCGATCAGATCTTGAAGTCTCATGGCTGCCTCGGTCCCCTCACTTTGAGTGTAATTACGAGTTCTCAGAAAGCCAAAAGCCCGAATCGCCCCGATACAGATCGAAACCTAGAGTAACTAGTCTCATTTACGTAGCCGATTCAAAATGGTTTCAACTTTTCGAGCAACGTACTCGATTTCTTCAGTAGTATTACCCAAACCAATACTAAATCGAATCGCGGACTCTAAAATATTTTTGGGAAGTCCCATTGCTTTCAGAACATGAGATATTTCCAGTGATCCTGACGTGCAAGCCGACCCACTCGCAGCCGCAATTCCCTCCATATCCAGGTTCATCAACATAACATCTGTTCCAGCCCCTGGGAAGCTCAAATTCAGAATACTAGGCAAAAAATGCTCAGGATTACCGTTAAGCGAATAACTCTCCCGCCCAATCAGAGTATCCAGTTCCTCGAGTAGTCTATTCCGCAGGAGCCTCACATTCTGTTGACGTTCTGAAAGACCCGTAACTGCTATTTCAACGGCTTTGGCAAATCCAGCAGCTCCGGCTAGATTCTCTGTTCCGGCACGTCTGCCACGCTCCTGAAGGCCGCCATGAAGTCTTGGATGCAGCGGTGCTCCACTTCGAACGTATAGCCCCCCTATCCCTTGGGGCCCATAGATCTTATGAGCGGTAAAGCTCATGTAATCTACTGGAAGCTCCCGTAATGTAATCGGAAGGGCACCAAGGGCTTGTACAGCATCTACATGGAACAGAATTCCCCGTTCTCTAGCGAGCAGACCAATCTCCTGAATGGGCTGAACGGTGCCTACTTCATTTATGGCATACATTACGCTGATCAGCACTGTGTCTTCCTGCAACGCTGCCTCTACGTCTGTGACGGTTACCCTGCCCGTCGAATCCGCAGGAAGATAGGTTACTTTGAAACCTTCCTTCTCTAGCTCTTCGCAGGTATGTAACACTGCATGATGCTCGATCTGGGTGGTGATAATATGTTTTCCTTTATGGGAAACTGCAGTTGCCGCTCCATAGAGCGCTAAATTGTCACTCTCTGTGCCGCCTCCAGTGAACACCCACTCTTCAGGTGCGCAGCCCAAAAAGGCGGCGATATTATCGCGCGCCTCATTCAATATTCTTTTAGCTGAACGCCCGAACTGATGTACACTAGACGCATTTCCGTATTGTTCTGTCATTATATTCAACATGACCTTAGCCACTTCGGGATGAACCGGGGTTGATGCGGCGTGGTCCAAATAGATGGATTTCATATTCATT
This sequence comes from Paenibacillus sp. UBA6285, assembly GCA_002438345.1. Lineage (GTDB taxonomy): Bacteria > Bacillota > Bacilli > Paenibacillales > Paenibacillaceae > Paenibacillus_AQ. Next base: position 13,202 of record DJUJ01000077.1, read on the forward strand.
TCTCCGCTTCTAGAGTATAGGAAACTAGTTCTTCTAAAAATATAAGAAGGTATAAGTTTCACGTTATACATNNGACGCCGAAGACGTTTATACTTGGAACTATTAAATTATACCGCGCGAGAAGTGAGTTTTCCACAAGCGAAAGAACACAATATTGTAATCATTTCCCTATAAAAGCTAGGATTATAATAGCCAATTCTCTTCAGAGGTTACCTTTATGCCATTTTTTCGAAGTAAAGCTGTAGTAACGCCATTTCCGGCTATTTTCTTCCCTTTAAATTCCCCATTATAAATCATTGAGCTACCGCAAGAAGGACTGTTTTCCTTAAGCACAACCATCGTAGCTGAGACCTCTTGGGCTTTTGCAAGCGTAAAATAAGCACCCTTTAAATACATATCTGTTACATCTGTACCCGATCNNATCCAGTACTTTAGCCGTCCCTGCCAGCACATCCTCGCCATTCCCACCGATGATTTCTGCTGGCTCTCTTGGCGTAGAGAAACCCCCTAGTAACTCCGGACACACTGCAATGGCTTTATTCTCATTCAAAAGCTTCTGGATCGTTTCGTCCAAACAATCCGTTCCCTTATATCTTACCTTCATGCCAGCTAGACAAGAGCTTACCAGAATCACCAATGAGCACCTCTTTCTTCATTCATTCCGCTTCGTTTATAATAAGACGCAGGCAATCAACAGCCGTACAAGCTAAGAAATATTTCGAGCATAACATGTTGAATTTTAGCTGTAAACTGAGCTAACTTCAATCTACTGAATGGGGAGTGTAAATAATGTGCGGACGATATACAATAACCGTAACCATGGAAGAGTTGATGGTCAGATATTTTGCGAATGATTCATCCATTGTCCACTACGCCCCAAAATATAACGCTGCACCCATGCAGCAAATTCCGGCAGTCATTAACACAGGTTCCAGCAATAAGCTTGGAGAACTGCGCTGGGGTCTGGTTCCTTCATGGGCCAAAGATGACAAAATCGGCAGTAAAATGATCAACGCCCGGGCAGAATCACTGCTAGAAAAGCCTTCTTTCAAGCGATTAGTAAGCTCACGACGCTGCATCCTCCCATCTGATGGATTCTACGAATGGAAGGTGCAGGGCAGCAGCAAACAACCCATGCGAATCGTGATGCGCGATGGGGGTATTTTCTCCATGGCCGGATTGTATGATATTCGGATGGACCCGGAAGGGAATAAACTAAGTACCTGCACTATTATAACTACTACTCCGAACGATCTTATGGCTGAAATTCATAACCGCATGCCGGTTATTTTGAAACCTGAGGATGAGGCAGAATGGCTGAGCCGGGGTAATCAGGACGAGACCTCGCTAATGAAGCTTCTTAAACCGTATGATCAAAATCAAATGAGAGCCTATCCGGTTTCCACTGCAGTGGGAAATGTTCGAAATGATACGAAGGAATTAATTAAAGCTAAAGATAATGCAGTATAAAGTAGGCTTTATTAAATAAACCAAAAAAGGCATGGAGGGAGGAATAAAATAAATGGAGAATCTACAATTAAGATTGGAAGAACCATCAGACTATACAGCTGTTGAACAATTAACCAGAGAAGCCTTTGATCCGGATTATTACAGTAGATATGGTTTTGTTCCAACCGAAACGTATAGCATTGGGACAGCAGATAATATGTATGCCGTACCTCTGCAGGCTTACGAATTGTATAGCGGCGGATTGTAGGGGTCGTTTTTACGAAGATCATGTCTCGATATCAATCCTGCGTCCCATCAATTGATGATACACTCACCATTCGTCCTGATCCTGGCCCACAGCATTGGATCATGCATTATTCCGATGTAGTCATTACATAATTGGGGCTGTCACATAATAAAAAAAGTCTATTGCCTGTGATTTGGATTGGGCAATAGACTTTTTGGTGTGGGTAAGCTGAGATATAACCTTCTCAGAATCCCCTAGATATAAAACATATAGTTATCTGCCAAGCTCTCTTCTTTAAAATTAATCAAGTCATGAAGCGTTGTGGAATCCAGTACATCAGCAATGCTGTCGCGAATACGCAACCATAAATCGCGTTTTGCCGCATCGTCTTCTTCAGTGAAATCAACTGGAGAAATCGGACCCTCCAGCACACGAATGATATCACCCGCTGTGATAGCACTGGCCTCACATGATAAAATGTATCCACCGTATGCACCACGAATACTTTTTACAAGTCCTGCGTTACGCAGAGGAGCAATTAGTTGCTCCAGATAATGCTCGGAAAGTCCATTTTTCTCAGCGATACTCTTAAGTGAGGTCGGTCCTTCACCAAATTTCAGTGCAAGCTCCATCATAATTGTTAGTCCGTAACGTCCTTTGGTTGATATTTTCAAAGGGGCACCTCTTTCGGTTTAGTTTCTAGTTATTGTATACTATTGAATCGGTAAGTCATGCGTTTGTCATATCAAGGTATTCCGATGATTACTCTTAGTTTATGTTATCATATTCGAAGTCACAAATGAAATGGCAAACGAAACATTTTGCAAGAATGTTCACCCCTGGTGGACATTTTTCTATTCTCAGCCTCTTATTTTAGGGTTTACAGTAGACAGGTATGTTATAATACATTTTGAGCCGGGTGTTCCATGAATGACCGGTATTTTGGGTACAGAAATGGTGATTACGATGACAAAAGCAAAACAAGACACCCGTGTCGTCGTCGGCATGTCCGGAGGGGTCGATTCCTCCGTCACGGCGCTTCTGCTCAAGCAGCAGGGCTATGACGTCATCGGCATCTTCATGAAAAATTGGGACGATACCGACGAATTCGGAGTATGTACGGCCGAAAGCGATGCGGAGGATGTTCGCCGCGTATGCGAGCAGATTGATATTCCTTACTATACCGTTAATTTCGAGAAGGAATACTTCGACAAAGTATTTTCTTATTTTCTCGATGAATATAAGGCAGGCCGGACGCCTAATCCAGACGTCATGTGCAACCGAGAGATCAAGTTCGGAGAGTTCCTGAACAAAGCCCTTCAGCTTGGCGCCGATTATGTGGCGACTGGACATTATGCACGTGTTATAGAAGAAGATGGTGTGTACAAGCTGCTCCGCGGTGTAGACAACAATAAAGACCAGACCTATTTCTTGAACGCGCTGGGGCAGTATCAACTCTCTAAAGCGATGTTCCCGATTGGTCATCTTCCGAAACCGGAAGTACGGAGAATTGCCGAAGAAGCTGGACTCTATACTGCCAAGAAAAAAGACAGCACAGGTGTCTGCTTCATCGGTGAACGGAACTTCCGTGAATTCCTTAGTCAGTATCTCCCTGCACAATCGGGTGATATGGTAGATGTAGCAACTGGGGAAATCAAAGGCCGCCACGATGGACTTATGTACTATACACTGGGTCAGCGCCAAGGTCTTGGCATTGGTGGCTCCGGCAACGGCGAACCTTGGTTTGTGGCCGAGAAAGACCTTAGCCGCAACATTCTTTATGTAGTACAGGGAGACAAGCATCACAGCCTGTACTCCACTAGTCTGATTGCCTCCGGTGTAAACTGGATTAACGGGCAAGAGCTAGGTCATGAGCCGCTAAAATGCACCGCCAAATTCCGCTATCGCCAGCCTGATCAGGGCGTAACCCTTACCGCACGGGAAGACGGAACGATCAACGTATACTTTGATATTCCACAAAAAGCGATTACGCCAGGCCAAGCCGTTGTCTTCTATCTCGGCGAACAATGTCTCGGCGGCGGNNGATCTGAGGACCCTAGTTTTTAGACTAATAATGCAATTTTAAACCCCCTGCAAAAAAACAGGGGGTTTCTCGACAGCCTGAAGAAATAGCTGTATTTAATACAGCTATTTCTTGTTTTCTGAATCCCTTTTCGATTTAGCTGTAGTATGTACAGTTAAAATCACCCAATATCCCTTATTTGTCTTCACATCCGGAAAATAGATGTATGAAATGCAGTTATATTACATTATCGACCCTAAAATGAGGTTTTAGTTGTATGAAATACAACTAACTGACCTCGAAGCGAATAATAGCCAAGAGAGCGATTCAAATAGAAACAAAAAAACAGCAGTTCAGAAATCTCTCCCTGAACTGCTATTCTGTATACTACTACTTGTTTTAATCTAACTCCCGCTATTTCTACTTATTGAGCTACCGCAGCTTTATCCGCAGAAACTGCAATGTCATTATAGTAAAGCCCAGTTCCATCACCAATTCCAAAGTTCAGAACACGGTTGTTAACCGGAACTAGTATTGCACGATATAGCGTTGGGAATACTGGTATTTCGTTAACCATGAACTGTTGCCATTCTTTATAGATCTCTTTACGTTTATCTACATCAAAAGCAGCCTCGGAGATCCCTTCGGATAACAAACGATCATTTTCTGCACTTGAGTAACGAGGGAAATTGTAGATAGCATCTTTGCCATATAGACCTCTTGGGTCAACGTCAATGCCTACACTCCAAGCGCCTTGGTACACATCAACGGAAGGATCATCCTCACCATTTTGACCAATGCGATCATAGAAGGTATTAAACTCTACCATTTCCAAAGTTACATTCAGACCAATTGCTTTCCAGGATTGTACATAATATTGAGCCAGCGGTTCAGCAATGTCCGAACCTGTCATCGAAATGAAATTAATCTTCAGCTCGCTGCCATCTGGATTCGTTCTAAATTCACCGTTAAGTTTGTAACCAGCGTCATCCAGGATCTTTTTAGCTGCTTCTGGATCAAAAGCTACACCCGGATTGGTAGTATCATGAAACTCTGGATGGGATGGTGGAATCAAGGTAGTCGCATTCCAGCGAAGTCCCTTATAGAACTTTTTACCAACTGTATCATTATCTACGGCAGCCCACATTGCTTTACGTAGATTCACATCCGCCATTTTAGCTTTAGGATCGGGAGCAACAATCTTTTTCTCTGCATCCCATTTGCCGAGCTTAAATCCAATATACGTATACGCACGGTCAACAGCACCGAGATACTGGACATTTGACATTTTTGCATTATCGGGGAATTGATCAATAGGGAAGGCATCCACCAAGTCAACTCCACCAGACTTCAGTTCTTGTACAACAGTTGTTGGGTTGATAACCTTCAGAATTACTTTATCCAATTTAGGGGCTCCACGCCAGTAATCCTCATTCTTAACGAACACTACAGATTCACCAGGAACAATGCTTTCCACTTTAAAAGCGCCGAAGCCAATCGGCTTTTGACGTACTTCCGGTGAAGAGGAGATTTTCGCAACATCCATACCGCCAAAGATATGTTTGGCTAACGGATAAATCCATATCCCACCTGTTAACAGAGAAGGTGTTGATTTTAGGTAAGTAATTTGAAGTTTCTTATCACCCAGCACCTTAATTCCAGAAATGGTCTTGGCCTTACCGGAGTGGTACTCATCCATACCTTCAATATTAGTAAAGTCAGAACCGTAACGCGGTCCATCATATTTCGGATTACCAATGACTTCATGCGCGAACAACCAGTCTTCTGCCGTTACTGGCTTGCCATCCTGCCAGTTCACATTGTCGCGAATCGTAAACGTAAAGGTACGTCCATCTTCTGCAACTTCATAAGTAGCCGCACCATCATTCGTATATACATAGTCTTTGTCCCAAGTTAACAAACCTTCATCAAACCAATTTAGGACTTGAGAATCCGGATCTCCGGAATAGAAGTTCCAGTTTAGAGTACCTTCAAATGGACTATCGGAAACAAGTCCAAAAGTAATTGTACCGCCATTAATAGCTTCACCTTGATTAGTCTTAACATTACTGAAATCTTTAATGTTATAAAGTCCGTCTTCTGCTTCAGGCGCTGCCGTTGCTTCTGCGGTTGCCGCAGGTGCACTGGCACTAGGGGCAGCTGTTGATTCAGCCGCTCCGTTGTTGTTCTTGGAGCCACAGGCTGCAAGGGCAAACAACATTACAAACATTAATGAAACCAGTAGTGCCTTTGAACGATTTCTCATTTAATCAATTCCTCCCTTATTATCCTTTTCTTTGTCTTGCGTCGGTCGCACGTTTGAGCGCTTGACCCACATTATTTATACTCAACATCAGTACCAGAATCAGCAGTGATGCAGGTAACCAGATCCACCATCTGAACTCAAGCGTTTGCGGATTTCTTGCATAGCTGACCAGCGTACCTAAGCTAGGAGTACTTTCTGGAAATCCAAAACCTAGAAAGGATAGACCTGATTCCAATCCAATATTGGCTGCCAAATGCAAAGTCATCGTAACGATAATGACTGAGCTTAGGTTCGGCAGAACTTGAGTAAACATAATTTTAAGATTGGAGGAACCTAATGTCTTGGATGCCTGAACGTAATCCAGTTCCTTCTCTTGCAATGTCTTGGAACGAATTAGCCTGGCAATCCCCATCCATAGAAAAGCAGTCATAATAAAGGAGAAGGTTAACGTATTGTATTTAGGAACTGCACTCACAAAAGCTATAACAATCATTATAAAAGGTAGAATCATGAAGAAATCTACAACTCGCATCGAAATATTATCTATCTTTCCACCAAAGTATCCAGAGAACAAACCTACTAGAATACCGATGATTCCCGTAAAAAAAGTAACCATAAAAGCAATCGACATGGAATTTCGTGTGCCTATAATTAATTGACCGAATACATCCCGTCCTCCATAATCGGTCCCCAGCCAGTGTACAGCCGAAGGCTTCTCATACAGTGCGAACAAGTCAACCGTAACAATTTCTTTTTGATCCAAAAATAAAGAAATCCCATAAACGGCGGCAATAATCGCAAATAGGAAAATCAGTGAGGCCAAAGCCAGTTTATCCCGCACGATCTCCCGCCAAACAATCCTGAAGCCTGATGGACTTTTATCTGTTTCCTGTAGCAGAGCTATCTCTGCGCTTGTCTTTGCCATTTTATTCACCTCAAAGTGTTCATCTTCTTATTTAATCCGGATACGAGGATCTACGATACTTAATATAATGTCTGATAACAACGAACCGACGATGGCAGCAACCCCATATAGGAGAACTAGGGCCGTTACTACGCTGAAATCCCGGATCGTTATCGAACTGAGAAACAGCATACCCATACCCGGATAGCTAAAGATACTTTCTACGAACACCGTTCCACCGAGGAGCCCAGTAATCTCATACCCGAAGAATGCAGCAATCGGCAGTAAGGAATTTCGCAAAATATGACGATTGTATACACGCGATTCTGAAGCGCCTTTGGCTCTTGCCGTGAGGATAAAATCCTTTTGTTTCGTATCAATGATCTCATTCCGTAAATATTGTACTGTCCCCACCGTTGCAATCAGCGCCATAGATAACGCGGGCAGTAGCAGATGGTAGAATTTACTCCAGAAATGGCTTAGCGTACCCGGAACTTCTCCAGGACTGACGCTGCCGCTAGTAGGAAACCAATGAAGGTGAAAACCGAAGACCCATACCATTAAGAGGGCGAAAATAAACAATGGTGCGGCAAAGCCAATATAGGTGTATCCAGTAATCAGGCGGTCCAGCCATGAATCGTTATAACGACCGCTAGTAATACCAAGTGGAATAGCAATAAGGTATGTGAGGATCAGCGTGACAATCGCCAGCCAAAGTGTATTCATCAGGCGTTGACCAATAAGCTCTGATACAGGCATTTTGAAACGGAAAGACTGACCAAAATCCCCTTGTAACGCTTTCGTGATCCAGTCCCAATACTGTATGTACCACGGGTCATTTAAGCCAAGCTTTTCTCTCATCGCTTCGATTGCCGCAGGATCAACATTCGGATCAAGCATTCCTGATAACGCATCTCCCGGCATCGCCTTCGCCATAAGAAAAACAAGAATACTTAACAGAAATATTTGAGGAATCATAATAAGAATTCTACGAACGATTATCTTCCACATATTCTCAACCTTTCTCAGGCAAGGCTACCAGATGAGTCTCGGAAATTGATTTTAATGGATAAGGCATGCCTTCTTCATCAAAATAATTCCGGTGCGCTTGTTCATATTCCAACCTTACTGATTTTCTAAACTCCGTCTGCTTTTCTCTCTGTTTCGGATCAATATCAGGAATCGCAGCAATAAGACGTTTAGTATAAATATGCCGAGGATTGTCAAAAATATCTTTAGCAGTTCCTTGCTCCACATGACGTCCTTTATACATAATTCCAATGTGATCACACATATGTCTGATGATCCCGAGATCATGACTGATAAAAAGAAACGTAAGATTTAGTTCTTTTTGAATATCTTGCATAAAATTCAGCACCTGTGCCTGTACAGAGACATCCAGTGCCGAGACAGGCTCATCCGCGATAATCAACTTCGGTTTGAGTGCAATGGCTCTTGCTATTCCGATCCGCTGCCGCTGACCGCCAGAAAATTCATGCGGATATTTCAGGATGTTCTCAGGACTTAATCCAACCTGTAAAAGCAATTCCTGCACGCGGCGTTTTTCTTCCCCCGGAGACATTTTTTCGAAGTTACGTAAGGGTTCAGCAATAATATCCAGCACACGTTTCTTAGGATTTAAGGAAGAGTACGGATCCTGAAAGATCATCTGAATGTCTTTGCGAACATTTCTTTGCTTACGTACACCTTTTAAAGCCAAATCTTGTCCTTCAAAAATAACACTGCCGCTAGTAATAGAATTGAGACCTATAATCGCTCGGCCTGTAGTCGTCTTACCCGATCCAGATTCACCTACCAGTCCGTAGGTTTGCCCAGCTTCAATGGTAAAACTAACATTGTCTACAGCCTTGACCTCACCAACTTCTTTTCGGAAAATGCCTCCGTGGATCGGAAAATGAATCTTTAAATCTTTAACCTCAAGAAGTCCCATTGTGGCTTGCCTCCTCGTTAGTATCAGGGAAATGGAAATTGTAATGACAGGTGCAGCGAACGAAATGTCCAGGTGCAACTTCATGCAACTGTGGATTCTCCTCATGCTCCCATTCAGGAATCCAAGGTGTTCGCGCCGAGAAACGACATCCCTTACGCGGAAGATTCTGTAGTGGTGGAACAATTCCCTGAATCACATGAAGTCTGGATTTCGCTTCTTTAACAGTTGGAATGGAGTTCATTAAGGATCTTGTGTACGGATGTTTCGGATTAGAAGTTAACGTATAAATATCTGCGATTTCTACGATTTGCCCAGCGTACATTACCGCAACCCGGTCAGCCATTTCGCTCACAACCCCTAGATCATGAGTGATTAGGATAATGCCTGCTTCCATATCGTTTTTTAATCTTTTTATTAGTTCAAGGATTTGTAATTGGATAGTTACATCTAGTGCCGTAGTCGGCTCATCGGCGATCAAAAGCTTGGGGCCATTAGCAATCGCAATAGCAATTACAACCCTCTGCCTCATTCCACCAGATAGTTCGTGGGGGTACTGTTGATATGTATGTTCGGGACGGGAGATTCCAACCTTGGTCAAAAGATCAATGACCTTCTCTTTCCTCTGTTTCTTCGAAAGCTTGGAATCATGTAGGATGAGTACTTCTTCAATCTGTGAACCGATGATCATTAGCGGATTTAAAGCGGATAAAGGGTCTTGAAAAATCATCGACATCTCTTTCCCCCGTAGGCTGTTTAATGCGGCCGGAGACATATTAACGATGTCCTGTCCCTTGTAATTAATATGCCCGTCTATTTTGGCTCTGGTGTGCAATCCCATGATCGAAAAGGCGAGCGCACTTTTTCCTGAACCGGACTCTCCAACAATAGCAAGAATCTCATTTTTGCGAACGGATAGGGTAACATCATCTACTGCAGCATAATAATCATCTGCGATCCTGAACGATGTCGACAAATTCTTGATTTCTAGTAATTCTTCGCTCAAATTAATCCCCCTAACAGCATTAATTTCAAAATTCGCATAGTGAAATATTATGTAAATTTTGATATAAATAAAATTCATTTTCATGAAACATATCAAAACATTTACTGTTATGATTATTAACACCATTAAGGATACTATAAGTACTTCCATCGGATATAAAAATTGTTTTCCCGTAACTTTGTAGTTCATTTTAATTAACTTATGGTAAATTATCAATCTTTTCCTATAAAAAATTTTCAATCGATGTGATCAAAAGTAACGCAGACAACAAAAAAACGGCTCTAGGCCGCCTTTTTTTGGAATAAATAATTTTGCATGTCACATTAAATTTATTTGCTTTTTAGCATGAAAATGGAAGGTATTACAGTCAATAGTGGGTTACTGTTCTCGTCGGAGTCGTTGGTTGTGACGAATCTTAATTTCATTTCCTTGCTCGGTTGCTTGATAAAAGATACGCTGAGAAATCTCTTTAGGCAGATACTCCTGTTTCACATAATGCCCCGGAAAATTGTGCGGATATTGATACCCTTCATGCCCTAGCGCAGTAGCACCTTTATAATGGGTATCTCGTAAATGCAATGGTACGTCAGCGGATTTAATCTCATCCATACTCGCCATTGCATTTGAAATAGCAGTATAGACGGCATTAGACTTCGGACTCTCCACCGCAAACAGGATCGCTTGGGCAATATTAAGCTTCGCCTCTGGCCAGCCATTATTCCGATAGGCTTCAAGTGCACTTACCGCTTGGACCATGGCCTGAGGATTCGCCAGTCCAATATCTTCACTGCTGGCCGCAATCAGACGACGAATAAAAGTCATCGGGTCCATCCCAAGCTTCTCTACCGCATATAGAAACCAGAACAACGCGGCGTCACTAGAGCCACGAATGCTTTTGTGAAAAGCAGATAGTACATCATACTGCGTCGATTCATCTGCCTTCACAATGGGGCGCCGAATCGACTCTTCTGCCACCTCTAGCGTAATATGCACACTCCCATCCGCCTCCGGAGCAGTAGTTAACGCAGCTAGTTCCAGAGCATTTAATGCCCGCCGAATATCTCCGTTGGCCATAGTAGCGATATGCAGCAACGCCTCTTCATCGACCTGAAGCTCCATGAATCCAAGCCCTCTATCCTTGTCTGCTAAAGCCCTGCGCATCGCGATCAGACTGTGTTCACTCGTTAGCGCCTCCAGCTGAAACAAGGTAGAACGACTCATAAGCGCTCCGTTAACGTAATGGAACGGATTCTCTGTAGTTGCGCCAATAAATGTAATGGTTCCTTTTTCTACCGCTGGCAATAGTGCATCCTGACGTGAACTGTTAAACCGATGCACCTCGTCCAGAAAAAGAATGGTCTTAGAGCCGTACAGTGTTTTATTATTTTGAGCTCGTTCAATGACCTCCCGCACATCCTTCACGGAAGCTTCCACGGCATTCAGGCGTACGAATTCACCTTGCGTGTGATGAGAAATAATATGAGCCAACGTTGTTTTGCCACATCCAGGAGGACCATAGAGCAAAATTGAAGAGACCTGGTCTGCCTCAATCGCTCTTCTTAGCAGCTTCCCCCGCCCAATGATATGTTTTTGCCTAATGTATTCATCAAGATTCTCCGGTCTCATTCGGCTGGCCAGCAGCCCCAC
>DJUJ01000053.1:0-3580 GCA_002438345.1 Paenibacillus sp. UBA6285
TCGAGCGTACCGCTTCCATCATTTTCTCGATCCACATAGATGAAACCATAGCGCTTCTTCATTTCTCCCGATGATGCACTTACCAGATCGATACATCCCCATGGCGTATAACCCCACAGCTCTACTCCATCTTGAACAGCTTCCTGCATGGCTAGCACATGCTTTTCCAAATAGTCAATTCGATAGTCATCCTGGATCGTACCATCTTCAGCTACCTCATCCGATGCACCAAGTCCATTTTCAACAATAAATAATGGTTTTTGATAGCGATCATATAATGTATTCATCGTAATCCGGAGTCCTAGTGGATCAATCTGCCATCCCCACTCACTCGCTGGCAAGTTTGGATTTTTCAATGTCTTGAATACATTCCCCTCGGTTTCAGCTTGCGATTCAGGTTTGCCGCTGATACAGCGACTTGAATAATAAGAGAAGGAAACATAATCCACAGTATGCTTCAAGATGTCTAGATCACCTTCTGCAATTTCCAGGTGAATATCATGCTCCACGAAGAAGCGTTTCGTATAGGTTGGGTATGCGCCACGTACTTGTACATCTGTAAAGAAAAATTGCTCACGATCCTTCCCAATAGATGCCCACACATCTTCCGGTGCACATGTAAATGGATATACATTTCCTGCTGCCAGCATACAGCCAATTTGATTCACTGGATCGATCTCATGAGCCAATTTTGTAGCCGCTGCCGAAGCAACCAACTGATAATGTGCGGCCTGGTATTTTACCTGCTCCTTATTCTCACCATCCTTGAACACAAGACCTGCGCCAAGAAACGGTAGATGTAGTAGCATGTTAATCTCATTAAATGTAATCCAATATTTCACTCTACCCTTGAAATGGGTGAACAGCGCATTACAGTATCTAACATAACAATCAATAAGGTCACGATGGCGCCAACCTCCATATTTTTTCACAAGACCTACCGGTGTATCAAAATGGTTGATGGTAACCAACGGCTCAATTCCATATTTATGCAGCTCGTTGATCACATCATCATAGAACTGTAGTCCAGCTCCATTCGGTTCAAGCTCGTCCCCATTCGGGAATAAGCGCGGCCAGGAGATCGATAGACGGAACACTTTAAAGCCCATCTCTGCCATCAACTGAATATCTTCTTTGTAATGATGAAAGAAATCTATAGACTCATGACTCGGATAAAATTCGTATTTCCCTTCATTGGCTAACGCAAATGCCCCATCCACCATACATTTCATTCGATCGCCTTTCGAAGGCAGTAAATCAACTAAAGATAACCCCTTCCCTCCAGCTTGATAAGCCCCTTCTGTTTGATTCGCTGCCGTCGCACCGCCCCATAGAAAATCCTCCGGTAACTTCATCATTGTTGTTCTCCTCCTAAATATATTCTTTTTATTAGTTCGGGATTACCTGAATTAGCGCATCATTATAGTTGACTACTGTATCATTCAAACCAATAACTTCCTTATAATCAAACGTGTTCACAATAATGAGCGGCGTAACAATGGAATAGCCTGCTTTTTTAATTTTGTCTATATCAAACTCAATTAATAGCTGACCCTTCGTCACACGATCCCCTGCTTTAACCTTAGTAGAGAATCCATCACCTTTCATTTTTACAGTATCTTTACCGATATGAACCAGCATTTGCGCACCACTGTCAAACGTTAATATAATCGCATGGCCTGACCAATACACCGTCTCAACCAAAGCATCTGCTGGAGCATATAACTTACCTTCTGTTGGCAGGATTGCAATACCTTTACCCATGGCCTCAGATGAGAAAGCTTCATCATCAACATCCGCTAGCTTAACGACTTCACCTTGCAGAGGACTACCAATAATCGCCTCTTGTAATGGTAATGTAGCCACTACAACTTCTGCACCACCTGTTGAAACTGCTGTTGATGGTGTTGGTGCACTGTTCACTGATCCGGATGCAGTCGCTTCTGTTACCGCAACAGGTACATCATCTTTGTATAGTACATACGTAATAACAAACGCAATCACAATCGTAACTACAGCCACACCAATCATCTCAATTACCGGTGTTATCGTGTTGTTCGCTGTATCAATGTACCCAGCGAAACCGAAGATTCCCATTCCACTCAAACCGTACAATTTAAGTCCTAATGTCATGGCACCCGCTCCACCAACTGCTGCCGCAATACAGCTAATAATAAATGGCTTCTTACGCGGTAATGTTATACCATAGATCGCAGGCTCAGTTACACCAAAGATACCGGAGAACATAGCTGGAATGGCTATGGATTTCAATTTTTTATCTTTTGTCTTGAAGTACATCGCGAGTACAACCGCCGTCTGTGCAAAAGTTGCACTAAATATAGCAGGAAGAATAGTGTCATACCCTAATGTCATTGTATTGTTAATGGCAATTGGGATTATGCCCCAATGCAATCCGAACATTACGAATACTTGCCAGAATCCTCCGAGCAAAAAACCAAAGAGAATTGGACTGAAATGACTAAGCACAAGTGAACCTTGACCAATTAAATTAGAAGCCCATGTTGTGATAGGTCCAATGACAATAAACGTTAAAGGTATCGTAATGATCAAAGTTACCAATGGTACGAAGAACATTTTTATCACGCTTGGTGAAATTTTCTTGGCCCATTTCTCGATCTTAGAAGCAAACCATACAGCAACAATAACAGGTACTACTGTGGATGAATAATTTAGCAGCATAACTGGAATGCCCATGAAGTCAAAAATCACCTTGGATTCAAATACGGTTCCAATAAATAGCTTCGAAACCCCTTCGCCAGCAGCAGCAGTGATGATTGCCGGATAGATCATCGCTGCACCGATGGCAATCCCGGTAAATTCACTAACCTTAAATTTCTTCGCAGCTGTAAAGCCTAGGAATATTGGTAAGAAATACATCACAGAATCGCCAATAGCTTGGAAGATCTGGTATGTCCCATCTGCTTTTGTTAATACGCCAAGTGCAATCAGAAGCGCTAGCACACCCTTGAGAATACCTGTAGCAATTAATACACTCAGAATCGGAGTGAACAACCCAGAGATCATATCAATAAAACGATTAAGCAGGTTCTGCTTCTTTTCAGGTTCTGCCTCTTGTTCTGCATCATTCGATGGAGCAATGGTAAGTCCAAGACCGGCCATAACTTCTTTAAATACATCTGGAACGTGATTGCCGATAACGACTTGATATTGGCCGCCACTCTGGATCACTGCCAGAATACCATCCGTTTTTTTCAATATTTCCGTATTGGCTTTACTCTCATCTTTCAATTTGAACCGTAGTCTCGTAACACAGTGAGCTAGAGATTCAACATTACTTTTTCCACCTACATTATCAATAATTGTCTTTGCAAGGGATTCATATTTACCTGCCATAACAGTTCCTCCTTAATGAATTACGCATATTCCATCTCTCTTGTTGCTTATTGTTTAACGCTTACTGTTTACTCTTACTCATATCTTACTCATATCTTATCCGATATTGTCAGCGCTTTCTTTCCATTGCTTATCTACTTTTTAGGTAAAAATTGATTTTTATCTATTCTTTTTATGTAACAAAAAAAGAAACCTTACTACCATA
>DJUJ01000053.1:3633-4644 GCA_002438345.1 Paenibacillus sp. UBA6285
ATACTACTGCTATCTTTACTACGAAATCGGTACTGTAGCGGAGTCGTCTCATAAATTTCTTTGAAATCGCGGATAAAAGATTTATTATCTCCAAAGCCACATTCATTTGCAATATCAGTCATCGTCAAGTCGGACTCCACCACCAGATTTCGTGCATAATACAAGCGAATACGGGTCAAATATTCTTTGTAACCTATTTTCATATATTTTTTGAAGCTTCTTGAGAAATGCTCATCACTGAAGCCAAACTCTTGCGCAATTCGCCCTAAAGTCAAATTTTCAGGGTAGTGCTCATTAATATATGAGATTATTCTTTTATATCGCTCAGCGTATTTTTCCGAATAGATCTCGGGCACCGCTTCTTTCTCTACCTTGAAGTTCAGCAGTAATGTGTGCAATATCTCATACATTTCACTATGGAGCAGTAGATTATAAAATTNNCCCGATTGTGAAAAATATGAAGCGAGGTATCTAGTGCCTTGATTAGCTTCTGATAACTGTCATGTGTGTGATCGAGAACAAAGCGAATGTTATCAATTTCCGGATATATCTCCTTAAGAAAATCATACGCGAACAGCATGGAGCAGCCTGCTCGTTTGCCAACAAACTGATATTCATGCGGTATTCCACTATGAATAATCTCAATATCTCCATGTTTCAAATTTTTGGTCTCTCCATTTACCCAAAGTGTCATATCTCCACCAAGAACATAAATAATCTCTATGCTGCGATGCCAGTGTCTGGGGATCTTGGGATTCATCTTTTGCACGACTCGATGTGAAAAAATTTTCAGTGGAAAACTCTCTGACATACGATTGATCTCATAAACACCACGTTCCATAACAACCTCCGGAAAAATTGAGATTAGAAAACCTATATCGAAGCCTATACATAGATGAGCGGCCCTTGAATCTGAAAGTACCTGTTTATACATCACTCCTTACGTTTCCCTAATCGCTTTATTGGTACAATTTCTATCTAGCCCGTTGGCAATCGACATCATCAGCTTGA
>DJUJ01000104.1:0-2740 GCA_002438345.1 Paenibacillus sp. UBA6285
GAAGGAACCCACGCGTTATCAAATTTCGTTTTATACTGGTCAAGCGGTTTTGGAGCAACTTCGAGATTCTTGCCGAGCTTCGTGTAACGCGCACCGTGGCAAGGGCAATGATATTCGTCCGGATAAGCCTTATCATTGTTCCATCCGACCGTACATCCCAAATGTTTACAAATGGGTGAAAGCGCATAAATATCACCCTTTGCGTCTTTACGGATCCACGCAGTCAGTGTTGCTGTGCTGTCGTACCATCCATCCTTCTGTTTCAATTCAAAAGTAAACTCTTGGGGCTCTTCGNNACACGACAAAACGGACCATTGGGAGAATTGTACCTGCCCCCATGAAAGCAGTAGCGCCACCTAGTGTGTAGGTCAAAAATTGCCTGCGCGACATCTCTTTACGGCTGGGTGGTTGTTCAGGCCAAATATCCTGTTGTTCATTATGGCTGCTCATACTGTTATATAACCCCCTTCTCAAGATATAAGAAAGTATCTAGTGGTGTCCGATCAGAGATGCCTTACTATAAATAATCCGTTTTCAAATCTTTTCAATGAAATACATCACATACCAATTCGATTCAACCTAATAATAGCTTAGGCTCCAAAACCCGTCAAGAATATTGTCTAATTTGTGACAGGCCAAAAAGTGATTTTTACCTTTAATTGTTGATTTTCTGTCACATTTAAACGAGGTTCATCGTTGCCACATCTCTTGAATTTTCATACCAATATCACTATTATTCTTACCTTCTTGAGAAGCTTCAATGATAGGCATAGAGAGCACTAAATCGCTTTCAACGATTTCTCTCTGCTGAAGTGCTATATCCGCTGTTAACACTACAGCGTACTGGAAACCACTGGATTTGACTTTTCGGCAAACCTCATTGATAAGATGAACATATCCTCCCCCTCCATACTGAATGGCTGGATAAGTTACAATACGTCCCTTAAATGGTTTTTCCACCAAATCCATGAAATCACGTAATCTTTCCAATGCTTGAACCGTCTCAGGTGGACTCTCGAACCCACTTAATCCTGTAAATGGTATGAGACATGTATCATAGAATTTTCGATTTTCTTCCCAATGCTCCACTTCGAAATCACTAAATTTCATTTAACGTCCATCTCCTTTTGTACGATCCTTAGTTTTTCGACTTTTCACAATTTTGCCCGAAGTTATAAATCCCATTATATTGAAAGAGGGGGACGAACGTCTAGATTTAGATTTTCACTTGTCTCCTTCACTCTCAAATGATACAGAAAGTGAGTTGATTAAGGTTGGATACTCAAGTAACTACGAAATTTAAAATTTTCAAGACAGTTAATGAGGTATTTGAAGCTATAATTGACCCTGAGAAAATGTCTAACTATTGGTTCTCATGGGGAACTGGAAGAATGGAGCAAGGCAAGACGATCACCTGGAGATATGATGAATACAACGCAGAAGAAGATATACATGTCTTGGAAGTGGTGAATAACCGGAATAACCGGACAATCATCTTCTCTTGGGGCGGATCTGATCAAGAAACGGTGGTTACGATTACCCTAACGGAGCTNNGAAGTAATTGAATCTGGTTTGAGAGAAAACGACCCCGAGATCGTAAATAAAATGATCGATCAAAAAGAAGGCTAGGTATATGTACTCACCTGTCTAAAGGCATATTTAGAAAATGGGGTTCATACTTTGAGAGCTTCATTACTCCATTAGAAAATATATCAATCGAGTAGGAGGGGGCGGCGAGCCCCCGGCCTCTCACACCACCGTACGTACCGTTCGGTATACGGCGGTTCATGAAATATTCCGTAAGGAGTTGTATCTGTCCAATACACTCTTTAATCCATTGGACTCCCAATATTGGTTATTCAATGCACGTTGCAGAATTGGACTTCCTGCAATTCGCCAATACCCTTTCCGAGTATTTCCCCACTCATAAGCTATATCCTTAGGCACGCCTAAGGATATAAGCCTTTTGACTTTGGTTCTCGGGTTCTTCCATTGCTTCCAGAGACACATTCGCAATCTCCTTCGAATCCACATATCCATCGCTTTAAAGGCACTTGGCGTATCCGCCAGCGAGAAATATCCGTGCCATCCCATCAAGTATCGATTGAGCTCCTGGATTCGTTCTTCCATTCGCATCGCTTTCTTCCGGGACGTTATCTCCCGAATTCGAGCCTTCGCTTTCTGCAAGGACTGTTTTGCTATCCTCACCTTGGGCTCTTTATCGCTACTAGAGCTAAACCAAGAAATTTCCGTCTCCATGGGCGGTCCACCGCACTCTTCGCTTGGTTCACCTTTAGTTTTAGTCTTGTCTCAATGAATCTGGTGACGGATGCCTTCACTCGCTCTCCTGCTCTTGGTGTTTTCACATAGATGTTACAGTCGTCCGCATAACGGACGAAGCGGTGTCCCTTCTGTTGTCGTATTTACTAGCCCGTTCTCCATCACACCTGACTGAAGATATTTACGAATCAGCAGGAGAACTTTCTTGTCCTTCACTTTAGCCGAAATCTTCATCATCAGTCGGTCATGGTTGACGCGATCAAAGAATTTCTCCAAGTCCAGGTCGACTACGAATCGATAGCCTTCTTTCATGAATGCTCTAGCTTTCTTTACCGCATCATGTCCTCGCCTTCTCGGACGAAATCCATAACTGTGGTCGGAAAACTCTGGATCGAACAATGGAGTTAGTTAGTACCTGAGCGATTGCTTGTTGAATCATTCGATCTGTCACGGTAGGTAT
>DJUJ01000104.1:2818-15778 GCA_002438345.1 Paenibacillus sp. UBA6285
ATCTACGCCATGACTTCCTTTATTCGCTTCAACACGTTTTAAGGCTTGTAGAAGATTTTCCCGTGACAACAGTTGCTCCAACATTTTTTTACCTCTCTTTACGGGATTTATACCTTCCTCTTGTGCCAGAGATGAATTCTGCCCTGCCGAAGCTCCTCACGGGATTCACCGCTTCCTTCTTCAGTTAGGTCCTTTCGGATTTTTTTCTGCTTTCATTACCCACTCTGAACGCCTGGATGTACAAATATCTATTTCATGTTCAGCCCTTCCGCAGCTGTTGCAACAGCTTGCGTACTATGGCGTCTGCTGACTTCTGTGCGTTCAGCCTACTCTCACAAGCAGGTTTACGAAATAACTTCGCCAATCGCACAGATCTCCCCAGGTAAGAACGCTATCTTCCTCTCCATCTATCTGCTTCATATACTCTCGTACGCCTTTGGCAGTATGGACTTTGACTTGTTTAGCAACCTCATCCAGCCTACGTTAGCCTTGTATGAAGTTCGTGTTCCTCAGACCGGAGATTTGCCGCTGGCTTCCTTCAGATTCCACCTCGCGGTGGACACCCTTGCCTTAAGCTAATGAATACTACTGCCTTCGCCATTCGGGACTTCAACCCTATAGATAGCGCCCATGCTGGGCGCACTAAAAAAAGAAATGCGCTAAGCGCATTTCTTTATGCCAAACTTTTAAGTTCCTCTGTAAGATTTCGAAAAGCCAACTTATCTCCTGTAGCCAGAGCCGTGTCAATCTCACGGTGCAAGATGTCGGAGCGACGCTTTCGCAGCGCTTCATCCCACACCATTTCTGCCGCAAGTCCTAGCATCACTTCATACGTAGCCTTCATTTTGTCCATTCGATACACCTCCGCTATTTAAGAGATCCTTATTGCTTCGATATTTTGATATCCATCAAGATGATTATGTTTTCGGTTTCAAAAGAGACGTCACCTACTAAATCATATTCAACATTCCTGTCTACGTTCTACATATTTACCCATTCTGATCAATACTTCCTCTATTGTTCCCATCAGCAACCCAAACGAATTCCTTCATCTGCGTATGTAATCCCCATAAGCATTTGCTTGTGCACCTCCATACTACTAAAGATGCTTAGGCACGGCTGTCTCAATCCCCCACGGCGTCATCATCACAGCGAGTCCAGCAGAAGTCTCGCCCAATCTAAGCATCCCAAGGTGCACCATCATCCGAATAACACGTTGCTCCAGAATAGAGGCAGCATTGTCATAATAAAACGGTTTAATTAGCCACCCCACACTATCCACTAATGAAGGTACTGTCACCCAATTACCAGCACTAATGCTTACCCAATACACAAGTGAAGGTAGGTTCGGTACAGCCCCTTTATATAGTCTTAACCAAAAAGAGAATATCTGCATCAACGAGTCACATTTCCCATCGGTCAACACAGCTTCTCCTGTTGCTGTAAGCCTTAGTCGGAAGCCTTCTTCAGTGATCCAGCGGCGGTGGCGTACATAATCATACAGGAGCGCAAATCTAGGTGGATAATGCTCGCATGCCCTACCATAACCAAACCTCCATCCACCCTTGCTAAGAAGATCCTCAGGAATATGAAGTGCATTCATCACGCCTTGCTGATACCGCTTATACATTGCCCCTTCCTGATTCAGCTCTGGCTCATTTTCCTTAATATATCTCAAGAGCATAACCAGATCGCTTCTCAACAATTCTCCTTCACTTCGATACATAGCTGNNTGGTTCAGAGCTAACCGAAACCTTATCCTTGATATGTGCGCTCATCGTCTCACGAAAGCGCTCTTTCAAATCTTTGGGCACTTGGAATAAGTATCTGGTTTGCTGGGAGGAACCACTAAAGAGCCAGCCTCCGCTTTTGAAACGCGAAACCATCTCCCGGAAGCCTCCGGTCTTTCCTTCAGGAGCATCAAAAGAAGCTTGCCTAGCTACAGCTAACAAATCTTCTAGACTAAAGTAGCTACGTTCATCAAAAAGTAATGTATTCAGAAACCGTAGATCCTCCGGAGCACATTCCCGGATATGAGACTCCATAAAACTTCTGCTTCCAAGCATAATCAAAATACTCTGGATCAAGTCATGTTTGGAATTCTGCTTGCATTCACACCGGTAGCGTCCCGCTATGGCGGTCAGCTGTCCAATATCTGCATAAGTGAGCATATCCGCCAGATTCAGNNGATTCATGTTTTATCGCCTCACCGTTTTACTACCATTATGGGAAATACAGTCCATTTTATTCCCCTTAGCGCAAAAAAAATAACCCGATGCACGGGTTAACGCTGATTTTGCAGGATGTGGCGAGTACAATTATATAAAATAGGGTTCCATTCCCGCTCTTTCTTCTCCAAAATCGTTAGGGATAGATTGCCAATTCGCTCAGAATACTTACCCTTGTAAAGTGCAGTATACAGTTGAGCGAGGAACCCCCCATGAGATATCACTAGTATGTTCCGATTGGGATGCTGCGCAGAAATATCCTCCATAAAAGCAAGTGCACGAGCCTGAAGCTGTTCGTCGGTTTCTTGACCCAGTGAGAGCTGACTCCATTCCTTACCCCACTTCTCTTCACGCTCAGCGGCAGTAATTCCTTCTACCTGCCCGTAGGCACGTTCCCGGATACGATGATCAGGATCTAGCAGCGGTATACTTAACTTATCAGCGATAATCTTGCCTGTCTCTGCGGCGCGGGAAAGGTTACTTGTAATACAGTAATCCCAGCGGTACGGTTCTTGTAGTGNNTCGCAGCTTGCATCCGTCCTTCATCATTTAGCGGAATATCACTTTGTCCTTGTATCTTCCCAATTGCGTTCCAGTCCGTCAATCCATGACGTATCAAGCCGATTAGCATATTGCCTCCCCTTTTCACCCAAGTATTTGTCTCTTAATGTAACATGGATGAAATAAAAAGTCTTCTTTTTATAAGTATCAGAATACAAAAAAAGCCCCTCATAAACTTACATAAAGGGACTCCTACAACGTTCTGAACACTATTATATACTTGAAACAGCTAAGTCATACGTCCATAACCCTTTATGATCTGCGATAGCGATTCAGCCGGGTTAGCGAAAATACTGCAAAACCCACGCCAAGCATGGATAACATCATCCAATATTGAGGATGAGTAGGTCCCATATTCACTACAAGTGGTTCAATAATCCCGCCTTCAGAGCCTAAAATGGGGTAAGTGGATGTCCATTCCATAGAACCAGCAACACCAGTCTCTACAATTCCACTTTGAGCCACTATGATATTTGCAGGTGTTCTAAACATAGTGAAGTAAAGAACACTGGACAGAAATACCGCCAGGAAGCAAGCGATCCAGAGGCTAAGCCGATGGCGAACAATGGCAGATGTTCCTGCGGATTTCCCATCCCCTGGCATCAACCAAGGACTCTCTAGATAAATCCGCTCCATAACTTTAACATTTATGACCTCTGCACGATCTTCACTAATCTCTTCCTTCAAATCTTGCATAAGCTGACTACTCTCTTGCCACAAAGACCATTCAGCAGCGCAGTAAGGACAAGTTACAATATGTCTTTCAAGTAAAATCCGCCTAGGATGTGTGGGGGGAGCGTCCCACAAGAGCGGAATACATTCTTGCGCTTCCCTGCAATTCATTCGCCTTACACCCTCTCAACCTGCTCTTCAACTTCAGGCTCATTGAAATAGGATTCGAGTTGAAGCTTCACACTACTCCTGGCACGAAACAACAATGATTTCACGGAGCTTACACTCTGATCCAAAATTTCTGCAATTTCTTGATAGTCCATTTGATCGTATTCACGCAGGATTAGCGCAGAGCGTTGTTTCTCCGGAAGATTATTAATTGCCTCACGGACTAGGTTCATCCGTTCTTTACGCAATGCAGCCTGCTCAGGTGCTACTTCTAACGGTGCAACAGGAGTATATCCGCTCTCTTCTAGGGATACATTTCCAGCACGATTCTTACGAAGCTCACTTAGCACAGTATTACGAGCAATAGTGTACAACCAAGTCGAAAAGGAAGCATCTACCTCTCGAAAGGAATGCAAGCTACGGAATGCCTTGTAGAAAGTCTCCGAACAAAGGTCCTCTGCAATTAGCTCCATTTGTGAGTTTCTAAGCATATGGTATACAAATGCCAATATTTTCCTCTGATAACGACGCATTAATTCTGAATATAATTCTGTGTTTCCTTGTTTGATTTGCTGGATCAACTGGGAATCCGTCATGGTGAGATTGGCCCTCCTCGCCCTTGCACGTCTTTTCCCGTCCGGTCCGTACTTGTTATACCGGTTTGGGCTTAAAAAGTTGCGGTGTTTACTGCAAATTTTTAGTTTTTTATGAAATACACCTATGTATATTCAAACACCTTGTAATTAAGGCATGACGTATGTGATGAATATAAAAACAAAAAAGGCATACTTCTACATATAGATAAATATAGAAACGAATCTAGAAACATACCTACTCTATTGTATCATAGATTCTCATAGGATGACATTAATAGACTTCAGAGCAGTAATCTCGTCAGCAAGACATGACATCAGATTATATACGAATATCAGCTTCAATAATAAGACTTTAATCACTTTAATATGACTTTAATCTCTTTTTAATAATGTATTGACAAAATGTAAACGTATACATATAATAAAAGTACAGTATGGTTTCTCTCCACTCCTATCCAAATACTACACGGTTCCAATTTATTGTGAACTGTAGCCGCTTACTTTGTAAGCGGTCTTTTTTTGTTCTAATTCGATCCTCCCTATTCTAATGAGGATATTCCAGCCTGATTGCTTGAACGAAATTATCATGATGCGGAAACATCCCCTCCGAGGTAATCCATCTTTTCGCAGCGCTATGCTTTTTCGGATGCCATAATGAAAAAAGCCCCTCCGTATTGGAAGAGCTACTTACTACACATATACCGTATAATCATTCTCCTGCAGCAGAACTTTTGCTCGCTCCATATCATTTTCCTGCCGGAAAGAGAGGCGCATAATACCCGGCACATCTTCACGGCTCTCGATAATATGCACGTTGCTGAGGTTAATTCCTTGATCCCCCAGCTTTGTAGCAATACGACCGATAATACCCGGATGATCCGGTACATCAATATGTAGATCAAACAAAGGTGCTATCATACCTTTACGCCGTTCAGGTAACTGACTGCGGAAGCCATTCGCTTCTTGGAAGACCTCTTCAATTCCTACACCATCTTCATTTTCCAATAAGTGAACAAAAGAAGAAACTTCCTCATTCCAATCCTTCAATAAACGAAGCATCACTGAACGATTGTTCAGCAAGATGTCACGCCAAATAATGGGATCGCTGGACGCAATCCGAGTGATATCCCGAAAGCCTCCTGCAGCCAGCGTACTGTACAAGGAGTCGGTGTCATCATAGGCACGAATCTGATTCACCAGAGCAACAGCAATAATATGTGGTAAATGACTGATGGCACCTACAATCTCATCATGTCTCTCTGGATTAAGGCGTACAATCTGCGCTCTTGTATGGTGTAGTAAAGACTCCAACGCATGATAAGCCTCGTCTGGCACTCCAGAAGGAGGCGTTAACACGTAATAGGCATTTTCAAATAGCAGTGATGTGGCTGCCTCAACACCTGAACGCTCTGATCCTGCCATTGGGTGTCCGCCGATAAAATGCACTCCAGGAATATCTAAAGAGATCGCACATTCGGCAATACTAGCTTTCGTACTTCCAACATCAGTAATAATACAGCCAGGTTTTAGGGGCAATTTGCTTAACTGCTGCAGATAATCCTCTAAAATCCCTACCGGTACACACAAAAAGATGAAATCAGCATCAAGTGCGGCTTCTTCAACAGAAAGCGTGGCATGATCTACGACACCTCTGCTTATATATTTACTCGCGAATTCAGGACGGTGGGCATGTCCTACGACGGTCAGACCCTCCTTGCCTTTAAAGCAAAGGGCCAGTGAGCCTCCGATCAGACCGACACCGAATATAGCTATTTTTGTCGTCATGTTCTTTGAACTACCTGCCTTTTTTAGTCTAGACTTGCTGTTTATTACTAAGCGTGCACACCATACTCTATAAGAGTTTGTTCCAACGCAGTTATAAAAGCAGTATTCTGCTCTGCTGAGCCCACAGTAACCCGAATATAAGTCGGGTAAACCTGATGCCCCGCTCTTACAATGATTCCTTTGCGCATCAAAGCATCGAAGACCTCTGTAGCAGGCTTACGAACATCTACCATAATGAAGTTCCCGTGTGCAGAGAAGGATTCTAGGCCCAGACGTTTGAATTCACCTTGCAATTGGACAATACCCTCGCTGTTAAGACGACGGCATTCCTGCACAAATTCTTGATCATTCAAGGCAGCAAGAGCCGCGGCTTGAGCGAGACGAGAGGTATTGAAAGGCTCACGCACCTTATTGATCAACGAAATGATCTCAGGACTAGCAACACCGTAGCCGATACGCAGTGCAGCCAAACCATAAATTTTGGAGAATGTGCGAAGCACAACCAGATTCGTATAACGATTTAATAACTGGATGCCATTTGAGTAAGAAAGATCTGTTACGTACTCACAGTATGCTTCATCAAGTACAACCATTACATTTGAAGGTACAGCGTCCAGGAAAGAAATCAAAGCTTCCTCCGGTACAATCGTACCTGTTGGGTTATTCGGATTACAGATCCAGATCACCTTAGTGCGGTCCGTTATACGTGCTAGCATCCCATCCAAATCATGTGTACCACTTACAAGCGGCACCTCAATCGATACAGCGCCTTCGATATCTGCGTTACTCTTATACACAGAGAAGGTCTGGTCAGCCATGATTGTCTCATCACCTGGCAAGAAGAAGGCACGAGCAATAAGTGCAATAATCTCATCAGAGCCACAGCCAAAAATAATATTGCCGCTATTCACACCAAGACGACTGGCAAGTGCTGCCGTCAACTCAACAGCCGAGCCGTCAGGATAAAGATAAAGATTCTCAAGTTCTGTTAGAATAGCTTCTTTAGCGCTCGGTGAAGCTCCATACGGGTTCTCATTAGATGCAAGCTTAATAACCTCACTTAAGCCAAGCTCCTTCTTGACTTCGTCTATAGGTTTCCCTGGTTTGTAGACAGGGAGATTAACTATATTCGGTTTTGGATTCATGAATAGTCCTCGCTCTCCATAGTTGATTACTCCACTATACACAGGTCAGATTGACACTGTTATGGTCTTTTTAATTGTGCCACAAATTCTCGAATTTGCAACAATCCCTCATTCCGCGTGGCAGGATTATCGAGCAGCGGAATGACCTCTTCTATTTTGCGAACAATGGCACTTCCTACTACAACACCATCGCAAATCTGAGCAAAGCGGGCAACCTGTTCGCCAGTTGAAATACCAAATCCAACAGCTACTGGTAAATCTGTTGCTTGACGTACAGAATCAATAAACGCTTCTACATCAGCATGAAAAGTGGATCTTTCTCCTGTCACACCTAACGAGGATACGCAATAGATAAACCCACTCGCACCTGAGACAATCTTCGCAATACGTTCGCTTGAGGTCGGTGCAACTAATGGAATGAGATTAACTCCAACTTCACCACTGCGGCGACGCATCTCCTCTGATTCCTCAATAGGAAGATCCGGGATAATAAGTCCACTAATCTCATGAGCGTTCAGTTCAGCGAAGAATGTATCAAGTCCCATTTGCAGAATAGGATTATAATAGGAAAACAAAATAAATGGCAAACTGCTTCCGGCTTGACGAGCTTTTAACGCTGTCTCCATGCAGGTACGCAGGTGAACTTCACCCCGCAGTGCCCGTGCAGATGCTCTCTGAATTACAGGGCCATCTGCAAGTGGATCGGAGTAAGGAACCCCTAACTCGAGAATATCTGCACCTGCTATTTCCAGTTCGGCGATGATGGCAAGAGTAGTCTCCAGATCAGGATCTCCAACAGTCAGAAAAGGAATTAATGCCGTACGCTCTTCAGCTTTAAGCTTCCGGAATACCAAATCCATTCGGTTTGTAATTTCGGTTGTCATTCGTTTTCCTTCCCTTCTGTGTACGCCATAATGGATTCTACATCTTTGTCTCCCCGGCCTGAAAGACAGATGACAACAATATCATCCTTGGTAAGGGTAGGACCCATCTTCACTACATGCGCTATCGCATGTGCTGACTCAAGAGCTGGAATAATGCCTTCCGTTACACATAGCAGCTTTAGTGCATCAAGCGCCTCTGCATCTGTAATCGGAACATACTCAGCGCGTTCGATATCTTTTAGATAGGAGTGTTCAGGACCAACACCAGGATAATCCAGACCTGCGGAGATGGAGTGTGCCTCTGTTACTTGACCATGCTCATCCTGCAGTAGATAGCTCATCGAGCCTTGGAATACGCCTTGCGTTCCTTTACTCATCGTCGCCGCATGAAATGGTGTATCAATTCCTTTGCCTGCTGCCTCAACACCAATCATACCGACATTCTCATCCTCAACGAATGGGTAGAACATGCCGATAGCATTACTACCACCACCAACAGCAGCTACGAGCAGATCCGGCAACCTTCCTTCGGCCTCCAAAATCTGGCGTCGCGTTTCATCACCAATAATCCGTTGAAAGTTACGAACCATCATCGGATAAGGATGCGGTCCTACGGCTGAACCGAGTACATAAAAGGTATCATCTACGTTGCTAACCCAGTAACGAAGCGCTTCGTTACCAGCATCTTTTAATGTGCGCGATCCGGAAGTAACGGGAATCACCTCAGCGCCAAGCAACTTCATACGGAATACATTGAGTGCCTGGCGACGAGTATCCTCTTCCCCCATAAACACCTTACATTCCATACCTAGTAGAGCTGCAACTGTAGCAGTAGCTACACCATGCTGTCCAGCTCCGGTCTCAGCGATCACCTTGGTTTTACCCATCATTTTANNATCGCATTGTTAATCTTATGTGCTCCCGTATGATTCAAATCTTCACGTTTCAAATATATTTTAGCTTCTCCCAGATGCTTGCTGAGACGTTCTGCATAGTACAGCGGGGTCTCCCGTCCGGAATACTGCTTTAATAGATAATCTATTTCTTCTTGAAAAGTCGGGTCCGCCGAATACTTCCGGTAGGCATCCTCCAGCTCAATCAATGCAGTCATCAAAGTTTCGGGCACGAAGCGGCCTCCGAATGAACCGAAACGTCCATGTTGGTCCGGTACTTGTGTCATGATTGCTTCACCCTTTCCACAAAAGCTGTCATTTTAATAATATCTTTAATGCCTTCACTCTCTACTCCACTAGATACGTCTACTCCATACGGAGCATAGGTACCTATCAATTCTCCTACATTATTAGGATGAAGTCCTCCAGCCACAAACAACGGCAAACCATTTCTTACCGCCATTTCCTGATAATCAGGCAACCTCTCCCAAGCGAATGTACGCCCAGATCCGCCGCTCTGCTGAGGATCATAAGTATCTAACAAAACCGCATCAACGGAGCCTGCGTATTGTTCCAATGTATATTTGTTATCAGCGTCAGCACACTCTTTATCAGCAACAGACAATGCCTTCCATACCTGAACTTGTGGGAATTCTTGCCGAACCTTTTGACAAAAGGCTGAACTTTCCTGCCCATGTAGTTGAATGACATCTAGTGACACTACGGAGAGCAGTTCTCTCAGCTCATCCAGCTCTGGATTAACAAAAACCCCGGCAGATTTAGGCTTTTTACTAGTCTTCCATTGTGGAAGCTCCGCAAACAGTTCGGCAGCACGCTCCAGAGTGACCCTGCGACGACTAGGTGCGAATACAAATCCGATATAATCTAGTGGTAAGTGTACCATAGATTTTAGCACTTCACNNTGCCGGACACGGTCCTTTCCATTTGGAAGCATTCCTAGCAATCCATTTACCGCATCTTCTACAATAGCTTGACGCATTAGATATTCCCCTACGAGTACCCCGTGAGCGCCAGTCGTTCTTAGGTAGTCAATATCACTTGGCCCTGCAATTCCGCTTTCACTGATCACAGGAACCCCTTGAGGTACTAGTGCTGCCAGCTCTGCCGTTGTCTCTAAGGATGTCTCAAATGTACGCAGATTACGATTATTAATGCCCAACAGTACATTAGGATGAGTTATTTTGTCTGTACTTAATACAACCGCTAGCTCATTTCGGTCATGAACTTCGATCAATATATCCATTCCAAGACCTGTAGCTATTTCTATAAAATGAGACAGTTTATCCGGTGTTACAATAGCGACGATCAACAACACCGCATCTGCTCCAAGAATACGCGCTTCATAAATCTGTTTCTCATCGATAATAAAATCTTTGCGAAGCAGTGGCAGATTTACGGCTTCCTTCACTTGCTGCAGGTAAGCAGCGCTGCCCTGAAAATAATCCGTATCCGTCAAAACAGATAAACAATCAGCGCCTCCCGCTTCATATCCTTTTGCAATGGAAACAGGATCGAAATCTTCACGGATCAACCCTTTCGAAGGAGAAGCTTTCTTTACCTCTGCAATCAAACCCATATCTCTGTTCTTCCCTTGGGTCAGAGCCTTACGAAAGCCTCTAGTCTGAGGTAATGCTGCTATATCACGTTCGGCTTGAGCTAGAGAAAAGCTATCACTGAGCGCCTCCACCTCTTTGATCTTTGTAGCNNAGATACATAATTAAGCTCCTCCGTCATCACAACAAGCTGTTCCAGCTTGGATAATGCTTTACCCGAATCCACTACTTCTTTAGCTTTCTCGACGCCTTCGGCCAGTGTATCTACCAAACCTGCCACATATATACACGCTCCTGCATTAGCTAACACGATATCGCGATAGGGATTAATCTCACCTTGGAACACGGAAGTAATAATTACTGCATTCTCAGCTGCATCTCCACCCAGTACAGCTTCAAGCGGATGTCTGTTAAGACCTAATCCCTCTGGAGTGATTTCATAAGTGGTCACTATACCCTCTTTTAGTTCAGACACTAATGTAGGGGCTGAGATGCTGATTTCGTCAAGTCCATCCGAACTGCTTACAACCATCGCGCGTTTGGAACCCAGCTCCTTCAGTACATTCGCCACTGTCTCCGTCTTATTCCGGTCATAAATCCCTAACAACTGACGGTCAGCTCCTGCTGGATTCGTAAGCGGGCCTAGCATATTGAAAACTGTACGTACACCGAGCTCTTTACGAGGAGCTGCAGCATGCCGCATCGAGGGATGATAAATTTGTGCGAATAAAAAACAAATTCCGATACGATCCAGACATTCCCTGGCCTGCTCAGCATTCAGATGGATGTTAACTCCTAGGGCTTCAAGTACATCTGCACTTCCCGCTCTGCCGGAAGCAGAGCGGTTGCCATGCTTTGCAACTCTTACAGAAGCCGCTGAGGAAATAATCGCTGAAGCGTTTGAAATATTAAATTTATGGATGCCGGAACCGCCAGTACCAGCGGTATCTAACAAACCTGCGCGGTCAGTGAGTACGGATCTGCCGAAACCTCTCATGGCTTCCGCAAAACCCGTAATCTCCTCCACGGTCTCTCCCTTAATCCGTAAAGCAGTCAGCAGTGAACCGATTTGCGCATGTGAAGCATCTCCAAGCATTATAGCACCCATTATATTCCGTGCTTCAGTACGTGTCAGATTCTTGCCTTCGATCAGTCCGGCGATTCCTGATTGTATCAATTTCGTTGCATCCATAATATTCTTCCTCCCAGCCTTAATGAGTTACTATATAAATCAAACCACTTGTTCAGGGGTATATTCGTACATATAATCTTGGTTGATGACTTGTTTCTCTTTCACTTCGGACGGAAACATAGCTTCTGCCATACGAATGGCCTTCAGCATGCCCTTCGCTTTATTCACGGTCTCCTCGTACTCTTTCTCAGGAACCGAGTCCCAAACGATCCCTGCCCCGGCCTGCACGTACGCACGACCTTTTCGGAAGATGATGGTACGAATGGTGATACAAGAATCCATGTTTNNATCCAATCGCTCCGGCATAAGCTCCTCGAGCTTCACGTTCTAGCTCTGCTATAATCTCCATGGCCCGTAGCTTCGGTGCCCCAGAAACAGTTCCAGCTGGCAGACAGGAGAGGAATGCATCAAAGAAATCTTTATCCTCACTGAGCGTGCCTGACACATTCGATACCATGTGCATGACATGCGAATATCTTTCAATCTCCATAAAGGAATCACATTTCACAGAACCAAATTTGGAGACTCTCCCTAGATCATTACGACCTAGATCAACAAGCATCAGGTGCTCCGCACGTTCTTTTTCATCCTCCAAGAGCTCCGCTGCGAACGCACGATCCGAAGCTTCACTTTCACCTCTTGGTCTTGTTCCAGCAATCGGCCGTGTCTCCACACGATTTCCATCCACCTTTACGAGTGCTTCTGGGGAGGTACCAACAATAATCTCCTCATCTATTTTCAAATAATACATGTAAGGTGAAGGGTTAAGCGTTCTAAGCATCCGGTATACATGCAATGGAGAAACTTCTGTTTCAATATGCAGACGCTGCGACAGCACCACTTGAAAGATATCACCGGAGCGAATGTATTCCTTCGCCTGTTCTACATTGTTGATGTACTGCTCTTTAGTTAGATTAGAATGAATCTCACCAAGTTCGATATCCTGAGGAATGCTGCGACGATTCACATTTTCCTTAGGGCCTTCTTTTTGTNNCCTCCAGCTTTCGACTCAGGCTTTCATAATTGGATCTTATATCTGAATCTGTATCTCCATCTTTTACATGCAGGTTGCCAACAAGAAGAATCTGCTGCTTCACATGATCAAAAACAATGATTCGATCACAAAACATAAACCTTATATCATCCATTTTGAGATCATCCACAGGATGCTGAGGTAACTTCTCATAATATTGCAGCAGATCATATCCAAAAAATCCGATAGCCCCTCCTGTAAATGGAGGCATCTCCTCCAGCTTAGGACT
>DJUJ01000079.1:0-10619 GCA_002438345.1 Paenibacillus sp. UBA6285
CAGGGAGCGCAGCTTGCAAATCGTAGGAGGAGGCAATCTCACGTACCCGTTTCTTCACAATCTCAACTTCAGTATACAAATCCGCAGGTGCTGGAAGGACGATAATGTTAAACCGTCTTTTCAAGGCAGTTGACATGTCATTGACACCGCGGTCTCTCGTATTAGCTGTTGCAATAATCGAGAAGCCTTTACGCGCGCTCATCTCCTTACCTAGCTCCGGAACTGATCTTGTCTTCTCCGATAAGATGGAGATCAACGCGTCTTGTACCTCCGATGCACAGCGAGAAATCTCCTCGAAACGCGCAATGCCCCCATCCTCCATAGCTCGCATGATGGGGCTCTTCACTAACGCTTCCGGCGTAGGGCCTTGTGCTAGAAGCATTGCGTAGTTCCACGAATAGCGGACCTGCTCTTCACTCGTACCCGCGGTCCCTTGTACGACAAGTCCTGATTGTCCATATATGGCTGCTGATAAATTCTCAGATAACCATGACTTCGCTGTACCCGGCTCACCAATTAATAGCAGTGCACGATCGGTTACCAGCGTGGCTATTGCCATCTCTATCAATCGCTTGTTACCAATGTACTTAGGGGTAATCTCGGTACTCCCTGCTTTACCGCCAATGATAAACGTCAGCACAGATTGGGGCGACATCTGCCAACCTGCTGGAACCTTACCAGTGTCCGCTTTACGAAGCGCTTCCAACTCATGCTCATACAATCTTTCTGCTGGAAGCCTCATAATATCTTGTAATTGTTCTTGACTCATCGTTAGCTACACCTCTTCTTTTGAGTTAGATGGCCCCTGCATGAGGCGAATGACATACCCAAGTTGTTCTTCTGCAACATCACTGAATCGAGGTAAGACTGTTGTTATTCGATTCACAGAATTTGTAGGAAGCAGGCATAGCTGCTCAAACGTATACGGTTCAATTAATCGACATTCTGTATTTCTTTCATCCTCCAAAGCTGTTAGGAGAGCCTCTTGCAGGTGTTGTTTACTTATTCCTATACGCTCTAGGCCCATCAATAGTATATTGGCTTGCCGATGGCGAAATTCAGGATTATCGGTCAATTTGCGAAGCAAATACTGCAATGCCTTGTCATGTCCCGGCCGGGCAAAGGCACTTACCAGTTCGTATTGGTCAAATTCTATAAAAGCATCAAGCCAGCGTAAATCCCATTGTGTAGCAAGTACTTCTGATGGCTGCATTTCGACCTTATACATATATTGAATTTGATCTACAGGTGAATTCCATACTGCATCATAAGTTCCATGATATCGCTGAACTACTATTTCAGATATTGAGTGTAGCAATTGCTGCGTAATAGCAGAAGCGCGGTTAGTTGAAGAAGGCGCTTGAATCTTTAAAACATCTAGGTATTGTTCATACACACGTTCTGGCGACAAGTAGAGATACGCATCTTTGAAAACATCATTTACGTATCGTCTGTTGTTTCTATAGTAGACAAGATCCTGCTCAAGTGTTTGTTGTAATACACGCTTGGCTTCCATAGAGTCTATCTGTCTAAAATAGGAGGTCGCTTCCTCGATCAATGAATTCCAGCTCAACTGGTTCATATATAATGGATACTGCTCAAGTACATTTAAATATAGTTTTTCTAGTTCAGGACTTTGTTTGTAAGATAAAACCCGAAGATACTGGACTACCCTGATCCATAATCCGTCTTTTTTCTTCGTATCGCCTATAATCTCCGGGACAGATTGAAGCATAACTGAGAACTCTTCAACAAGTCGTTGTGTGAGCTCTTGGGCTTGACACTGTCTCAGTGCAGGCACTACCAGTTCACTATCTTTTCCAGTAAATGCCTGATGCAGCCGATTCAGCGCACTTGCCGAGTCGCTCTTAGCCAGCGCATTATAGGCAGCTTCGCGAATCTTTTTCTTCTTATCTGTACTCCAAGCAAGCAATTCTTCTTCATATTGTCCCTTACCTGCGAGCAGAGAAATAGCCATGGCCCGAACATCTTCTGATCCTGAATCAGCAGCTTGATAGATCAGATCCTGAACGGTATCACCACCTAATGTTGCGATCACGTACAGCTTTCTCGTCTCCACTATTCCTCCAGCAGGATCAAATTGATCAATGAGGATCGGAATAATCTGAGGGCCATAGGCTGGCAGTATCTGCTTCATCACAAGCTCGGCGATCTCAACATATGGATCTTGGAGGGCTGCTAACGCGGGATGAATCATTCGAAGATCTTGGAACAATCCAGCCTCATAAGCTTCCTTGATGATCTCATAACGTCCTCCACCACGAGTCTTTAGTGACATTTGTACCGCTGACAACTTACGATAAGAGAACTGAGTAGGTAATTTTACCGGATGGACTTGCACCTCTAGCAGTTCGCCATTAGGAGAAGTTGTTCCCTGTGTATGTAGCACCGAGCTTAGCAGCACACTCAGCTCCTGTAGATGCTGAGCAGACGAAGATCCTTCAGAATGATCTGGTTCAATGACCGCAACGATTCCTTCACCTAATCTTTTGAATATGGGAGCACGTTCACCCAACTGTTGAAACTGCGGCAATAGCCGCTTTAAGCGGAAATCCCCAGCAGCAAGATCACTTCCTGCTATATAGAGCCGCTTTACCTCTTGATGAAGCTCTTGTAGTAATGCAGTACTCATGGATATTCCTCCCAAAGTAAATGTGAAACTTATACTTTCTTATATTTTAATATAAGAGGCGGATCATACTCGTCCCTTTGATAAGGGTTAACGGTTGTGCTTTCAATCGTCCAGTATCAAGTTGGTGATCAAACATAAGCAGCATTGTAGTATCCGATAATTGATCGAGTGCAAAGTATTGTAACAGCGGGAGTGTATCCTGATCGAGTGCCACTACTTGATCTAACACCAAATGCTGACCCGATTCGTCCGTAATAACGAACTGATCTTCTTTAGTTTTGCTAATCTTATCCACATGCAGCAAGATCACAGGATTCTTATCTGCTAGCGGATTCTTTAACTGATTCTTTATCTGTTTGAAGCTTTCGGAATAAGAACGAGATGCCATAGAAACAATCCACTCTAAATCCTGATTTGTTAGAGGCCGTATTGACATATTCTCGAAACGGACCCTCCGATTCCGGTCACCAGGATAACGATATAAGGAAGGGATGAGTGCAACATCAGTGAAACTATCTTCTTCATGAATATACTTAGCTGCTTTATAAGGGCGATATTGGAGCGTACGATGTATATCACCCGTAGACTTTTCTATCCAGTAGCCTAAGTCTACATATTCCTGTCTGGCTGCATCATCATAGCTGATAAATGAAAGCTGGATCAGTTCCACATCCTGACTCATCAAGCCGTATTCCTTAAGCTCAGTTAGCTGCCAAGCATGACCAAGCCATTCTTCAATCGTAGATTCATGGTTCAATGCCATATCCGGATCTTCCAGCTTCATCGTTAGATTCGCACGCCCTTTCTTGATGAACGCATGAATTCGTGTTAGTTGCTCTACAGCTAACGAATAAGACTCCTCACGGTTATCAGAAGAGGAGAGCAATAAGGCTAATCGTCTTAATTCAATCTGTGCACCGCTTAAGTAATAATTGCCCATCTTTTTCACATGCTCCTGAATATCCTTTACACCCTTGGCGTCTATTGTTCCAAGTCCTGCGCGTATAAGCGAGAGGGCCAGTTTCTCCAGTACAGCTAAGCCCTCCAGTTGAGCTCCAATCTTTTTCTTGAGTGCGGACTTGTTCACTTTCTTGGGCTTAGCATTAGCCCCTTCCGCAGCAAGCTCAGACTTTCGTTCTTCACGCTTACTCATCTTCTCCCGCTTAGCAGCAAGATCTTCAGGAATCGTTGCAGATACGAAAGTCTCCCTGCCAACATAGGCATATAGCAATCCGAGAACGTGCTTGCAAGGAATCTGCCTACTTGGACAAGTACAACGCATCACCGGCTTGTCAGATACAACAAAATCAGCAGAAGGATAATAGTTGCTGCTACCGCTACCACCGCATTCACCAAACAGAACCACGCCGTCTTCCGACTGATTAAATTGTACGAATCGTTTCTTCTTAACTAGTCCTTGCCCGTTCTTAATCGCAGCACTGTTCGGTGCTAGAGTATCTATGAAGACTTCTGTGATATCTATCAACCCATATCCTCCCTACCTATTATGCTTTTTAATATCTATGATAATATTAGCCCTTAATGAAAATTATTCTAAAAATAGAGCTGTCCATAACCCACTTTTCTATTCCTTTAGTATAGAGTTTTTGTCGATTCAGCCGTGAATGGAATGATCTCGTCTATAGCTCCACTTTGAACTTTGGCAGGCCAAGCTGGATCGCTAATTAATGCTCTGCCAACAGCAACCAAATCAAATTCCTCACGGTCCATTCTTTCTAGTAATTCATTAATGTTATCTTCTGTCTTCTGAGCTTTGTCTTCTGCAAAAAAGTCACTGTGAAGACCGATGGAACCCACCGTAATACATGGTTTCCCCGTGATTTTCTTGGTCCACCCTGCGAGATTAAGCTCAGATCCTTCAAATTCAGGTTGGCTGAAGCGACGAGTGGAGCAGTGGAAGATATCCACCCCAGCATAGCTTAGTGGAGTTAGAAAGCTTTCGAGCTCATCTGCATTTTTTGCCAGCTTCTCATCATAAGCACCCAATTTCCATTGAGAGAAGCGTAGCACGATCGGAAAATCTGGCCCAACCGCTTTACGGCACGCTTCAATAACCTCTACTGCAAATGTAGTTCTACCTACCAAATCGCCACCGTAACGATCGGTACGTTTGTTCGTTCCTGCCCAGAAGAACTGGTCTATCAGATAACCATGTGCGCCGTGAATCTCGATGCCATCAAATCCCACTTTTTTCGCGTTCGCTGCCGCTTGAGCAAATGCTGAGACTAAGCTTTCAACTTCAGCTGTAGTCAATGGCTCTGTCACAGGTTCTCCTGCTAAATTCAGACCAGAAGGGCCAATAGGAAGGGCTTCAACATTAGGACCTTCCCCTATAGTTCGCGCCATTCCCACATGCCATAATTGGGGTATGATCTTACCACCAGCTGCGTGAACTTCTTCTACTACCTGCTTCCAGCCCTCTAAAGCTGCTTCTTCATGTATATTGGGAATATTAGCGTGGCTGACTGCCGAAGGATGATTAATAGCTGTACCCTCGGTAACGATCAATCCAACTCCACCCTCTGCCCGTCTACGGTAATATGCAGCAACATTACTTCCTGGTACACCATCCGGTGAGTACACCCGAGTCATCGGCGCCATGACGATTCGGTTTGACAGCGAAAGATTCCCCACTTGAAAAGGTGAAAATAATAGCTCTGTATTCATACATATTACCTCCAATTGATTATTTGATTACTTTAAGTAAGGCTAATTATCTACCCAGAAGATGGAAAATGCAAATTTCTGATTTTCAAAAAAAAATTTAAAAAAACCGAACACCGCAGAATCTGCGAATGCCCGGTTCTCATCATTGCAATTAAGAACTTCTTAAACCTCAAGAATACCAGCTTTAGGCGTAACTCCGAACGCTTTAGCTAAATCCCACAGCTGCTGATCCGTAATCTTTTGCTTAATTTCTCTTCCGCCAATCAGGTTGTAGATCGTGGCAGCTTTTTCTACAGTCTCTACTAGACCAAAGGTGGCATCCATAGTTGAACCTGTGCCGAAAATCCCGTGCTGCGGCCAGATGACTAAGCGGTGATCCTTCATTTTCTTAGCCGTTTCGCGACCGATTTCACTGCTGCCAGGAACGATCCAAGGAATAACGCTAACGCCATCTGGGAAAACAACAAGGCACTCTGTACACATTTCCCATAATGTCTTCGTAAACTTCTTTTCATCCAGTTCATGAGTGAAGGTCATCGCAATTACATTGGTAGCATGCGTGTGCAGAACGATGCGGTGTGTCGGGTCTACCTTCAGGCGTTCAATATGGCTCATGAAATGANNCAACTCACTCGTAGGTATAGCTCCGTTACGCAATCCCCATAGCACTTCTACGCTCTCTCCATTGTCACTAACACGAAGCACACCAAGATTTGCTTCAGGGTCTTTAATCACATTTCTGAAATATTTGCCCGAACCAGTTACGATAAAATACTTGCCAGCTAATTCTTTTACCGGAAAGGTAAGTTTAATGATGCGTAGCGGCTCCAAAACGTTAATATATTTTGCAACTTCATTCTCATCCAGTAGATAGCTGACATTACCGCCATTCAGCTCATCCCAGCCAAGCTCCCACATATGACGGGTAATCTCTGACATTTCCTGAATAAATGGAGCCTCACTACTGGCAATATACCCTTTGGATTCTAATACGGATGTACTCATTGTCAATCTCTCCTTTGTATATGTTGCTCTCCAAATCCACTCTAACACTCTATCTTGCAGACAGAACTTCCTGTTCATATTGCTTCACTTCAGCCAGCCATTGCTCACGAACTGGTGTATCTTGTGACGCACAGTAGTAATCCCATACCGCTCCAAACGGATACGATTTGAATTCTTCAACCAATGCTAAACGTGTGGTGTAATCTCCAGATAATTCAATTCGTTTAAGCTCTTCAATCGGCTCCAGCATCGCCCGTAGCAGCGCTTTAATGGTATTGCGTGTACCAATTACCCATGCGGCGATATGATTAATACTGCCATCAAAGAAATCGAGTCCGATATTCGTTCGGGAGAGTAAATCTCCTCGCACCAATTCGCGGGCGATTTCCAGTAGTTCGTCATCCATAGTTACAACGTGGTCACTGTCCCAACGGACGGGTCTGCTAACATGTAGCAGCAACTGCTCACTAAACATAAGAATTGAAGACAACTTATTCGAAATCATCTCTGTAGGATGAAAATGTCCGGCATCCAAACAGATGGCTTTGCCGCGAGTTAAACCATAGCCCATATAGAACTCGTGTGAACCAACCACATAACTCTCTGAACCGATTCCGAACAGTTTGCTTTCTACAGCATCAATATTATAAAGAGAATCTATTTCCTCACTAAAAATCTCATCCAGGGACTCCTTTAACCGCACTCTTGGAGCTAAACGATCGACTGGTGTATCTTTATATCCGTCAGGGACCCAAAAGTTAGTTACGCAAGGTTGACCCAGCTCCTTACCAAAATGCTCAGCAATCGTGCGAGAAGCCTTACAGTGCTTAATCCAGAAGTTACGAATTTCCTCATCCGCATGACTAAGCGTAAACCCATCTGCTGCTTTCGGATGCGAGAAACAAGTAGGATTAAAATCAAGTCCCAGCCCCTGCTCCTTCGCCCAGTCTACCCAAGATTGAAAGTGGCGTGGCTCTAATCCGTCCAATTCTACTTCTTCATCTGTATCTGCGTAGATCGCATGCAAATTCACCTTGTGCTTACCAGGAATAAGGGATAATGCCTTTTCTAAATCTTGACGCAATTCATCTGGAGTGCCCGCTCGACCGGGATAACTACCAGTTACCGCTATTCCCCCGCTTAGTTCTTTATCTTTAAAAAGAAACCCTTGCACATCATCTCCCTGCCAGCAATGCAGAGATATCTTGATTTGCGCTAGCCTCTCCAACACTTCATCTACATCAATACCATGAGCTGCGTATAATTTTTTGGCTTCGTTAAAGCTAGTAATAATACTTTGATCCATGCTGTAGTTCCTCCTAGAATCTAAGCTTTACTTTAGACAACTGAAGATCTTTCCAACGACTTAGAATGCTTTCAAAATGAGCTATCGGGCGCGGAATATACGATTTAATCTCAAAAGATTTATCAATAATGTCTCTCGCTTCATTGATATCAGAAATGCTCCCCGAGCTAATCATCTGCACCACTATATTTCCAAGTGCGGTAGCTTCTGTTGGCCCAGCCTTAACTTCTCTGCCAATCACATCAGCAGTCAGTTGGCATAACAGCGTGTTGTTCGCACCTCCGCCGACAATCTGAAGCCCCTCGATCAGACTATCTGTCATCTCCTCCAGCTCTACCAAATAAGTAAGGTAAGATAATGCCAAGCTATCAAAAATACAACGAGCCAACTGGCCCGGCATCTCAGGAACTGGCTGACCACTCTCCGCGCAGGCACTACGAATTTCTTCGATCATGTTCGTCGGATTGAGAAATCTTGGGTCATTACAGGAAATCAGACTGCGGAAGCCTTCCTCCCCCCATGCAAGCTCTGCTAGCTCCGCAAAGCTATAACGTTCGTTCATCAGCCTGCGAACCTCTTGGATGAGCCAGAGGCCCATAACATTTTTGAGGAATCTATAAGTGCCGTATGCGCCCCATTCATTGGTATAGTTGGCCTCCATGGCCTTCATAGAATTAAGAGGCTGGGTTCGTTCCACACCGAGTAAAGACCATGTACCACTGCTGATATATGCCGATGCCTTTTGGAGAGGAGCACCCAATACAGCAGAAGCTGTATCATGTGTGGCAACACAGATCAGTTGGCACTCGGGAAGATCATATTGCTGTATTAGTGATTCGTCGAGGGGACCAAGGTCTGATCCCGGTTCAGTCAAAGTAGCGAACTGTTCTTTCTTAATATTCAGAAAAGATAACAGGTCGTCGTCGAAATCCCGACTGTCCAGATTCAACAGCTGTGTTGTAGATGCGTTAGTAACCTCATTGATTTTGCAGCCAGTTAATCTGTAATACAGATAATCGGGCACGAGTAGGATTTGATCCGCTTTGGCTATTTCCTCTTCACTATGAACATAAAGCTGGTACAACGTATTGAAAGATAACTGCTGAATGCCAGTCTTTTCATAAATCGTTTGTGGGGAAATATGCTTAGCTACCTCTTCCATAACCAGATCGGTTCTACGATCACGATAAGCGTAAACTTCCTGGACACGATGCCCTTCCGCATCCAAGAGTACATAATCCACAGCCCATGTATCTATACCCAGCGTACAAGCTGTAATTCCTTGAGCCTTGGCTTTCTGAAGGCCTATAATAATCTGCTCGAATAAATAATCAATGTCCCAGAAACAGGAACCTTCTTGTTCTGTAAAACTATTGCTAAACCGATGAAGCTCCTCTAATGTGAGGATGCCCTCCTGAAGTATCCCGCGCACCAGCCGCCCACTAGAGGCACCGATATCAACGGCGATATGATTATCCATAGAGAATCTCCTAAGGGTAGGGATGATTTATAGTATTTTTTTGAATAGTGTAATGACTTCTTCTTTAGTAGGAATAAACGGATTACCAGGTGCACAAGCATCCTTCATGGAGTTCTCGGCTAGAAGATCAAGATCGACCTCATCTACTCCAAGCTCAGATAATTTAGATGGAATTCCTACTTCTTTTGACAACCCCTTGATCGACTCGATTACGAAGTCCGCGCATTGCTTATCGGTTTGGTCCTCTACGTTTAGTCCAATGGCTTTAGCGATAGATCTGAATTTTTCAGGCACATATTTGGCATTCTCTTCTTCCACATACGGAAGTAGCATCGCGTTACATACACCGTGCGGCAGATCATATACACCGCCAAGCTGATGCGCCATAGCATGCACATATCCAAGTCCTGCATTATTGAAGGCCAATCCACCTAAGAAAATCGCATACACCATTTGCTCACGAGCCTCGATGTCATGACCATTCTTAACGGTACGAGCCAAGTTAGCGAAAATAATCTCCACTGCGGCAAGCGCAGTAGCATCGGTTACCGGATAAGCCCCCGGCGTCACCAGAGCTTCAATCGCATGAGTCAAAGCGTCCATTCCTGTTGCTGCCGTAAGCGCAGCGGGTTTATCAATCATAAGCTTAGGATCGTTAACCGAAATTGTAGCAATGCTATTCTTATCCACCATTACTATCTTTACTTTGCGTTCTTCGTCTGTGATTACATAGTTAATCGTTACTTCGGCCGAAGTACCAGCTGTAGTATTAACAGCAACAATCGGCAGCGATTTATGCTTCGACTTGTGCACACCCTCATATTCTTTGATATGTCCGCCATTCGTGGCGATAATCCCAATGGCTTTGGCCGTATCCTGTGGCGAACCGCCGCCGATGGAAATCAGATAGTCGCAATCCTGTGCTTTGAGATAATCCACGCCATCATGAACATTTTTACAGGTCGGATTGGGTTTCACTTCATCATAGATGGCATATTCAATGCCTGCTTCATCCAATACCGCCAGCAATTTACCGGCAATACCACTCTTCATAAGGAATTTGTCTGTGACTACAAGTGCCTTTTTTAATTTTAGTTCTTGAATATAAGGACCAATTTCCTGCAAGCATCCCTTGCCCATAATATTGATCGATGGAACGTAATACACATGCGTGCTCATTTCTTGACCAGCCTCCTAATGATAATTAATCAACACCAAAGTTTTTCCACTTTGTTCTGCAAGCAAGAGCGTAATATTTCGGCTGTAGCGCCTCAGGCTGGCCTCTGAATCGCAACTGGGCCTGCTCTGGTAATTCTTTAAATCGACTAATCTCTGAGGGATTTCTTTCCTCCTTCATCGTATGCTCCGAAATCTTTGTTGTCAACAAATTAAATATTATTTATGTTGTTTTTGTTTGTTTTGAATCTGTTTTGTGAATATTATTGGAAAATACAGATGTTTATACGTTGTTTTTATTGCAAAACACA
>DJUJ01000079.1:10747-16348 GCA_002438345.1 Paenibacillus sp. UBA6285
AATCGCCCTGAAGGCACTCGATTTAATCAATGATGGAGATACATTAATGGTAGATCCAAGCTCTACAGCCTTTGAGTTCCTAAAACTACTCGGCAACAAAAACAATCTGACCATCATCACAAACTCCATTAATATTTTGCATGAGTTCTCGAATTCAGGGATGGATATTATATCTACTGGCGGTTCGCTACGTTACCGATCCATGTCACTCGTTGGACCTGTAGCCCATGACACCATTCAAAGATACAATGTGGATACTGCGGTAATCAGTTGTAAAGGGTTTGATATGGAACGAGGCATCACAGATTCCAACGAACCCGAGTGTGAGCTCAAGAAGTACATGCTACGGCAAGCCAATAAGGTCGTGCTCCTGGCAGATCACACCAAATTCGACAAGACTGCTTTTACGAAGTTGGTTGAGCTTGGCCATATCGATTTTTTGATCACTGACCGTAAGCCTTCTGAAGCTTGGCTGAAACGTCTGAACGAGGAGAATATTGAGGTTCTTTATTAACAGTTTGTAGGCTCTAACTAGGACTAAAAAAAATGCCGTTCCCCAGCGAGCTATGGGTGACGGCATCTGTTGTATATTCATCATTAACTTTTCGTAGAAACCTGAGAAATTGAAATTACTTCCATTGAAGGATTGGTATTATCGGGCTGCTTTACTTGCGCAGTGGCCTTCTTCCTACAAATATAAACAAAAGCAGGCGGAAAATTCAGCAGTACCCATTTAACGCTCAGGATTTCAAAATGCTGCATTAGCTCTTTTTTCATCTGAGGAAGATATTCAAAAGTTATGAACCACCCACCTTCTTTTAAAGAAGATGTGATCTGTTCTATATATAGGGCGCGATCAGAGGTAGAAAAATTCTTAAAAGACAAACTACTCACAATACAGTCTAACTTCTCCAACCTGATATTATGAAGAGCAAGCCGTAGTCGTAGACAATCCTTATAATAAATACGGTCAGGGAATTTAAATCTTAATTGGTGACGAAAATCAGGGTCCTTCTCAAACAAGAGCACGTTCATATCGCTTTCTTCCCCGCTTGGAATAAACCTTGTGATTGCTCCAGTACCCACACCCAGCTCTGCTATATTATGCATTTGATGCCATGGAATTGTGCCCAGCATCGTTTTTGCCAGCCAGCGCGAACTGGGAGTAACGCTTCCAAATTGTCGGGGTGCATGCAGAAATTTATACAGAAAATGAAGTCTCACTCGAACTCCGCTTCGCATGTAATCTCCCCCTTGTTTCGTAAGTTTCCCATCTAGTTCTAAAATATGTTAACAAGATTAAAGCCGTACACGATCTATTCTTTCCATTTATTATTTTTTGCAAAATAAAAAGCCCAAATTTCTCCGCAGGATGAATTACGGGAAGATTCGAGCTTATTATTTACGTTAGTTACTTCGATTCAACAGCATGTCCACCAAATTCATTCCGCAGCGCAGCAACGACTTTTCCTGTGAATGTGTCGGTCTCCAACGAACGGTAGCGCATTAATAACGCCATCGCGATCACTGGTGTTGCAGCTTGCAAATCAAATGCGGTTTCGAGCGTCCATCTGCCTTCACCGGAGGAGTGCATAATCCCTTTGATCTCGTCCAATTTAGCGTCTTTCGAGAACGCACGTTCAACCAGTTCCATCAGCCAAGAACGGATGACAGAACCATGATTCCACACACGAGCAACTTCCTCAAAGTTGAAATCAAACTCACTCTTTTCCAGAACCTCAAAGCCTTCACCGATGGCAGCCATCATACCGTATTCAATACCGTTATGCACCATTTTCAG
The DNA here is from genome assembly GCA_002438345.1 of Paenibacillus sp. UBA6285. Lineage (GTDB taxonomy): Bacteria > Bacillota > Bacilli > Paenibacillales > Paenibacillaceae > Paenibacillus_AQ. The sequence continues at coordinate 12,549 of DJUJ01000079.1, forward strand.
AAAATGGCCACTACCAGCTTTACCAGCATATAAAAAGCCGCTTTCCACAGCCGTATCACGGAAGATCGGCTCCACAACCTCCCAAGCTTCAGGATCTCCACCAACCATGTAACAAGCGCCGTTACGCGCCCCTTCCATTCCTCCGGATGTACCTGCATCCATGAAGCTGATCCCGTGTTCCTTCAATTGCTCATATCGGCGAATAGATTCCTTATAATGCGAATTACCCGCTTCAATAACGATATCTCCTTTAGATAACAAAGGTGTAAGCTCCGCGATTACTGAGTCGACCACCTGATGCGGAACCATGATCCAAATGATTCTAGGTGTTTCCAATTGCTGTACCAGTTCAGTAAGTGTTACTGCTCCATTAGCGCCCTTTGCTTTCATTTCCTCCACAGCAGGTGTATTCAGATCAAATGCAACAACCTCATATCCATGATCGAGCAAATTCCGGCCTAAATTAAAGCCCATTTTTCCTAACCCAACTAATCCTACTTTCATGTAATTCCCCTCCGATATATAGATTCTTATGATGTAATTTAGCTTAAATTGGTAAAAAAAACAGACAGGGGCTTACGCCCCTGGCCGTATAGATTCCTGCGTTGCTGCAACTTCAGCCTGAACAGTGAGAACTTCTGTCTCCTGATCGGCCTCATCAAACCACCAGCGATCTTCCCCCAAAAGCTCCATCGCCGCATCTGGACCATAAGAACCTGATGTATACGTGTGAAGTGGCATAAGCCCCTCTTCCATTACCTCCTGGATAGGTGTAACCCATTGCCAAGACAGTTCAACTTCTTTCCAGTGAGCGAAGAAGGTTGCATCGCCGCGAAGCGCATCGATAATCAGATTTTCATAAGCTTCCGGAACATCTGAAGCGCCGGCTTCATAAGTAGCGCGAACAGGCTCGAGCTTTCCTTTTTGCAACTGATCTTTCGTATTCAACTGAAGCGTAATCGCTTCATTCGGACCAATCTCGATAATAAGCAGATTCGGTACGTCGTTCCCTTTATTCATGTTATTACTATCATTAAACGGTTCTTTAAACTCAATAACAATACGTGTGGATTTCTCCTTCATTCTCTTGCCGGTACGAATATAGAAAGGTACATCATTCCAAAGTGGATCATCTATAAATAAACGCGCTGCAATAAACGTCTCATTTTGTGAGGATTGGTTAATTCCTGGCTCATCCAAGTAACCTGCAACAGATTCCCCTTTAATTTCACCCTCTGCATATTGTCCACGGACAACATGTTTATTAACCTCGTCTTTGCTAATTGGAATGAGATGCTCCATGACGTATCTTTTCTTACCACGGATCTCTTCAGGTGTACTGCCTTTAGGAAGCTGCATCGCCATCATCATAAGCAATTGCAACATATGGTTCTGGAACATATCACGAAGTGCGCCAGCTTTATCATAATAGCCTGCCCGTTCTTCAACGCCGACAGTCTCACTCGCCGTAATTTGAACATTCGCGATATATCTATTTTTCCACAATGCTCTAAGCACAGGATTAGAATACTTCAGGACTTCCAAATTCTGCACCATCGGTTTACCTAGGAAATGGTCAATCCGGAAGATCTCTTCTTCAGCAAACACAGCATTCAAGCTTTCATTTAGCTCTCTTGCTGTCTTCAAATCGGTACCAAAAGGCTTCTCAATAATCAGACGTTTCCAGCCCTTCGTGGAACCCAGACCGCTGGAGTGAATATTGGCTGCGATTTCCTTGAAAAACTCGGGGCCCACCGATAAATAAAACATCCGATTCTCAGGAATATTGAGCAATTGCTCGCGGCGTTTTACATGCTCCAGAAGCTTCATATAATCTTCCGTATTCCCCACATCTAGAACGCTATATTCAAAGGCCTCCAAGAAAATCTGCAACTGCGGAGAATCAACCGCCGGCTGTCTAGAAAATGTCTGTAAAGATTGCAGGACTTGCTTGCGGAAGGCTTCGTTCGAAACTTCTCTTCTTCCTAATCCAATCACTGAGAGAGGACCTGAAATTTGACCATCTAAAAAGAGGTTATATAGTGCAGGATAAATTTTTCGTTTTGCCAAATCTCCTGTAGCGCCAAAAAGCACAAATGTTGATGATTCCACTTTCATTCCTCCCGCTGTTATATATTATTTATATACTTACTTTTAATTACTAACATACTCGGTAGAGTCAATCATACGACTGATATTTTCATTCGTCAACCTCATTTCGACATTTACGAAAAGTTATTATTTTCACAAAGATATGAAATGGTAATTGTGATCAATGTCACAAAGATAAGCGCAAAACTTTATTCATATTTACAGTATAAAAAAGAACGAGTCCAAAACAAAAAAATCCGCGTCCAGCGCGGATTTAATAAATCAATGCTCTATTCATCTATCAGGGTGGACATGCATAAATCTTCTTTTAAAAATGGAAGGTCAATTTGTTCCCTCCTTCTGTCTTCACTCCGTTGGTAATTCCAAGTAAATCTGTGAAAATTGAGTTTTGCCTTAAGGTAAGCTTTTGGGAGACTTATTTTGAGATATCCTATTGCGGGACTAACGGGAATTCATCCGACTTGCCAATATGCTTGCACGCCCGTTACGGCCCATTGATGTAGAGATTCATCTAAGCATAAATCATCGATCGGCCGTTCGAATGCTACATTCGCTCAGCTCTAAAGGAGTGTTCTCACCGGTAACTGGACCAGAAGGCAAACATGTTGTGAAGTAGGGCACCCTTCGCTTTAGTTACAGCAGCTATCTTCTTAGAATACGGACTCTGCCACATCCTTAAGTACAGCTAAAATCGTCTGACCTTCCTCACCTTGAGATTCCTGATGGGTTGTCCCTGGTCTATTATCATTCTGTTCGATAATCAATAAAATTTCATTTCCTTCTTCAATCAGTGTATAGCTCATGATGAAGTAATTTTCCGGCTTATCTTCCAAATCTGGACGAGGTGCAAAGAGTGTGTACTTGATCAACTTATAGGGTTCAAATCCCAATACTTCCCCCCACTGTTCGTAGACATTCCCATCCCACTCACTATGAAAACGAATCTCGCTGCCGATTTGCCAATCTGTAAGTAGATCGCTCCCATACTGCCACTGTTTAACTAATTCTGGCTTTGTAATTGCATCCCATACCTTCTTCGCTGATGCATGGATCAATACTCGGGAAGTTTGCGTGGACACATAAATCCTCCTCCAAAAAAATACGAATGTAGTTTGCAGCATAAATCAACTCTATTTTTAAATAATATCAAACAGCATTTCTCTTAACAAGTTTTTACACTTTTGCTCATTTGTTCTTTTTTCGACCATAAAAAGCTCACACAGGTCTATCGTAAATGGCTGTTCAGAATATATAATAGATACTATATGGAATAGAAAGGAAGTTGATTCGTTTATGAAATTTGATGATTACCGCTACGAGCGGCCAGATGTAGAGAAGTTCAAGCAAGACTTTAACAACCTGCTGAAAGATCTCAACGACACATCACCATTAGAGGTACAAAAAGCTTCCGTCACTGCCATTAACAAGCTTCGCAATGAGTTTGATACCATGCAGACATTGGTTAGCGTTCGCCATTCTATCAACACGACGGATGAATTTTACAAAGCCGAACAAGAATTCATGGACGAAATTGGGCCTGTCGTTCAGGAATACATAACCGACTACTACAAAGCACTCGTACATTCCAAATATAGAGCCGAGTTTGAAAAGGAATGGGGTGCTCAGTTACTCCAGCTTGCTGAAGTTTCGCTGCGGACATTTAGTCCGGAAATCATTGAAGATTTACA
>DJUJ01000043.1:0-4150 GCA_002438345.1 Paenibacillus sp. UBA6285
GCGACACCCAGAAAAAAGAAAGCCCATGAATGGATTCGTGTAAAATGGAAGTTACCAGACCACCATGAATACAGGAGAACCCAACATGAGCTACTCTCATCTTAGCATAGTCGAGCGTGGACAACTAGAGACCTTGCATCGACTAGGCTGGTCAGCCCGGGCAATCAGCCGCCAACTCAACCGCCATCATGCCACCATTGCTCGCGAAATCAAAAGATCTTGTGTGAATACGACGTACGAAGCCCTAACGGCTCAAATAGCTTATCAACAGCGAAGAGTCTCTAGCATACCTACCGGAAAGTTCACCGATTTGCTTGCTAAGGAACTTCAGGAGAAGTTACGGCAAACCTGGTCACCCGAGCAGATTGCAGAGAAGCGAAGGGTAGACGGCAAGACTTTTGTAAGTTTTAAGACAATCTACAGATGGCTCTATGCAGGCCTTCTTGTGGCTGGAGAAGTTAAACACCTACGCCACAAAGGGAAACGGCGTAAACCCGTGGAAACCCGCGGGCGATTCCTCGTTGGAACCCCCATCAGTCAGCGCCCCAAAGAGGTTCGTAAACGGGAATCATTTGGTCATTGGGAGCTTGATACTGTGGTTTCCAGTCGCGGTAAGAGCAAGGCTTGCGCGGCTACTTTTATCGAACGGAAGACAAGAATGTACGTGGCCATAAAGATGCCGGACCGCACCGCTCACTCCATGGAGATGCCTTTGGAGTTGTTGCTAGTCAATATCCACAAGCAGCGTTTCAGAGTGCTACAACGGATCGAGGGAAGGAATTTGCCTGCTATAGCGCCCTAGAGAACGCTCATGCGATAAAGGTCTACTTCGCGGACCCTTATTCTTCTTGGCAACGCGATTCCAATGAAAACGGTAACGGGCTTTTACGAGAGTTTTTTCCCAAGGGCCATGACTTCGCAGGGGTCACGGATGAAGATCTGGCGAACGCAATTCGCCTCATTAACAACCGCCCCCGAAAATGCCTTGGATGGAAGTCCGCTCACGAATCTTTCATGACCGAAGTGTCGCACTTGGCTTGACAAACCGTCAAAAATCATTCGGCTAGGTCTAATTTATTATTGTCTTTTTGAGGTTTTTCGCGGATTTAATTTTCATGGGAGTTAAATCGTTCACAATAGATACAATCAATCTGTTATTAATTTGGAATACATATTGAGATCGTTAAACCTCCCGTCTACTCTTTCAGACTGTCTTAGTGTTCCTTCAAACGTAAAGTTCAGCTTCTGTAAGACTTTCACTGATTTCACGTTTTCGGGTTCCACTTTTGCTTCGATTCGATTTAGCTTTAAAGATGAGAATGCATAATCTAACAAAGCACAGATTGCTTCTGAAGCGTATCCTCTTCCCCAAAATGCTTTAGCAATGTCATATCCAATTTCCGCTTTTGCGTTTTCATAATCTAAGAAATTGAAACCACAAGAACCTATGATTTCATTGGAATCCATTTCAATTATGGAGAAACGAATAGCTTTGTTATCTTGAGAAAATTCATCGAGAAGTTTAATCATATCTTTTGCCTGATTCTCATCAGTGAAACAATTAATATTCATGAACTTGGTAACCTCTGGATCAGACCAAATTTTAAACAAACTAGGCGAGTCCGATACCTTCATTTTTCTTAAATGTAATCGTTCTGTGTGTAACTCTGTAGTTAACATTATTTTTACCTCCATTAAATTTTAATAGTTGGCTTAAAAATAATGGTCTCTGCGCATAGTTCAGTCCCTTCATTGATCATTTTCCATTAGAGTATCACACTATCTCTAAAACGAATAATATACCTCTTTCCCTTCAAGAAAATCTCGACAAAGCGTGCTACATATTTGGGAGGCGTGCTCTTTTATCCAGCCGTTCCTATCAGAATCATGAATAAAAAATACATAACTAATGAAAATATCCATAAATATTTGTCCTTCAATGTACCGAATCTCATTAAGCGAAAAGCTTGTTTTAGAAGCATAACCATCTAAAAGGGTTTTTCGAAGCTCACTTTTTAGCATGGAAGATGCACTGCCTAAATCAAACAAATAGTATCCATATCCAAATAAGCAATAATCTATTAAGGTAGGATTTTGTTCTGACACAATGACATTCCCCAGTTGAAAATCAGCATGAATGAATCCCCATGAATTTTCCCTAGCGTCCAGTTCTGTTAACTGTTCTTTTACTACGGAAAGAACGCTATTGATAACATCATAATCCTCCTGATTGAGGAATCCATTGTTTGTACCCTGTTGAAGTTCTATTAACGTTTCATCAATCTTTTTGACGTTGTAGACAGGTCTATGTAACTCCAAGGGCATTACCGTTCGTGAAAATTCATGCAAGCTGGCAAGATTCTCGCCTAATCTATAAATAATATGATCAATGTTGTCTTCATCTTGGGTAAGCGTCGAGCCATCGATCCATTCTAAAAGAGTTGCCAAGCTAGTACCAAATTGATCCGAGCTATATTCAGTGACCAGTTCCCCTTTTTGATTTTCAACAGGTCTTTGAACTTTCAGTATGTTCTTTTGATCGATTTCTCGAAGAAAAAACATTTCTGACTGTAATCCCTCTCGAGTATGTTGCAAGCCTGAAAACCCTTCAGATATTGGTTTATGTATACGTAACAAGTACTTCCTGTTATCCGGTTTGTTGGTCACTTTAAATGTAATATTTTCATTATGTCTAATAAATTCAATCATTGGATCGATGAACGAATACTGCAACAATACTTTCTCTGCTTCAATGATCACACTACTTCTCTCCTTCAAATCTAGAATATTCTTTATATTATACCTGTTGCTCGTTGTATTTTGTTGGAATAAATAACTATATTTAAAGTATCTTGATAGCTAAAAAAATAGAGCTACATATTAGTTATCTAATACGTATCTCCAATTATTTTCATTAGCTTTATTCATAGCATTAATGCAAAATCAATACCCCAAAGCCTTCCAGAGTAACCTCACCTGACAACGTTTTGCCGCTCAGTAAATCAGTTTTAGTCTCATGCAGATGGATCGAGGCAGGCGTTTCACTATAATTAAGCACAAATGTATAGCTTGAAGAAGCTCCGTTACGAATTTGAAACTCCACTTCTTCAGGAAGATCGATCCAATCTGCCGTTAACATAATAATGAAAAAAGAGATTATGTTATGAGGAATAAGTTATTNNTTATCTTTTGTTATTATAAAGGTTTTATCATCAACCCTTGCTGGCTGTGGCTCTAACAATAGCAACAGTACGAATAATGGCGCTACCGCAACAGATAAGCCCGCAACAGATAAGCCCGCAGCAACTAATGCAGAAAATACGGGCGACTTTTGGTATCATTAAGAATATGGGCCTCTACAATACACTTGGCGCCCCGATCGTTCTCTATATTGGAGCGGATGTCATTCAAATTATTCTTTACTTGCAATTCATCCGAAATATTCCCGTCGATCTGGATGAAAGTGCGATGGTCGAAGGTGCATCTCTGTTCAAAATCTATCGATCGATTATTATTCCATTACTTTAGCACACATGGTTTTTTTGACACCAAGCTATTTAAGTAAGCTGTTTAAACAAGAGACCGGACTTACACTAACGGACTACATCACGGAAATCCGACTTCGAAAAGCTAAACATTTGCTCAAGAATGCCCCAGACCTTAAGATTCACGAGATTATTGGAGCAGAAGTTGGATATGGCGATCCTGCCTATTTCAATAAGCTTTTTAAACGTGTAGTCGGCGTTACACTCAATGAATATAAACGAATTTCTATCGTATAAGGAGATTGATCACTTGCATTCACAGCTTCACACGAGTAGCAATAATCATGAGATTACCGTCTATGACACTACAGAATTATATGGTGAAAAAGGTGCGTTTCGCGTCATGCAGTTTTCCAATCATGCCATTCAAGGTGCGATGGATCTTAATCACCCAGAACGAATTGTGTTTGAATATCCGAGAGCCATCATTCACTTGATGGAATGTAACGCTCCCTCTTTCGAGGATGTCTTTCTTATTGGTCATGGGATTGGAACGATTGCCGGGCATTTTCCGGAAAAAAGATTTAAAGTAGCCGAGCTAGACAGTGAAGTAGTGGAATTAAGCCGCCGCTGTTTTGGATACAGCCAAGATAACGTGATGATCG
>DJUJ01000043.1:4309-37244 GCA_002438345.1 Paenibacillus sp. UBA6285
TGTATTTACACAACACTCGCGAAAGAGTTTACATATATCAAATCCTTTTCACTGCCTTCAGAAGGGGCCGCTGATATCCAAAACATCATTATTATAGGTGGATTTAAACCGATTCACTTTCAAGCTCGCCAGATGGCAGACTTTAATGAAATCCAGCTTGGACAAGGATATCTTATTCGGGATTAGGATTCTGAATTTAAAAATGGCCTCATCCTCCACTTCACTGTGGATTTTGAGGTCATTTTTGGGTTGTTGTTGCAATATAGTACCCTTTACATCGGATTAGGGACAAAGCTGCCACCTCGGCAATACTTCAAATAATTCAGCGCATGGACTTGTCCTGTCATTTCCAGCTCATCACGGTAGACCGGATCATGCCAGCCTTCGATATCAATCGTACCCTTGTAGTCAGCCTGGCGCAGAATAGTGATGATATCCACCCAATTCGTATCTCCAAAGCCAGGTGTCCGGTCCCATACATAAGGCTTGGGTCCATGAATACCGTATTCCTTAACGATATCCCAGGCAATGGTAGCGTCCTTGCCATGTACATGGAACACCTTGTCTACCCATTTACGCAGCTGTGGAATCGGATCAATTAAACCTATCAACTGGTGGCACGGCTCCCATTCCAGCCCCAGGTTGTCTGCCGGAACGGCATTGAACATCTTCTCCCAGGCTGAAGGATTATGGGCGATATTCCACTCTCCGGTTTGCCAGTTTCCGCCCATAGAGCAATTTTCAAAAGCAATTCTTAGGCCGCGGTCCGCTGCCCTTTTAGACAATTCTCCGAACACTTCTGCAAATTTTGGAATCGACTCATCGATCGACGAACCAGGCAGACGTCCGGTGAATCCACCGATAATATCCGTGCCGAATAAATGCGCATGATCAATTAGCCGCTCCCAGCTGGCGAGTGTGTCAGCATTATCGCCGGTTCCTGAAAGTGGATTGCCATAAATTCCAACGGAAGAGATGACAAAATCATGCTCAGCGGCCAACTCCCTCAGTCGTGCAGCTGTTTCTACAAGATTGGTTTCACTAGTAGTCTGCCAAAAGTTCAGGTTAAATGATTCAAACCCATGCTGAACAATTTGCGGAATAACGGCGACAGCTTCCCCGCCACGAACTAAAGTACCTATTCTTAATGTGTCTTGCATCTGGGTTACCACTCCAATGATATGGTTTATAGTCAGCATTAAATTTTAAGGAGCTTTGATCATCTTGCAGGAGCCACGCTTTAGCAATACCGCATCATAGACAATATGCTGAGAGCCTGACCGTCCAGAAATAAGATCGAACAGGACGCCTACACTGGATAAGGCCATTTCTGTACCCGGTTGGCTGATCGTATCGAGCGAAGGATGAAAATATTCAGCCATCTCGATCCCGTCAAAGCCAATGATTGAAATATCATCCGGGATAGACAACCCCGCGGTAAGTACAGCTTTGGCAGCACCGATTGCAATTGTATCAGACGCCGCAAATATTGCGGTTACTCCCTTATTCCTTTTAAGCAGTCTTCGAGCTGCATCAAATCCCGAGCTGGGACTATATTCACAATCCTCCACCAGCTGTGCATCGTAAGGCAGATTATGTTCTTCCAGTGCTTTTTTGTAGCCCAAATATCGCCGGTTCCCTGTAGTTTCATCCAGTAATGGGGATTTAGCTAGAAAACCGATATTCTCATGCCCAAGTGAGATCAAATAATTGGTGGCCTTATAGGCTTCTTTCAATTCATTAATGGTGACACTAGAAAAGATATCCGGGTCCACCTCTTGTGTGGAGGTGATCGTCGTCNNAGCTGCTTGAATTTCTCTTCAGAATGATTGTAGGTTCCGCCCATGAAGATGATCCCGCATAGATTCTTTTCTTTGGTCAGCTGAATCGCCGCATTAATTTCATCCGTTCCATCCTCTACCTGATGAATGAGGAAGGGGTAACCTCGAAGATTAGCCTGCCGCTCGATTTCTTTGATCATATTGGAGAAAAACGGATTGGTAATCCCTTTGACCATGAGCGCAATGTTCTTAGACTCCGTCGTTTTTAAATTTCTTGCATTAGAATTAGGAATGTAATTGTATTCCTTAACAACATTCAGAACCTTTTCCCGTGTAGCCTTGCTCACCAGCCCCTTATTGTTGATGACCCTGGAAACCGTCGAGATGCCCACACCGGAAATTTTCGCGATATCCTTGATATTTACGTCCACTATACTCCCCCACTTATAAGTAAGGGAGCTATATGCTACTATAGCTCCCTCACACCTTTTAACGTTCTTTAGCTCACTGGAACAAACTCAGCCAATTGCTTTTCTACTTCGGCAATAACCTTGTCAATTCCTGCTTTTTTCAGTTGTTCACGGTAATCCGCTACAGCAGCTTTAGGATCTTTGCTTGTTTTACCAAGCATCAATTGAATACCAAGCTGGGAATTCACGTTGGAGATGGAAGCAATTTCTGTAGTTACATTCGATGGATCAAAGCTAAAGCCATTGTATGGATCATCGATAGCGACTTTATCCCACTCTGCAAACAAGGAGTTACGAATTGGGTTTTCTGTATCCGTAGGAACTACGAATTTGTCATTACGAAGTGACCAAGCAGCGAAACCTCCGCCGTCCGTTTTTTCGTTGAAGCCTGGAGGCTGCTTTTTAACACCATTTTCCATAACATATTGTTTGCCTTCAATACCGTTTTGGATGAGGTTGTAGTAGCTTTCGTCAGTCATGAACTTCTCGATCACCATCAGAGAGCGCTCTGGATTCTCGGAGTTCGTGCTGATTACAGTCGAGTTGTCAACGCCCATCTTACGTTTGATCTTCTTGTTGGCTTCCGCAAAAGTAAAGAATGCAGTTTCTGCCTCTGGTTGTGCCTTCAAATCTGCACCGTATTGGCCGATCCAGTCCTGAGCATGAGTCAAATAACCTGCAGAATTTGCTGCTCTGAAGTTATCTTTGCTACCAAGAGTTGCAGACAGCACATCTTTGCCCCAGTATCCTTTATCTGCCCATTCACGCATCTTCACAGCCCAATCTTCGAATTCTTGAGTGTATGCTGGATGGAAGACGGTCTTGTAGTCCTCTGGACTTTTGGTCACAAGATTCAGTTCATTCAAAGATATACCAGGTGCGTTAAGCCACATTCCTGTAGTATCTACGAGCATTCTGAACATATTGGCCGCATCTTCAGACTTACCGTTAATTGGTGGGAAGGACTCATTGGCAACAACATTATCCATGTATTTAACCATATCATCGATAGTTGTAATTTTTTCCATGCCATATTTTTTCAGCAAGTCTACACGATAGGCATAACCATTCGGTGTATATTCGCTATAAAGACTCGGAACACCATAGATTTTACCTTTGTACTTAGTATTTTCCCATACACTAGCAGGGATTTCTGCCTTCAGCTTAGGAGCAACTTTATCGAGCATATCTGTAAGGTCCACTAGAGCGCCTTCACTAGCCAATGTGAAATAGGATACCGGTGCTCCTGGAGATGCATGAGACATATCAAACTGCTCGCCGGAAGCAAACAACAACGGGTATTTCGTATTGATATCCGGCCAGTCAATATACTTCACTTCAATTGTAGCGTTGAGATCAGCCTTGAGCTTTTTGTTAATCTCAGCTAGAATCGCCTTATTTTGAACACCTTCACTGCCCCACAGATAGTACACCAACTTAGCTTCTTTGGAAGTGTCTACTCCTCCTGCATTCGTTGAAGCTTCTGGTGCCTTCGTAGCTGCCGGATCATTACTCGCCTCGTTGTTCTTCGATGAACAGGCTGTCAATGCCCCAGTAAGCATGAGTACAGCAAGTAAAGAAGACGCAATTTTTTTACCTTTCATTAGGTAAGCCTCCCTTTTCTCTTCTATTTATGAATTACATTTATAATAAACGCGCCTTCGAAAAGGAGACGTCCATTAACCCTTTACAGCCCCGACGGTGAGGCCTGTTACGAAATAACGCTGTACAAATGGATAGAGGAGAATAATTGGTCCGGTGGCCAGCACAGCTGTAGCCATCTTGATGGATTGCGTTGGGAGATCAGCCGTATTGATAACTGCCCCCGAGTTGATTAGTGTACCGAGATTCGTCTGATTGACCATTCGCTGCAAGAAGTATTGGAGTGGATATTTCGTCGGGGAGTCCATATATAACATCCCGTTGTACCACTCATTCCAAAAGCCTATCGCCGAGAAAAGCCCGATGGTAGCTAAGGAAGGAACCGCCAGCGGAATAAATATCCGCCAATAGATACGGAAGTCGCCAGCACCGTCAATGGTAGCAGATTCATATAAGGAATCCGGAATCGCCTTCATGAAATTACGCATCAGGAAGATCGACCATGCGCCAACTACAGCCGGTAGAATCATGGCAAATAAGTTGTCTTTCATATGCAGGTGCTTGACCATCAGGATGTACGTTGGAATCAAGCCACCGCTGAAGAGTGTCGTGAAGTAAATTAGAAAGGAAAAGAAGTTGCGATACTTGAAATCCTTGCGGTTAAGCACGAAGCCAGCCATCGACATCATGAACAGTCCAAGGACCGTACCCACTACGGTTATAAAAATAGTTATCTGATAAGCATCCACCAGTTTGGCCGAATTGCTGAGCAGCATCTCGTAAGCCTTAAAGGAAAATTCCTTAGGCAACAGCTTGTAGCCTTCACGGACAATCTCCTGCTCATTCATGAACGATGAGGAGATCATTAGTGCGAAGGGAAATACACAGAACAGTGCAAAGATACTAATGCAGATATAGCTAATCGCTTTTATGATAATACTTCCGGAATCCTGTTTGATTTTTGAAGTTTCCATATTCATCACCCCTGTTTCTTGTCTGGTCTTAAAACAATGCGCTATCGGGTTCAACCTTGCGAACAATAAAGTTAACTACTAGCACCAGAATCAGGCCAAACATGGATTGGTAGAAGCCCACCGCGGCGCCCATAGAGAAGTTGAATTGTCCCACCAGTGAACGGAAGACATAGGTATCGATGATATCCGTCTGCGGATACAGCACCGAGTTCGTACCGATCAGATTATAGAAAAGGTCAAAGGAACCCTTGAGAATTCCACCCATACCAAACAGTAAAAGCAGAATAAAGGTTGGCTTCAGAATCGGCAAGGTCATATAACGGATTCGCTGCCAGGTAGTGGCTCCGTCCATATAAGCAGCCTCGTACAGATCATGATTAATCCCTGTGATCGTTGCCAGATAGACGATCATTCCATATCCGGTAGCGGCCCAGATCTTGAAGGCTACGATGATATATTTCCAGATACCCGGATCGGAATAGAACTCGTAACGGTCCAGACCTGCACTTGTTAACATCGTGTTGATAAAACCCGAATTGAAATTGAATATGTTATAAGCAAACACACCGACGATAACCATAGAGATAAAGTAAGGTAAGAGAATAACGGATTGAGACACTTTCTTAAACCACTTGCCCGAGATCTCCGATAGCATAATGGCAAACACAATTTGAATAATGTTACCCAGAGCTAGGAAGACGATATTGTAGAGCAGCGTGTTCTTGGTAATATTCCATAGATCGCCATTTTGAACCAAAAACTCGAAGTTTTTCAGACCGATAAAGTTGCTTCCGAAAATACCTTTGTTGAGCTTGTAATCTACGAATGCGACGTAAGCGCCAGGCATTACCGCATAGTGAAAAATAAGGAAATATAGGATTACAGGCAGCAACATTAGAAAAAGAACTTTGTTCTTAATGACTTCCCGGACAATATTTCCACCCGCAAGCTTAAATCTTGCCAATGAGCCCACCTCCAATTTGAAAGATGCATTTCTTCACATGCATAACTTAGCTTCCTTTCTTGTCCCGCAACCAGCATGAAACTGCTTGCTCATCCTTTATGATAATGCGTATCGGATGATATAGAAACGTTTCCATAATTTCTTTGAAACTCCCTGTACGAAAATCATACTCCCTAGATGTATGCGCTGTCAATTCATTTTATTTTTGATTTTCTAGTAATAAAAATCACATTTTACAACCTAAATATAATGAATCGGCCGATTTCACGAAGATAATTGACTTTTTATGGTCTTCGGACTAAGATCGATATGTATCGTTAATGGAAACGTTTCTATATGTTCTTTCACAGATATGTCAGCCTCTATATATGACGTCTGACAATGAACTCCCCGTTCTGATCTATTTCATGTCTTATCCAATTATATTTATCTGCGTGTGCACACGGAACAGGATATTGAAAGCTATTCTTTACTCGGAATCCGCTCCCGCTCCAAGCTGTTCTATAACCCTGAAGGGTTCTGGAGCAGGTCTCAAAGCAGCGGCGAACACAAACCGCAAGCGCTTTCTTATTGGTATAGCACATCTATTTGTCACAATAACTTTCAATGCGCTCACGAGGAAGGTGTTAACCATGACTAAACCGTTTATCCAAGATCTTGTGAACGATATGACTCTAGAAGAAAAATTGGCCCAATTAACCCAGCTAGGCCCTCACTATTGGGGTTTGGATGATACCGTGGATTTAACCGGTCCATTCAAGGAACTGAACATTAAGCCGCAGGTAATGGAGAACATCGGAAGCGTTCTGAACGGCATTGGAGCCAGGAATGTGATTGATCTGCAGACCCGGCATTTGCAAGCCAGCCGCCAGAAGATTCCCCTGCTCATCATGGCGGATGTCATTCATGGCTACAGAACCATCCTTCCGATCCCGCTTGCGATAGGTTGTAGCTTTGACATGGAAGCCTGCGAAAGATTCGCTGAAATTGCAGCCAAGGAGAGCGCGGCTGCCGGTATTCACCTCACTTTCTCACCTATGACTGATCTCGTACGCGATCCGCGCTGGGGACGGGTGATGGAGACATCCGGTGAGGACCCTTATCTGAATGCCCATGTAACCGAAAGCATGGTACGGGGCTATCAGGGTAAAGACCTAAAAGAAAAAGGGCGTATCGCTGCCTGTGTGAAGCACTTCGCCGGTTATGGCGCTCCCGAAGGCGGTCGTGAATACAATACGGTGGATATGTCCCTCGGCGTATTACGTGAGTTCTATCTACCAGCCTATAAGGCTGCAGTAGATGCTGGTGTAGCCATGGTGATGGCCGCATTCAATACGATTGATCGTATACCAGCAAGCGGTAATTCCAAACTTCTCCGCGGGATTCTGCGTGAGGAATGGGGCTTCAACGGCGTTACCATCGCCGATTTCAATTCCGTCAATGAGCTAATCCCTCATGGTGCTGCCGAGGATGGNNGCAGCGGAGAAAAGTCTGGCTGCCGGACTTGATATTGAAATGATGTCCACCCATTATCTAAACCACGGCGCCGGTCTGGTCGAGGAAGGCAAGCTTGATATCTCCTTGATCGATGAAGCCGTTATCCGGGTGCTAGAACTCAAGGACGCTCTCGGCTTGTTTGACAATCCATTCAAGGATGCAGATCCGCTAGTAGATGAGGCGCCTACGCCGAGCGTGGAGAATTTGCAAGCCGCGAGAGAGCTGGGTGCCAGCTCAGTGGTGCTGCTGAAAAATGACAATGACGCTCTGCCCCTTAAACGCGGCATGAAGATTGGAATGGCTGGTCCCTTCGCCACCTCCATTCATGTGCTGGGCGGTTGGTCTGGAACGGAAAAAGACCCTGCCGTATCACTCTACAACGGCATTTCTCAAAAAATATCTGCCGCAGATATTATTACGGCCATGACTGGTGAGCTAGGAAGCATGCTAGAGGGTGTTTTTGATGTGGAGGATGAAATCGAAGAAGCCTTCCAGCGCCTGAAAGATTGCGATGTAATTCTCGCTGCGGTCGGTGAGAATCAGCAGGATACTGGGGAAGGCGGAAGCAAGACCAATCTGCGCCTGTCGACCAATCAGGAGAAGCTGATCTGGCGTCTGAAAGATACCGGCAAAAAGATCGTTACCGTTGTATTTAGCGGCCGACCGCTGGAACTAAAGCCCGTTCTTGAGGCCAGCGACGCTTTGCTGCAAGCCTGGTTTCTGGGTACAGAATCCGGAAACTCACTAGCTGATGTGCTGTTCGGAGATTATAATCCGTCCGGTCGTTTATCTATGAGCTTTCCTTACTCGGTTGGGCAAATTCCTGTCTATTATAATGCCTATCAGACGGGGCGTCCCTATGATCCCCTATATCCCAATGTGCGTTATGTAACCCGATATCTGGATTGCCCTAATGACCCGCTATTCTGCTTTGGCTATGGCCTGAGCTACTCCAGTTTTGATTACAGCAACTTCAATGTTGATGCTGCCGATCGAGTTGTTGCCTCCATTGAGGTGGAGAATACTTCAAACATCGCCGGCAAAGAAACCGTTCAACTCTATATCCATGACGTCAGCGCAAGCGTTGTACGCCCGGTCAAGGAGCTGAAGGGCTTCCGACAAATCACTCTCGCAGCGCATGAGAAACAAGTGGTTTCTTTCGAGATCACTAGAGAAATGCTGATGTTCTACGGAAAAGACGATCAACTGGTCTTCGAACCCGGAGAATTTGATATAATGATTGGTAGAAACTCTGGAGATCATTTCACCCAGCGGATCTGGATCGGCTAACGTCTATAGCTACATAGCTGATAGTGTCAGCCTTCATCGGCTTGATGACGCATAAGCGGCTCCGCTTCCGCAGCTTAGAATTCAATATTAGACAGTAAGGGAGATAACCCCAATGAGACACAGCTTATCATTTCAGCAAGATGGAACCTTGAAAATTGTACAGTTCACTGATCTTCACTGGATGGATGGAAGAGCCGAAGATCAACATACTCGGGAACTGATGGAACGCGTTCTGGAAGCGGAACAACCTGATCTTGTGGTTTTCACGGGAGATCTAATTTACACCGCCCCTGTCTCACCTGGCGAAAAGGCGTGTGAAGACCCCGCCCAAGCTTTTCGGGATGCTGTCGCTTCTGTGGAGAAAACAGGTACCCCTTGGGCCTTCGTATTTGGCAACCATGATACAGAAACCCTGATTTCCCGCAGTGAATTGATGCAGATTGCATTGGAACATCCCCACTGCCTAGCCGAGGCTGGTCCAGAGGATCTTGAAGGTTCAGGCAATTACACGCTTGAAATAAAAGATCAAGATGGCCATGCGGCCGCTGTCCTTTATTTTGTTGACTCCGGCAGCTACTCCGAGCTGGAGCATATTCCTGGCTACAATTGGATAAGCCGGAATCAGATCAACTGGCTGACAGCTGAATCCGCACGGCTGAATCCGAAGACTGCTGAAGACAGACTGCCCGCATTGGCTTTCTTCCATATCCCGATTCCTGAATACCAGGAAGTATGGTCAACACAAGTCTGTCATGGACATAAGTCCGAGCGTGTATGCTCACCACATGTTAACTCGGGATTATTTTCGGCTTTGCTTGAAATGGGCGATGTGCTTGGCACCTTTTGCGGGCATGACCATATCAACGATTTTACGGGCAACCTGTACGGCATACGGCTCTGCTACGGGCGGGCCACCGGTTATAACACTTATGGAAAAGAAGGCTTTATGCGTGGAGCACGCGTCATAAGACTTACCCAAGGCACTAAGGACTTCACTACCTGGCTTCGTCTTGAAGACGGTTCTGTCGTACTGGAACAGCCGATTCATCAGCCTGAGCCTACTACCGATTCAGAGCATTAATCGTCTTACTCCGTTTTCTGCAATCGTTTTTGCTCATTTATAGTTATAAAAAGAACCCGCATAGTGCAGGTTCTTTTTTATGTTCCAATATTAGCTTGTTCCCATACTCCCCATTACATCGCTTTTTTTGTTAAAATAGAGTAGTCGACGTATTAAGCACTACAGCGTCAGTCATGGAACGGAGGCAAGTACCTGTGGATTATATTATTCTGGACATCGAATTCAACGGCCGTAAGTTTGCCAGCGAGCACCCTATGGAGGTCATTGAGATTGGAGCCGTCCGGTTAGACTCTTCATTGCAGTATAAGGATGAATTTTCTTCCTTGATCAAACCCATATATTTCTCCACCCTTAATTCTTTCATTAAGAAAAAAACCGGTATTCCCCAAGAGGAAATCGATATCGCAGCCCGCTTCCCGAAAGTAATTACTGCTTTTAGAGAGTGGCTTGACCTAAGTACGGACGGAGTGCTGTTGCTTACTTGGGGTGGCGAGGACATGAAGCGTATCATTCAGGATGTGCGTATGCACAAGATGGACGATTCCTACTGGATGTCCGCTACGTATTTCGATTTACTGAAAGGTGTGCTGCGGGCTCGCGGCCTAAGTAATGATATCAGTGTCGAAGGCGCGATGGCTTTGTTCGAACTTGAACCTTCTGGATCTGCTCACCGTGCGTTGGATGATGCAAAGATGACTTCGGAAATCTTCCGCGCTGTGTTTAAGGATCTGGATTTTGAGCGCTCACAGCATTATGTAGATACCTTTTCTAATGCCAAAGAACGTAAGACAGTCAAAGTTGCCATTAAAGCGATGACCTCGCAAAAAATTGTACCTACCTGGGACCTTGTTCTCGAACACTACTTCTCAGACAAAACAACCCTAGCTGATCCTCGCAAATTAGAGGAATTACAGAATTATTTTGCGGCGCAGATGGGTCAAAAATAACTTCAAACATCAGAAAATCATAGCAGCGGCAGTCTTCCCAATGATCTTCAGCGGGTAACTGTCGCTGTTTTGGGTACTACAAGAAGAAACGACATTGTCATCCTTTATGGATAACAACCGTTTCTCGTAGAAATATAAGGATAATTTATAGCGTGCAACTTATACATTCTTATATTTTAAAAAAACATTTGACCTTCACGCTACGTAAAGGTGTACATTGAATTTGTGGGAGGTGATACTACGGAATACACAGTACAGAAGCTCGCTGAGCTAGCTGGAATCAGTACGCGAACCCTGCGCTACTACGATGAGTTTGGCATTCTTAAGCCGGCGAGAATCAACTCTTCGGGGTATCGTATCTATGGCCGCGCCGAAGTGGATCTACTACAGCAAATTTTATTTTATCGAGAGCTTGGCTTAAGTCTGGAACGTATCAAAGCTATTATGACTGAACCGTCATTCGACGGAGCCAAAGCGCTGCGGGAGCATCATGACAAGCTACTTGAAAAGAGACAGCAATTAGATCAATTAATCGCTAACGTCGAACAGACGCTGGCTCACCAAGAAGGGAGAATTACTATGAGTGACGCTGATAAATTTGAAGGTTTTAAGCAAAAGCTGGTAGATGACAACGAGAAGAAATACGGTCAAGAAATTCGGGAGAAATACGGGGACAGCACTGTGGATCAATCCAACAAGAAGCTTAAAGGTATGACAGAAGAGCAATATGCGGCTATACAACAGCTTGAGGAGGAAATGTTCGAGACGCTCGTGCAAGCGATGGAGCATGGAGATCCTGCCAGTATATTGGCGCAAAAAAGTGCTGACCTACACCGCCAGTGGCTCTCCTTCTACTGGAATTCCTATTCCAAAGAGGCACATGCTGCGCTAGCGCAAATGTATGTTGATGATGAGCGTTTTACCAAGTACTACGACAAGCATCGCCCTGGACTTGCAGCGTTCCTAAGAGATGCCGTTCATGTATACACGGGAACAAAATAATAAGAAGAAACGCCGTCGGCGTCCTCTCAGGGACGATGATCGTTTCTGCGAAAAATAGAAGGATAATTTATAGCGTGAAACTTATACTTCTTATTTTAAAAAAATCCGGTCCCAGAGGGGCCGGATTCATCTATTAAGAGTATCCTCACATGAAATATCAACCTTCCAAAAGGGGATGAATGTAGTGGAGAACAATGAAATTCAGTGGAATGAGGAACAGCAGCGGGTAGACGGAGTGACTAAGCTTTTGTCTGCTCATATCCGGCGTTTATCAGAGGAACTCGGACTTCATCGCAGTGATGTAGTGGATATGCGGAAAGACTTCTGGGAAGAGGTAACGGTAAATTTCAGTAGTCCAGATGATTTGGGGGAAACCTCAACAAGTCTTCGCCAACAGTCCCAAATTTTGAATGAACGAGAACGCCATCACTTGCAGTCGAGCAAGGCTCTAAAAAAATATAAAAAGCTGCTCGTCTCTCCATACTTTGGGCGTATTGATTTCACAGAAGAACCAAATGGTGAAACGGACAAGATTTATCTGGGGATTGGATCATTGATGGAGGATGATGGCACATTCTTGATCTATGACTGGCGGGCGCCCATATCGAGTTTGTATTATGACGGAGCCCCTGGCCCCGCGGCTTATGAAACACCTGGGGGTCTTGTTTCCGGCACGATGAATCTTAAGCGACAGTTTGTGATTGCTGATGGTGTTATTGAAGTCATGTTTGATACCGGTGTAACGATCGGTGATGAGCTTTTGCAGCAGGTGCTTAGCCATAGTGCTGACGATCGAATGAAGAGTATTGTAGCTACCATCCAGAAAGAGCAAAATGCGATTATCCGCAACGACAAAAGCCGAATGCTGGTTGTTCAGGGTGCTGCAGGGAGCGGGAAAACCTCTGCGGCATTGCAGCGGGTAGCTTATCTTTTGTATAAATATCGCGAAGTTCTGCAAGCAGACCAGATGCTGTTGTTCTCGCCGAACCCGCTGTTTAACAGCTATGTTTCCACCGTGCTGCCAGAGCTAGGTGAAGAGAATATGCAGCAGACTACCTTTCAAATGTATCTGGAGCATCGTCTTGGACATGAATTTCAGCTAGAAGATGTCTTTAGTCAGACAGAAAGCCTACTTAATGCACCTGATGGCCCTGAGGTGGCTATACGTAGAGAAGGCATTGCATATAAATCGTCCGTACCTTTCCTCGATGTAATTCGTCGATATGCTACGATGCTGGAACATGAGGGTATGCTTTTCAAACCCTTAATGTTTCAAGGAAGGGCTGTAGTCAGTAAAGAAGAAATGGAACGCCACTTCTATGCCTATGATCCAGCCATTAAGCTTGCGAACCGTGTAGACCTGATGACACGTTGGTTGCTCAAGAAGATCGCGGATTTTAGCCATGAGGAAAGAAATGCTGCATGGGTTGAAGATCAAATTGAGTTACTGGATTCCAGTGATTATCACCGTGCGTATCAGATGTTGCGACGCAAGAAGAAAGCTACGCAGGATAGTTTTGACGATTTTGATACAGAAAAAGAAGTGCTTTCCCGTTATGTAGTCAGCCAACGATTAAAACCACTGCGCGGTTGGACTAAGAGAGGTCGTTTTGTGGATGTTAAGGGATTGTACAGTACGTTGTTCACTGACCGTGAGCTTATGGAACGTCTAAATGGTGTCAATCCTCTTCCGGAGGTCTGGGATGAGATATGTGACCTAACGCTGAAATCTATCGCGGTGAATGAGCTCGCCTATGAAGATGCAACTCCATTCCTTTATTTGAAGGAGCTAAGCCAAGGCTTTCGAACCAACACGTTGATTCGTCATGTGATTGTCGATGAAGTACAAGACTACTCACCTTTCCAATTAGAGTTCATGCGCCGTTTATTTCCAAGGGCTAAAATGACCGTTTTGGGTGATCTGAATCAGGCGATCTATGCACAAGGTGAGGTGCTGGGTGATTTGTCTGGTTTGGTAAGCATATATGGCGAAGAGAATACAGAAGTGATCTCGCTAACCCGAAGCTATCGTTCCACTTATGAGATTGTGGAATTTACGCGGGCAATGATACCTGGAGGCGAACGAATTGTACCGTTTAATCGGAGAGGAGAAGAACCTCAGCTAAGTGTGGTGTCCAGCGAGGAGGAGCTTCTGAATGCAGTTGAACTGGATATCCGGAATCTGCAATCTAAGGGGTATCATTATGTGGCTGTCATCTGTAAAACAGCAGAGGAAAGCGCACGAGTTTATACTGAACTACATAGTAAGCTGCCGGTAAGACTCGTTACAAAGGAAACACCGAATTTTCAAAAGGGAACACTGGTGCTACCTGCTTATTTAGCTAAAGGTGTGGAGTTTGATGCTGTCATCATCTACGATGGTTCAGCTGAACGATACGGCAGAGAAAGTGAGCGTAAACTGTTCTATACAGCTTGCACTCGGGCAATGCACTTGCTGCATATTTTTAGTCTAGGAGAACCGAATCGATTCCTTTCATCCGTAAACGCGAAGCCCATTATTGCAGGTTCGCTGTAAAGTTAATCTTTTATTCTTAAGATCGTCCTTTCGCATTTGCAGAGGACGGTCTTTTTGTATGTATGAATAAAGAGGGATGAAGAAACCACAATATAGAGAGTTGTAAACAATGACAAAGGTGGTCAGTTCATGAAGGAAAGAAAATGGGATCTGCTTGCACTGGCATCCATTCCACTTATAATGACCCTCGGTAACTCCATGCTGCTGCCTATTTTGCCGCAGATTTCTAAAGAACTCGGCATTAGCTCTTTTCAAGTTAGTATGCTGATTACTGTTTATGGATTGATGGCTATCGTGATGATCCCTATTGCAGGTTACCTGTCTGACCGTTATGGACGAAAGAAAGTTATTCTTCCAAGTCTGATCATAGCTGCTATTGGTGGTGTTGTCTGCGTGGTGGCGGCTTGGTTTATGAAGGGCGTTAGTGCCTATTGGGTCATTCTGGCCGGACGTTTGTTGCAAGGGATAGGTGCGGCAGGTGCTTTTCCCATTGTGCTGCCCTTTGTTGGAGATTTGTTCAAGGATGAAGAGGATGTAAGCAAAAGTCTGGGAATCATTGAGACCTCTAATACCTTCGGTAAAGTACTAAGTCCGATTCTTGGCGCTTATCTCGGAATATGGCTCTGGTTTGCTCCTTTTATTGCAATTCCTATTCTATGTTTAATCTCATTTGGTTTAGTCCTGTTTCTGGTTCGAAAGCCGGAAGCGAAGGAGCAACCTAAGAAGCAGAGTATACGAGGATTTTTATCTGGAATTGTGAGCGTTTTACGTGAAAAGGGACGATGGCTTTATGCTATTTTTGCCATAGGAGGCATCTGTATGTTTGTGACCTTTGGCGTTCAATTTTATTTATCGGAAATGCTTGAATCTAAATATAAAATGCATGGGGTGATGAAGGGATTTGTGTTGGCGATACCGCTTGCGCTCTTATGTCTGTCCTCATACGGAACAGGAAAGATTATTGGTCAGAACAAAACGTTAATGAAATGGTTGGGCTTTGGAGGTATGGTGTTACTGACTGCGGCAATGATCTTTGCGGGCTTCAATAAAGGCATTTTTTTCTTAGTAGGGTTTATGGGCTTAGGTTGTGTTGGAATCGGAATTGTGCTTCCTTGTATGGATGCTTTGATAACAGAGGGGATTGAAAAGGAGAATAGTGGCACAATAACCTCTCTCTACAGTAGTATGAGGTTCATTGGGGTATCTTTGGGGCCACCGGTAGTCTCGCTGCTGATGAGCAGGGGGCACTGGGTATTATTCGCCTTGATGGCTACAGTCGGCGCAATCGGTGGTTTACTTACCTTATTTGCAGTAACCCCAAGCAAGGGGAACAAGGGAGAATCTGGCGTAAAAGAAACAGAACAGATAAATCCTCGTCTCTGGTCGAAGCGTGTTCGTCAAACATCTGCAATGTATTTAGATGGAAAAAAGAGCTATCCTTAAGCTACGTTGCCGTAGCTTGAGGGATAGCCATCTTGATGAAAGAATGAAAGACACTCTTATGCTTGTGGTACGGATTCCCAATCCTTCAGGAAGCGTTCAATACCGTTATCTGTCAGCGGATGCTTCCAGAGGGTAGGCAGGAGCGAACCTGGGATGGTAGCAATGTGAGCACCAGCAAGAGCAGCTTGCTCAACATGCGCAATGTTACGAATGGATGCTGCAATAATTTCGGAAGTCATGCCGTAGTTGGTCAGGATGGTCTTCAGATCTTTGATCAGTTTCATTCCGTCAACACCGATATCGTCCAGACGACCTACGAAAGGAGAAATGTAAGNNGCCTTGAGCCGCTGAGAAGACAAGCGTTACGTTAGTTTTGATACCTTTTTTAGTAAGCTCATAACAAGCTTCCAAGCCATCTTCAGTCATTGGGAGTTTAATTACAACGTTTGGAGCCCATTCAGCAATTTCGTATGCTTCTTTAAGCATTTCTCCTGCTGTCAGTCCGATTACTTCTGCACTTACGGGACCTGGAACGATTGCAACGATTTCTTTGATAACATCTTTAAACAATCTTCCTTCTTTAGCGATGAGAGACGGGTTAGTCGTTACGCCATCCACTAATCCGAGGCGAGTAATACGTTTGATTTCTTCAATATTTCCGGTATCCAAGAAAAACTTCATTTTAAGTTTCCTCCCTTGATTTCCAAATGGATTGACAAGCAATGTTCACATTTACATTATGAGACATGCCATACAAAGTTTCAACTGTTATTTTGAATATTTCAAAATAACTTTATAGATTCATTATTGCTTACACTCGATGAATTGCAGATAATATGAGATTGGTCTAGGCTCCCATCCATGATAATATATAATCGGTATTGTTATTATGGAGTATAGGGTGGGACGTGATGATGATGTACTCGATATTGGTTATTTTGCTTGTGCTTGTGTTGTCAATTGCCGGATTCCTTGCCTACCAGAACAGCAAATTGGTATCTAATCAGAAGAAATTAGGATCTTTATCACGAAATCCATCACTAATGTATTCTATCTTTGATCAATCTTGTGCAGCTAGTGTTGAAGATCCAGACGTAATTCCTTTATTTCAGTACACTGTTTTTGTGGAGTCCGGCGGGCAGGTAGTTGTGAACAAGCCTTTAGCAATAATTATTCTATGTAGAGTTAGTGCGGGCAGAGGAGATTTAGTTCTGGCAGATGTCGAACGTAGTGTGCTGGAGCACATTAAATTGGCAGCCCCCTCGGATGCGTTTATTAAGCATAAAGCTTACATACATAGGGCTGCTAACCACGCTGAAAAAGAGATGATCCTAAATTTAGAGGATGTAGTGAAATTAGAATATACATAATGCAGGATGAACATTATTGATTTTTTCGGCTGTAAGAAGGATAATACGAAATTGAACACAAGAAAAGAGGGAAATAGAGTGTTACCTGTAACGGAAGTGAATTTTGTGGTGGTTGATCCGGAGAACGCAGATTTAAGAGAGCTTATTACGTATCTGGATCAGGAACTGAAGGTACGTTATCCGCATGAGACTATTTACGTCGTTGATTTTGAGGATCCCAAAGTAAAAGAAATGACCTTTGTAGTGTCCTATCTTAATGGAAAACCTGTGGGCTGCGGAGGGCTTCGACCATTGGATTACATCGGATCAGAGATTGCTGCGATGGAGTTGAAGCGCTTTTATGTAGACTCCATTTATCGTAAAATGGGTATAGCTACAAATATGCTGCTCTTCCTTGAAGCGCAGGCAATAGCAGCGGGGTACAGAGAGATCAGATTGGAGACCGGAATCAAGCAGCCAGAATCGATTGCGCTTTACGTGAAGCATGGCTACCAACCGATTGATTTGTTTGGACCCTATATAGGTGATCCGGATAGTCTCTGTTACGGCAAAATATTGGATGTCGGTGCTTTACCGGAATCCTCCTGAATAATGGGTGATTTCAATTTTATTATAGAACTTTATAACGGATAACATGGGGGTAATAAAATGAGTATCAATGTTAAACAATTAGCAGCAGAAAAAGCAGTGGAATATGTAGAAGATGGAATGAAGGTAGGTCTGGGTACGGGATCAACTGCCTACTGGGCGATCCGTAAGCTTGGAGAACGCGTCAGTGAAGGTTTGAAGATTACCGCGGTAGCTACCTCACGCGCTTCCGAAGAGCAGGCACGAGAACTAGGTATTCCACTAGTAGCTTTTGGAGATATTGAAAGTCTGGACCTGACCATTGACGGAGCGGACGAGCTAGACAGCAGTCTGCAGCTAATTAAAGGCGGCGGCGGTGCTTTGCTTCGTGAGAAGATTGTAGCTAGTAACAGTACACGTATGATTGTGATTGCCGATGAAGGTAAAGTCGTAAGCACATTAGGCAAATTTCCGCTGCCGATAGAAATCGTTCCTTTCGCCTGGGAATGGACTGTGGCAGAGCTGGCTAAACTGGGTTGCCAACCTGAATTGCGTCGCAACGGAGATGAGTTGTACAAGACGGATAATGGTAACTACATCGCGGACTGCCGATTTGAAGCGATAGAATCTGCTCCGAAGCTTGCACTAACCATCCAAAATATCCCAGGTGTTGTAGATCACGGCCTATTTATTGGAATTGCAGCTANNATGGCTATCGTTGGTAAAAATGATGGAACTATTGAAATTATAGAAGCTCAGCCGAGTAATTGATTTTCCGCAGACTTAGAGAAACTAGCAGTTCACGGCCGCTAAGAGGATTGACACGGGTAGTGCTAACTCTGTATAGTGCTACTGTTATCTATTGGATGTTTATCGGATTTGGACGAGAGGCCCACACAGGAGGACCTCTTCAGTACAATCTGGTTCCATTACGTACAGTTTCACTTTATTTCAACTTGGATAACGGATTATCGCTGATCAATCGGTTAGTGAATCTGTTAGGAAACGTCGTAGTTTTTATTCCATTTGGTTTTCTTCTACCATTAGTAAAGACACGCCAGATTTCTTGGCTTAGGATCTCGCTATATGCTGTCCCTTGTATATTGCTTTTGGAGTGCTTGCAAATGCTGCTGCATGTGGGAAGCTTCGATATTGATGATTTACTATTAAACATGCTGGGTGTGTGGACAGGCTACGTATTATTCCGACTGATTAGCCTTAGAAGTAACAAAGAAGGAGAAATGTGAAGAATGTTGATTGATCTTAAACCCCTCATTGGTACGCCTGAGGTGAATGAGCTGTTGACCTATACGGTCATTGATGATCCGAGTGCCTTACAGCAGACTTCGTCTGAGTATAGCGAACAAGCTGGGCTAAAGTTATATGGCTGGGAAGAAGAGGAATTACTTCTAGGTCTCGTAGGCTTCGAAGAAACAGAAGATGGCTCTTTGGATATTCGGCATATTGCTGTATTGCCAGAGAACAGAGGAAAAGGTTATGCACGTGGGATGATTNNGAAACTGAGGATGAGATCGCTGCAGATTTCTACCGTAGTCTTGGGTTCATGGTGTATAGCCTTGGAGAAAATGCAGCAGGAATTGAAACGCTGAGATGTGTCTATGAAGTAGAAGAGATCGAGGATGAGGAATAAAGAGTTTTAGAAGACATATAATGGAAGGTCGAGATGAAATCTCGGCCTTTTTTTGTTGGGCGCACCATTAATTGTTCAGCGGAATTGAAAATTGACTTTTGATAAAAATGGGATTATAGTTTGACAATGAAACTGTTCTACAGGTGAACTATATTTTGGGGGGTATGAAGTTTTGGATGATGATGATGATGATGTGCAACATTGGATTAATCGCTATATGGATGCTTATTTGATTGTGGCTAGACAAGTGGCAGCAAGAATCAAAGATAGTATTGCTGCGGATACAACGAATGATCAGTATCAAATTCTTCGTCTGATTAACGCTCAGAATCAATGTACGTCTACATACCTAGCTGAATCTTTTTGTGTTGGTAAAAGTTCCATTACAGCGATAATCAACAGACTGGTGCAGGCGGGAATCATCGAGCGAACACGTGACGAGAACGACCGACGTCAAGTGTATTTATCGATGACTGAACACGGCAAAAGAGTTTTTGAAGCAGCAGAGACGCAAGTACATGAAGTAATGTCCCCGTATTTGTTACATTTTGAAGAGAAGGATATTGAGATGTTCGTCATGATGTTAGAGAAACTGGCGAACTTAATTCAAGATGATGGAGGGAAGAATCAATGAAGACGATTCTAAAAGCAAGATGGGCGGTCATCGCAGTCTGGCTCGCTGTAGCGGTAGTGTTAGTTATGACGGCCCCATCGTTCTCTGATCTTGTCCGTGAGAAGGGGCAGGTTACTGTTCCAAATGGATACCCTTCATCAAGAGCAGCGGAAATCATGAAGGAAGCGGCAAATGACAAGGGTGGAGAATCACTGCATCAAGTAGCTCTTGTATTCAATAACGCGAAGGGAATCGGAGCCGAAGAAACAGCAAGTATTCAGCAGGGCGTTGAGAAGCTAGCTGCAAATAAGGAGGCTCTCCAGTTAGATTCCATAACCGATCCTTTTTCACAAAGTGAGCTTAAGGATACACTGATTGCCAAAGATGGCAAGACCATTATGGTGGCGTTGTCTGTAAAAGGTGAAGGAGAGGCTGTTACTGCACTGCCAGATAAAGTGGATGAGTTGCTCTCTGGTGTTAAAGCAGATCATTATTTGACCAGTGAAGGTCTGATTACAGAGGATATGATCGCAAGCTCAGAAGCAGGGCTAAAGAAGTCGGAGTATATTACAGTTGTCTTTATTCTACTTATTCTATTCGTCGTGTTTCGTTCATTCGTAGCGCCTTTTGTACCGCTGCTGACAGTAGGTCTCAGCTATATTGTATCCCAATCTGTCGTGGCGTTTTTGGTGGATCGTTATGATTTTCCTTTATCTACATTTACTCAAATCTTTATGGTTGCGGTCATGTTCGGGATCGGTACGGATTATTGTATTCTGCTGATCAGCCGTTTTAAGGAAGAAATGATGACCGCAGAAGATACCAAAAGTGCTATCATTGCAACTTATCGAAAAGCTGGAGGAACGGTGTTCTATTCTGGCTTAGCGGTGTTCGTAGGTTTTGTAGCGATTGGATTATCGAAATTTATCCTTTATCGTTCAGCAGTAGCTGTTGCAGTTGGAATTGCGGTTATGTTACTGGCACTTGTGACGATTGTTCCTTTCTTTATGGCTGTTCTTGGTAAAAAGCTATTCTGGCCTTCCCGTGGCAAGCTGGAGCATAGTGAGAGCCGTATTTGGGGATGGGCAGGTTCTTTTTCTTTAAAAAGACCGTGGGCCGCTCTTCTAATTGTTGCAGTAATCGTATCTCCATTCCTAGTCACCTATAGCGGTAAGCTGTCCTTTAACAGTTTGGAGGAAATTGGTTCGGAATATGCTTCGGTAAAAGGTTTTAATATCATTTCGGAGAGCTTCGGACCAGGTGAATCGATGCCTGGCAAGATCGTAATCAAGAATGATGATCGCATGGACAATTCTGAATATCTGGGACTTGCGGAGAAAATCAGCCGCGAGCTGGAAAAAGTGGATAGCGTAAAATCTGTTCGTAGCATGTCACGTCCAACAGGTGAACTGATTAGTGATTTCTTGATTCCAAATCAGGTTGGTACACTTTCTGATGGACTGGATCAGAGTAACGAAGGACTGACCAAGATCCAAACCGGATTGTCTGAAGCAAGTAAACAGCTTAGCGATAATGCTCCTAAACTTACAGAAGCTGTTGCCGGGAGTGCTAAACTGACAGAGGGCACAGCAGATCTTAAAGACGGAATCGTTGCTTTAGGCGCTGGGCTCACCCGTATTGAGAGCGGGATAAAGAGTGGCTCAGCGGGTGCTGGAGAGATCAAAGCCGGTCTTCAGCAGGCAGCAACAAGTGCTAAACAGTTAGCAGATGCTAATGCGAAGTTACTTGAGGGCTATAAAAAAATCGGTGGCGGCTTAACCCAGCTGGATGAAGGACTCGGGCAGCTTCCGAAGCAGCTACAAGGTGTTGCAGAGGCATTAAAAGGACTGGACGGTTCATTCACTGGCCTAGAGAGCAGTTATCCGGAAATTGTTCAGGATGTAAATTATTTGACGATCAAAGGTACAGTAGCACAAAGTGGTACGGGTGTAGCGCAGCTAGCAGCTGGTCTTGGTCAAGTTTCAGAACAGCTTAAAGGTGCAGCTTCTGGCTTAAATGAGGCGAATGCCGGTTATGCCAAAGCTGCGGCTGGGCAAACTGCGCTCGCGCAAGGTTTATCTAAGCTTGTAGCTGGAATCGGTCAATTGCAATCTGGACTTGATCAGGCAGCAGCAGGCCAAGGGCAGATCGTAGATAAGATTCCATCTATCACAAGTGGCCTTGATCAATTACAAGGCGGACAGCAGCAGCTCGCGGATGGTTTTGGTGAATTGACAGGGCAGATTGGAGCCTTAACCACTGGACTAAGCGATAGTGCTGATGGATTGAAGCAAATAAAAAGCGGTCTGGGATCGGCACAAGAATACTTGAATCAGATTCAAGCGGCTAAGGATGATGAGCTGAGCGGATTCTTCGTACCAGCTGAAGCACTTAAAGCTGAAGGTATTCAACAAGTATTTGATACGTACTTGTCTGCTGACCGTAAGGTGATGACATTGGACGTGGTATTCACCGAGAATCCTTACAGCTCAGAGGCTATAGACAGTGTGGGTGATATTCAAGCAGCAGTAGATCGTGCGGTTAAAGGTACGAAGCTTGAAAATGCTGAAACGGCTATTAGCGGGGTTACAAGTAGCCAAAGCGATTTGCGGAACATTTCCAATGAAGACTATACGCGTACAGTTATCTTGATGCTGAGCGGTATTTTCATCATATTAGTGTTGCTGCTTCGTTCAATCGTAATGCCGATTTACCTTATTATTTCACTTTTGATCACTTACTTTTCAGCGTTGGGCGTTACAGAGGCTATATTCGTTAACCTTCTGCACTTTGAAGGGATTACCTGGACGACGCCATTCTTTAGTTTTGTTATGCTGATCGCGCTGGGTGTGGATTATAGCATTTTCTTAATGGCCCGGTTTAACGAATATAAAACTTGGGATGTAAGAGAAGCGATTCTTCACGCTATGCGCAATATGGGTACAGTTATCCTTTCGGCTGTAGTTATTCTAGGCGGTACCTTCGCTTCGATGTATCCTTCAGGGGTATTGTCGATGATGCAGATTGCTACAGTGGTGCTCGTAGGATTGGCCTTGTATGCTCTAATATTCCTGCCGTTCTTTGTCCCTGTTATGGTACGGATCTTTGGCAGAGGAAATTGGTGGCCATTTTCAGTTAAACAGAGCGGAGAAGCTAACAAACAGGATTTAAATATGTAATCTTTTGTGAGACGGGATCAAAATACTTAGCAAGTTTATGCAGCCAGTTGCCGGAAATCTATCGGTGACTGGTTTTTTCTGCTTAGTGGAATAGGTCCTTTATCCATTGTCCACTGGTTCTTTAGGTTCTTGTTATAGTATTTTTTGAAATTTATAATAACTTTGAATTCGTTTTCAAAGCAACCAAATTACAACTAGAAAGCGAGATGACGAATGATGAAAGTAAGCATGAAGAACAGCATTATCGTAAAGAAGGTTGCTCCATTTGTTATTACGGCGGGGGTTATTGCCGGTGTAGGACGCAGTATCTTCCACCGGCGGTACGCAGAGTATTTCGGCAGCTATGGAAGAACAATTAGCGACGATGGAAGAAATAACAGCTTCTTTAACTGTCCTATCTAACATGGCTGAAGAACTACAAACGAACATTTCTAAGTTCAAAGTGTAACGCTTCATGTTATCAACATGAATAAGATCACTGTAGGGGATTTGGCTATTCTGGCGGCGCTGGCTAGTCGAATAGTCGGATAAATGCAATAGTCAAGGGAGTTCAGGATCNNTAAAACGTCTTCCAGACAATAGTCTCAAAAAAGTCACAACATATTCATGGGGTCATCATAAGCAGGCTGTATCTTTATAACATCATCAACAAGAGGGGAGTGTTCCTATGATTGAAATCAGAAATGTCCGCAAAACGTATTATCCGGAAAAATCAACTCCGATCCCGGCATTAAAAGATGTGGATTTAGTGTTGCATAATGGTGAGTTCGTTGCGATCGTCGGAGCTTCGGGCTCGGGAAAATCCACACTACTTAACATTCTTGGAGGTTTGGATAAACCCGATTCGGGAGAGGTATACATCAACGAAACCCCCATGTCAACGTTTGACGATGACAAGTTCTCCGATTACCGGAAAGATAATGTCGGATTTGTATTTCAACATTTTCATCTGATGCCTCACCTGACCGTGTTGGAAAATGTAGAGTTGGCTTTGGCCATGAGCTCGTATGAGAGAAATGAAGCATACCAAAAATGTATACAAGCCATTCAGGAAGTCGGTCTGGAACAAGTAATTCACCATAAGGCTGGTGAGCTATCGGGAGGACAACAGCAAAGAGTTGCGATTGCTAGAGCATTGGTCAAGTCGCCAAACATCATATTGGCCGATGAACCGACAGGTGCTTTGGATTCTCATACGTCACAAGAAATTACTGATTTGTTGAAAAGAATTTCTGAACAAGGCCGTTTAGTCGTTGTCGTCACCCACGATGAATCGGTTGCTAAGCAAGCCTCGAGAATTGTCCGAGTCAAAGATGGAGAGATCATCGAGGACATAAAGCAAAGCCGAGGGAACTCCGTGCAAACAACGGTAACTGCCGAACCGCCCCGGAAACGATCTTTTCAATTGAAATCCGCATTCAGGCTGTCTTATCACCGGATCAAGGAAAAGAAGTGGCGATATTTCCTTGTGTCCATAGGCATCTCCATGGGGATATGCGGATTTTTCCTGGCATTGGCGTTTGGGAACGGAATAGACAATTACATGCAGTATTCATCCGATAAAGTGATAGACAGTAAAAAGCTGGATTTTAAAAAAGAACAAGATTATATGGTCAGTGATGATTATTATGCAATCAAGAAAAATAAACATGTCAAATTGGTGCAGCCTGAATTTGATATTTCGGCAAGAATTGAGAAAAAGCCGGACATCATCAGCTTTGACGTCAAGCCTTTGCACAAAGAAAAAAACAGGAGCGAATACGCCGCACCGAAGGTGATGTACGGCCAACTTCCGAAAGATGAGGAGCACGGCATTGCCTTGTCAGAAAGCACAGCTCAAAAACTGCTGCAGGAAGGGGAAAAGCTGAAAGACTTAATCGGTAAAGAGATCACCATCAAATTTCTGTCCATCGACGAAATTACGAGCTATCCCTCCCGATGGGACACGCAAACGATGAAGATTTCAGCCATTACGGAACGATCCTTTATCGGCAAAGAATATTCATATATTCCCTACGATGTACATACCGACGTCGTCAAGCGTTCCAGATTTATCGGAAANNGTGTACTTGGACGATAAAAGCTCGATCCAATCGGTCGTTGATCAGTTGAAACAAAGCTACACCATTACAACGCCTGAAAACGTATTGAAAGAGTTAACCCAAACGTTCAAAAATATACAGCTGGCCATGACGGGGGTGTCTATCCTAATCCTGTTGATCTCTTCCATCATGGTAGGAATTATTCTATTTATCAGCGTGTTGGAGCGGAGAAAAGAAATCGGATTGTTCAAAGCGATCGGCGGAAGAAAAAGAGAAGTTCGCTGGATTTTCTTTTCGGAAGCGATTCTGCTCGGAGGCATGGCTTCTATTAACGGGACCGTGCTCGGCATCGTCGTGCAGATTATTTTGAACCAGGCGCTGGAGCCAAGGATTCATTTCCAGTTACTGAGTATCAACGTATTTACGATACTTATATCGATAGGTTTTGGTATCTTGATCAATGTCGTAGCAGGTACGATCCCTGCGAACCAGGCCGCGAAGTTAAATCCGATTCAACTGCTTAAGCAGGAATAATAAATTTAAAGAACAGGGTGATAGTCATGAAAAAAATAACGTATTTGCTGCTCATCATTTCGATCATAACGGTATTCACGGCTTGCGGTCAAAACAATTCGAAAGAGACGGATCAGAAGACAAAAACTGCTGCAACGCAAGAAATCACGAAGGTTGAAGAAAACCAGAAACCGGATGAGAAACCTCAAGGGAATCCAATGGAGAGCAACCCGATTGAAAACAGTAAAAAAATCAGAGAAATGATGCCCAAATTAGTGAAAGATATTAAAAAGACGATGATAGACGATGCTGGCAAGCTATGGCCATCGTTCAATAATGCGGACAAGCAGATACTATTGTTGAATCCTTCGAACAAAATGGCCTATCTGATCAACAACCAGAAATCTGATATTGGATCCAAAGACGAAGTGATCGAGTATAGTACCGATTCTATCAAAGATGTCCAATTGTTGGTCATGCCGTTTCAACTTACGACATTCAACGATCATCCTACATATGTATTTAACGTTGACATTGCCGCAAGCTTCGGTCCTATGTCGGGTGATAAAGCTTATGAGGATACGTTTAACCTCATTGTGCATGAGGGGGTTCATATCCTGTTGCAGAGCGGAAACTCCGTGGAAGGTCAAGGAACAAGAGCGGAAACGTATCCAGAAGATATCAACAGCAGATATTACCGAAATGAAATGTATCAGTACCTGAAAGCAGCTGCTTTAATCAAGAACAAAGATGAGAAGATCGATCAGATTCAGCAAGCGGTATATTTTTATGAATTGTATTTAAATAGTAACAAAAAGAATAAGGAGCAAGATGGTTATGATAATATTGAAGGGATGGCCACGTATTTACAGGAAAAAGCCTATCAGCTGCTTAACCATCCCGATGCGTCTGCAAAAGAGTTGAACGATCTGACTGCACAAAGTATTGTAAGTAATGTTATGTTGACTGATAAAGAAAAGTTGCTCTTGGACAAAGGTAGAGAGTTCTATGACATTGGATCCTTGGCGATGGCTGCCGCTGTGGATTTGGGGCTTGATAGTAAAGCAATATTCACAACTTCTCCTTTAGGATTGTTGAAATCCAAATTCGGCAGCAAAAAAGCAGAAGGCCACGAAAATATTAAAAAGGCTAATCAGGATTATTACACTTCTTATAATAATAAGTTAAAATCATATGTAGATGATATTGCAACCAAACAGAAGGATGATAATTATGCCGCAGTTAGAATTCCTGTGACAATCAAAAACTCTTCGGGCATGTTCCAGGATATGATCGTGCAATATGAATATAAAGGTAAGCCGGCAGAAATACAGACAGCAACAAGGGAAATCGTACTTGGAGATACTCGGATTAAGCTCAACCAAATGAAATCATTGTTCATAGAGAGTCCTATGGAAGCTCAGAAAGACCCGATGAAGATGGATCCCAACATGGTGATGGGTTATACGATTGTGTTTGTTCCTAAAAAAGACATCGAAATCAGCAAGGACAAGCTGCTGACGATCCAGAGGGATGATCTTCTCATCTTTGACGCCAAGTATGAGGAAAAAGACGGAGAGTATCAAATATTGACGAAATAACGAATCCATGCATTGGAGCAGGCATCTTCATTCGTACGGTAAGTCACTTTACTTTGAAGATGCCTGCTTTTATTTGACAAGGAGACCATTGATGATGCGAACCATTCTAATTATTGAAGATGAAGAGAAAATTGCGAATATTATCGCTGACTATTTTACAATGAATGAATACAGAACCCTGATCGCGACGGATGGGAAGGCTGGTCTACAAGCCTATGAGGAGGAAGCCGTCGATTTGATTATTCTCGACATTATGCTGCCGGAAATAGACGGATTCTCCGTATGCAGAAGAATTAGAAAAAAATCGGATGTGCCCATCATCATGCTGACAGCACGCTCGGAAGTCGAGGATCAGTTGATGGGCTATGAATTTAAAGCGGACGATTATGTGACCAAGCCGTTCAACCCTGAGATTCTTGTGGCAAAATCTAATGTCCTTCTCGAAAGAATCCATTCCGCCCAAAAAGAAGAAGATGGAAACAAAGAAACCGTAACTTTAAAAGGAGTTACCATCAACAAGCTTACCCGGGAAGTATGGATCGAGAGTACATCCATTGAACTAGAGCCGAAGCAGTTTGATCTTTTGCTGTATTTGATGGAAAACAAGCATATCGTCTTGTCCAGAGATCAAATCCTGAATGAAGTATGGGGATATGATTATTTCGGTAACGAAAGAGTGGTTGACGCACAGGTCAAAAAACTCAGAAAAAACTTGCAGCATAAAGCCTATCTAATCAAAACCGTATTTGGTTTAGGATATAAATTCGAGGTGGAGTAATGCGGATGAGAGGGATTGCTTATAAGCTTTTTTTGTTGCATGTCGTCTTATTTGCCGCCATATTTATCATCCAAATCGTCTTTCAATCGATATATTTCGAGCCATACTATGTACATACGAAAAAGCAAAATATGAAAGAGATCGCGCGTACAATCGAATCGAAAATTAAAAATCATGAGCAGACTGACGTGATCAATAAGTATATTACCCAAATGTCGGAGAATAACAACGCTATCATTTCGGTAATGGATTCCGGCCTGCAGCCTAGCTACGGATCACGATTAAACAATAATTACTCGCAATTTGTAGTAAGGACCAAAGACAACAGGGAGTATAAAATCATTGATGACTTTTATACAATCTCATATAAAGAAATAAACGAAGAAGAAAACATCTCCATCGACGGTCTTCTATTGGATGATAAAGAATCTTTGGTTCTCCCGAATAAAATCCGCCTCGGCACACGAATCCTGGAACCATCCCAGATATCCTCGATATTTTTCGAAGGAATCGCTGGAAGTGATCACGACATGATGAATGAGCAGCCGAAGCCTATTGTAATTGAAGGGAAAGTGGTTTCCAAACCAGCGGAAAATAAATCCTTCACAGCGCAAAAGAATGTCCTCATCAAAGAAATGATCAGCATGACCAACAGAAATGAAGGGCAACCGATACCCGATCAAATACATACGGTTCGGGACACGCAAACGGACATTAATAATTTGGTGTTAGCTGAAAATATGGAAGGAACAGATCTAGTATTGCTGGCGGTCACGTCTCTCCAATCCGTAGATGAGGTTATCGGTAATTTAAACCAGTATTATATCATATTATTTGTTTTCACCTTGATGATCGTTATTATGATAGCTATTATTTTTTCCAAGACATTATCCAAGCCTCTGGTTAAAATGAGCGTCATCGCGAATCAGATCGCAAATCAAAATTTCAGCGAAAAATATATCGTGAAGTCCAAGGACGAGTTAGGTCAAATGGGCGAAGCTCTAAACAAAATTTCTACAAATCTGGAACAGAAAATTACAGAACTAGTTCATGCCAATGAACAACTGGCACAAGATTATGAAATGCAGATGAAATTACAGGACAAAGAAAAAGAGTTTGTTGCCAACGTATCTCATGAGTTAAAGACACCTTTAACCATAATAAACGGTTATATAAAAGGCATAAAGAACGGGGTATATGAGCAAAATGCTTTGAAATATTATGATGTGATCTTGGATGAGGTNNCAGAAATGATACAAGAGATGCTTGATATTTCAAGACTGGAGTCGCCTACCTATCAGCTTACGGAGAGCACTTTTGACTTATGGCATATCTTTTTGAAGGTTTACGACAAATGCAAAGCGATGGCTGATGAAAAAGGATTGAATGTTCGGTTTGAAATCGATGAGGAAGCTTATGTTAGAGGGGATCTAAAAAGGATCGAGCAGGTCATCACCAACTTATTTGTGAATGCCGTAAAATATACACCAAAGCACAGCCATATTAACATCAACATCATCTATGATGACAGTACAGAAAAATATATGTTCAAAATTGAAAATGAAAATACCCGTATCTCCCATGAAGAAATCGACCGAATCTGGGATCCGTTCTACAGAATCGAAAAATCTAGAAGTAAAGAATTTGGCGGGACAGGCTTGGGTCTAGCGATCGTAAGACAAATATTGGATCTCCATTACAGCAACTATGGCGTTCATAACACAGAAAATGGTGTCGTATTTTACTTTGATTTGTATGCAGTCGACATGGAATTTTAGGCTATACCTTCATTTGCTCCATGTACTATCCGTTCATTGTTTCTGACATTGATGTCCTGAAACCCGTCGCAAATAAAGCGAATTTTCTTTCTCCGCCAACCCGAAACAAACTTTTTAGGGGAGCTCATACGGCTTACTTATGTAAGAGACAACAAGCATAAACGGAGGTTTAGAAAATGAAAAAGCAGTACGTAAAGAAAATTCCTTTTTTAGCGCTGGCAGGTTTCATTTGTGCAGTAAGCATCGGTACACCTCAAGTTTCATTAGCAAAACAGGCAACCTCAGCCCCAAAAGGGGTAGCGCAACAATCCCAAAAAACGTTGCCAAAAATAGAAATTGGGATGGATACGCAACAAAGGAAGTTATGGAATGAAAATCACAAAAAATTAACAAGTATTATTCAAAAACCAATTGAACATGAGAATACAATTGAACTTTTTTTTAAACAACACGCCTTGTTATATTCTTCGAAAATAGATGATTCTCAGATTAATACTTTAGAGGACGAATTGTTAAAGAATATTACAGAGGAGACATTCCGTAAATACCCTACCGTATCCCAAGGTACAAAAAATCCTATTGTATGGCATCTTTGGCACATTGCTCGGATTGAAGATATAACTATGAATATTCTTGTGGAATACTACCGTTGTATGACTGATCAGCATGTCAAATGAACGACCTTGGAATTCAGTGCCAAGCTTCAGATAGCTCTTCGTAAATTTGAAGAATGTTTCGATGCTCCACCTCATGCCGTAAACTCGAACGATTTCGGCTGCGGTCACCGTTAGGTCTGTGCTAAGAATCGCTAGCCATTCGCGACGTTTATTACGATTTTGAACGAACACCAACTTAACGAGTAACCCGCATGCGGTCTTGACGATAGCCGATCCGAGAATTTCATTGGTCTTGTTTTTGGAAGTGTAGCATAAAGTTCTTTTAGAGTTATGAGCTTGCCATCCAAATGGTAGCGCTGCTTCATTTCTTTGACCATACCAATAACCGGAAGTCCCATTGCATTCAACTGACGAAGCAAAGGTGCTTGTGTAAACCAGCTGTCCATGAGTACATAATCTGCGGTAAACCCAGCAGACAGTGCACGTTTCATTAAATCTACGACGGTATCAGGTTTGCGGGTAAGGGACTCTAAGCGACGCTTATAACCATGGCTTCGCTTGGACAGGCCCTCCTTCATTTCACAAATCCGGTTCGTCCCTTTGGCTGAAGAAAGCATCACAAAGTCAATCGGTGCAAAGTTAAATCCATCTGACCATCCAAGCGTCAGCATGGTAAATCCTTTCATAAAACGACCTGTCGTATGGTCGAATACACGAGTGCGAGAAGATGAAATGAGCGATTCAAAGTGCTCAACGATTTTCAAAGCAAAGCTATGGAGGAACTTTCTCCAAGCAAATGCCGCTTGATTTAGAAAACGATAGATAACATCTTTCCTAGGTAGAGACTCACCGCGCTCGCTCTCCAAGAGACGAAACCAATTTCGACCTTCAAACACGAGAGAGAACAAGATTTGAAACACAGCCAAACTAGAGAGACCGAACGACTTGGTAATTCCAGCATTCCTTAATAGTTGGCCGATTTGTAAGGTTGAAAACAAGATGGAAAAGCGGTTTTTTGCCTGTTCAGACAAGAGTTTTTGGTGTAACATAGGGTTTACCAACACCTTTCTTAGTTTGCATGGTTGCTCGATACTTCCATGATACCAAACAAGTTGGGTGTTTTTTTGTCAAGTGTAAATTTTTCTCCTTAGATTCCTACAGCAGCAAACGTTTAGACTGATTTATTAAGTGCGAAAGTTGAGTTAATTATAAAAAATACGGAAATCATTTCTGNNCAGAAATGATTTCCGTATTTTTAGGTTGAGAGTCGATAAGTTTATTTCATCTTGGCGAAAAAGCTGCGCAACGCCCATCCGCGTTCCTGTCGTTTTTTATATTTCGGCAGTGAACGATAAACAGCGGTGGATTCTTCGAAAGCTCGTTTCGCATCCTCTGATCTGCCAAGCGCTTTATACATCGAGCCAGCTAGATAATACGCCTCAGAAGAAGAAGACTGGATTTCTTGATACTGAGTAACGTAATGTAATGCTTTATCATGATTCGTATGGCGGAAAGTTTCAGCTAACCAAAGATACGGCTGTCCATATTGAGCCTTACGGTTGATCTCCAGACCTCGAAGCATCTGTGCCTCGCCTTCCTCCAAAGCGCCTAACTTAAGATTCACATGTCCAAGTTCTACCCAATATTCGGCAGATTGTTCATAACGGTCCTCGATTTGGAGTAGGAGTTCTTTCGCTTCTCTGTATTTTTTACGTTCTGCCAAACTCCGCGCTAAATCAAATTTGGATGAGACATCATTAGGATTCAACGAAATGGTTGTACGTAGCTTGGAAATTTGACGCATTCTTTTAAAGGGCTTTGTAATGCTGGGGAAGATGCCCACATATCGCCGATCCAAGAAATACAAGATAAGAAGCAGGATGAATATAGCCAGAAAAGGGTTGCCCACTAATCTGAAGAGCAGTAAAACACCTATAAATTTAAGCATAACTTCCCTCCATAATCATTTGGTTCCGGTATTGCGATTGAAAAGAGTAGATCTAAGGCAGCGTAATTATAACATAATTCAAAGCAATCTGAATCCCGGGATTTAAAAATAATACAACTTTGAGCAGCTTTATAGCGTCTTAGTGTAAGATGAATAATAATTACAATAATATCATAAGAAGGGAAAAACAAGATGAATTTATTAGCAAGGAAGCTACAACTGTTTAGTTTGGTTGTTTGTTCTACTTTTATGGCTGTTATGTCAGTCCCGCAAGTGATAAGTGCGGCTCCATCATCAGCTAAGCTGAGTGGAATTAAGGAGATCGTTGCTACGCCTGGCTTTTGGGGCGGAAGCTCCTTCGCACTGGGAACCGAAGGAACCGTTTGGTCTTGGGGAAGCAATGTTTTTGGACAATTTGCAAATGGAACTGCAGGTCCTGGAGGTTGGACGATTACTCCCCATAGCATTGCAAAGCTTGAACATACGAAGCAACTAGAGATCGGTGGAGCTTATTTTGTAGCGCTGAATGAAGATGGAACGGTTAAGGCTTGGGGAGATTATCAAGACAAGAGTGCAGCAGAAGCTGGAAATGGGGCTAGCTCCAAACAACACAAGGTTCTGCTTCCTCAGGTTATCTCTGGGATGACAGATGTAGTTAGTATAACCTCAGGAATACACAATACTTTAGCTT
>DJUJ01000043.1:37272-37701 GCA_002438345.1 Paenibacillus sp. UBA6285
GAGCTACCTGCTGCCACCAAGGTTCAGGGTTTAAGTGAGGTGAAGTGGATCGGGAGCAGTACTTATCAGGCCGCGATTCGAACTAACGGTACCCTGTGGACTTGGAGCGCTAACCCGCAAATAGAGAATACAAAAGCGGTGAAGAAACCGACCGCAGTTAAGGATTTATATCATGTGAAGTCCGTTTCTATGAGTGATCGCAGTATACTGGCTTTAACCGAGAGTGGAAGCGTCTGGGGAACGATTGACAGCAATAATTATAACGAAATCACGATGAAAAAGATGCCAGGTCTTTCGAATATTGTATCTGTTCAGACGAAAAATGGGTTCAACCTTGTTGCCAATAAAAAAGGAGAATACTGGGTATGGAAAGCTGGTACCTTAATGCAAGGTCTGCAAAAGATCACACTCGTAAAGCCGATCTCCAAA
>DJUJ01000043.1:37782-49485 GCA_002438345.1 Paenibacillus sp. UBA6285
TTCTTTTGCCACCGGGGAAAATAGTAAATATGCAGTATTGAAGGATGGAACAGCTGTGGCGTGGGGGACGAATATGTTCGGTCAACTTGGAATCAGTGCGCTTGATTCACGTCCTTTTACTGTATCTCCTATATTGAAGCCTGTTACTGTAATCGTGGATGGGAAGAAAATCGACTCCGCGCAGTCTGCTATATTCTTGGATGGAAGTGTAAGAGTACCCATCAGGGAAGTTGCGGAAAGTCTGGGCTATACCCTCTCATGGGACGGAGATATGACGCTCTCGAAAGAAGGCAAGAAAATCATCTTTAAAGAGGAGGCCATTAAAGTAAGTTATACTTCGCTTGTTCCAGCGGCAGCTTTGGCTAAGGCACTAGGTGTTACTGCAGAGTGGAATAGTACACTTTACCAATTAACGTTACAAACAAAAAGATGAATTTCATTTAACACTTATTTTAATATTCTGATGTACAATAAGTGAATTAATCTCAATTGAACCATAATAACCAGTCTGGAGTGATAGGTATGGCTTTTACAATATGTGTGTTCGCCGGATCGAATCCAGGTCTTAACTCTGAATATAAGGAAATGGCAAGAGAATTGGGCTTTCATATATCTGCACAAGGCTGCCGGTTGGTCTACGGAGGTTCAAGAAATGGCCTCATGGGACAGGTTGCGGACGGAGTACTGGCAAATGGTGGTGAAGTGGTTGGCATCATGCCGGTGGATCTTTTTAAAGATGAAATCAGGCATTCCGGGCTAACGAATCTGATTGAGGTCTCTAGTATGCATGAACGTAAGGCAGTTATGAGCGGTATGGCGGATGCGTTTATTGCCTTGCCGGGTGGCCTTGGAACCTTTGATGAGTTATTTGAAATCCTATGCTGGATGCAGATTGGGATTCATCAGAAGCCCATAGGGCTGCTGAATATAAGGGGTTATTTTAATCCGCTGCTAGCCATGATCACTCATAGTGTAAGTGAAGGGTTTGCTCCAAAAAATGCGTTGAATATGTTACATATGAACTCAGATCCCGAATATTTGCTTGAACTGATGAGAGGTCAAGTTGATCATAGTAATGAAGGGAATAGGAATGCTAGATTTCCATCACAGCGCTAAGAAAATGACTAGAAACAAAACAACCTCCAGCTGATTTATACAGCTTGGAGGTTGTTTTGATATCAGAATATGATATAACTGTTTAGGTGTAGGTGATACTGGGTAATGAACTGTTAAGTAGTTTATAGGTAGCTCCGCAAATAACAGGAAATGATTACCGAAGGAGGTTGGAATTCAATGAATGTGGTGGTACATAATCTTATGGCTTACAATCACCAGTTTTTTAGACCTCAGCCCGTGGTCAATCCTAAGCAAGAGAGATCTAAAAAGAAGAAGCAGAGTTTTCAGGAAGTTTTGAATGAGAAAATGAAAGTGGCGCACAGTACATACAAAAAATATTAAGTAGAAATGCAGCTATATATGTCTGCTAAAAAAGCCGGAACGCAATGATCCTAGAGGTCACAACGTTCCGGCTTTTTCAAGGTCTAACCTCATAGAATTGGCAATTCTTTCGAGCGTAGTAAGTCAGATCGCTAACCCTCGACTGAATAACAACATCAGAATCGGTGAAGCGGACAACAGTGGCCCCTGAATTGACCAAATGATCGTCCTGAAATACACGGACAGGTAATTTACGGTCAACGGCTTCTTGGAATTCGCTGTCGGTTAGCAGAGGACGGTTAATTGGCATAGTGTTAAACTCCTTTAGATTATGTAATGAAGTTAGAAATAAAAATAGTATACCTGTGGAAGCACAAGAAATCCAATCTCTATGAAGCTAACGAACATTTTGTAAGGGTCACATTTGGACAAAATTCTATACTCCCATCTGAGACATAATGCACAGGATAAAACCCTATGAAATTCGTAGGAATGAAAAATTAACGCAGTGGTCAAATTATTATGGTGAGCCGTTTAGTCACCAGTATTTTGAACCTTGATCGTTACGTTAGAAGTATGACATTTGTCATACCACCTACTTGATGTTTATGACTTATAGGATGACATTTTATTATCTATACTGAAGATAGATAAATGGATCCTTAGCAAGACACATCAAGGAGGAAACGATAAAGATGACTACCAAACAGACATCACAGCTCTCCAGTCTTAAAAAAAGTGTTGCCCCATACGAAAAAAATGACCGAAACGCGAGCATAAGACAGCTCATCAATACTTTAGGGCCGCTTGTCCTGTTATGGGGCGGAGCTTACTTTTCTTTATCCGTTTCTTATTGGCTCACACTTTTGTTGGCCATTCCTGCAGCAGGATTTGTAATTCGAACTTTTATTATTTTCCATGATTGTACTCATGGATCGTTCTTTAAGAACCGTAGAGCGAATGACATTATCGGAACCATTACAGGTGTATTAACACTTGTTCCTTATCGGCAGTGGAAGCATAGCCATTCGATTCATCACGCCAGCTCCAGTAACCTCGATAAAAGAGGGATTGGCGATATATGGATTATGACTGTCGACGAATATGAAGCAGCTTCATTCTGGAAACGCCTTTATTACCGGATTTACCGTAATCCACTCGTGATGTTCGGAATAGGACCTATTGCTGTATTTATGATTCAGTATCGGTTTAATGCTAAAGGGGCTAAACGTAAAGAGCGGATGAATACCTATTTAACGAATGTATCTATCGCGGCTCTCTATGGTTTGCTTATTTGGGCCATCGGTTGGCAAGCCTTTATCATGGTGCAGTTGCCTATAGCTTTTGTATCTGGTTTTCTCGGAATATGGTTGTTCTATGTTCAGCATCAGTTCGAGGATTCCTACTTCGAGAATGAATCGGAGTGGAGTTATGTTATGGCTGCAGTAGAGGGAAGCTCATATTACAAGCTCCC
This sequence comes from Paenibacillus sp. UBA6285, assembly GCA_002438345.1. Taxonomy (GTDB): domain Bacteria; phylum Bacillota; class Bacilli; order Paenibacillales; family Paenibacillaceae; genus Paenibacillus_AQ. The sequence goes on from DJUJ01000043.1 coordinate 40,694, forward strand.
TAAGCTGCTGCAATGGATCACAGGGAACATCGGGTTCCACCATGTCCATCACTTAAGTCCGAAGGTACCCAACTATAATTTAGAAAAAGCACATAACGCTACACCACCTCTGCAAAAGGCGACGACCATAACGCTTAGTTCTAGCCTGAAGGCTCTACACTTCCGTCTTTGGGATGAGGAGAATAAGTGCTTCATCAGCTTTAAAGAGGTGAAATCGAGACTAAGCAAACCGAAGGTAGCAGGAGAAGTCCTGCAAGTTAATAAGACTAGACTCCAGGGAGAATAATAATCTTAGGTTCGAACAAAATAGAAGTACAGAGGAAGGTTAGAGCCGGAGAAATCAATCGCGCTCTAATCTTTTTCTATTTATGGTAGTGGTTCAACAGATTTTCACTGAATTTGTGCTAGAATAAGGAGAGTATGTATGGCAAAAAGGAGAGCGGACATGCAGAAGTGGCATCATATTTTTCATAAAAGCACAGGTCTCAGCCCTTATGTGTGGGTCGTTTTTTACATTCTACCGTTCTATTTTATATTTCGTTCCTCCTCTACCTATCAAGTAGTTTCGGGAATCGTGATGATCGCTGTATTTTTTGTTTGTTATGTACTTTCTTTTGTTTCTAAGGGCTGGCTGGTTTATTTCTGGACGAGTGTTCAAATTCTAGTTTCTATAACGATGACACTTTTCTTCGGATATATGTATTTTGCGCTTTTTTTAGCCTTCTTTATTGGGAACATACAGAATCGAGTGGGGTTCTTCACACTGTACTCTATTCATCTGTTAACTACGATCATTACAATCAATTATGAGCTGCTCTCGCGTAATTCCGTGTTTATTAGTCAGCTTCCGTTCGTGCTTGTTAGTATGATTGCAGTGATTCTTANNCGATATCCGATCTCGTTAAGATTGAAGAACGTCAACGGATTTCGCGAGATCTTCATGATACATTAGGTCAGAAGCTTTCATTAATTGGTCTTAAGAGTGATTTGGCAGGAAAGCTAATCGACTCTAATCCTTCGCAAGCAAAAGCCGAGATCAATGATGTACGACAGACGGCGAGAAGTGCGCTGAAGGAGGTTCGTGAAATGGTTACGCGAATGCGTGGCATTCGGCTTGAAGATGAACTGATTCATATTCAGCAGTTCCTTGCGGCTGCGGAGATTGATTATATGCTGGAGGGGAACCCGAAGCTGACAAACACCTCATTGATTACGGAGAATGTGCTCAGCATGTGTATAAAGGAAGCTGTCACTAATGTTGTGAAGCATAGTGGGGCCAAGTCATGCTCTATTCTGATTGAACCCTCTCGGACGGATCTAGTCATTAAAGTGAAAGATGATGGGACCGGGATACCCGGGAATGATCTTTATTTCAAAGGTCACGGGCTGCAAGGCATGAGAGAGCGTCTTGAATTTGTAAATGGCTGTATGGATATCGTGAGAGATGGCGGTACTACAATTGTGATTAAAGTACCCAATGCATTCCATCATCAGGAACAGGAGGTCATCCTATAATGATTAAAATTGTAATCGCTGAGGATCAACGAATGCTCCTCGGGGCGCTGGCTTCTTTGCTCGATTTAGAAGAGGATATGAAGGTCGTGGGCCGAGCAAGTAATGGGGAAGAAGCTGTTGCAATGGTTCAGCAGCTTAAACCGGATATCTGTATTATGGATATTGAGATGCCGGCGATGAGTGGTCTCGACGCTGCAGAAGCCCTGAAGAATAGCGGCTGCAAAACGATGATATTAACGACCTTTGCTCGGGCGGGATATTTCGAACGTGCGCTCAAGGCGGGTGTTCACGCTTATTTGCTGAAGGACAGTCCCAGCGAAGAGCTTGCACTCTCTATCCGAAATGTAATGGCAGGCAGACGCATGTATGCACCGGAGCTGATGGATGAAGCCTATAGCGGCGAAGTGAATCCATTGACTCAACGAGAGAAGGAAGTACTGGGACTGATTGCCGACGGTAAAAATACGAAAGAAATCGCAAGCGAGCTGTACATTACCACTGGTACGGTACGGAACTACATCTCGGTTATCCTCGATAAGCTGGACGTGGGCAATCGCATTGAAGCGATCACTCGGTTTAAAGAAAAAGGCTGGTTTAAATGAGTACAGCGAATGACGATTAGTTTGGTTGAAGCAGATTGCAAACGCAAATTGCGAATAGATGTATTTCGTACAACTATATGCAATAAAATGCTGAGTAGAGGAGATTTAACTGCATTTCATACAACTATCAGTTAACGTAGAGCACATTTTCATTATTTTGCCGGGAAATAGTTGTAAAGAATGCAATTAAAAAATTTGTCTAAGCAGAATATCCACTTATAATTGTACTGAGTGCAGTTATTTGGTTCATGAGCATTAATGAAACACAATAAAAGTAGTTATAATTTAATTTTTTAATGTTATTTTGATGTTAACACTCGCCAAATGTTCTCGACCCGTATATCATTAATTATCGGCCTATTATTCACAATAGGACAGTTAATCAAAAGGAAGTGTATTTTCTGATGTCAAGAAAGCTAAGAGCCGGCATAGTTGGCGGCACAGGTATGGTAGGACAACGTTTTATTGCCCTTCTAGAGAATCATCCTTGGTTTGAAGTAACTGCGATTGCTGCCAGTACGAGATCTGCTGGGAAAACGTATGAAGAATCGGCCAAGGGCAGATGGAAGCTATCCACTCCAATGCCTGAGAACGTGAAGAATATTATGGTTCAAGACGCTTCTAAGGTAGAGGAAGTAGCTGCAGATGTAGATCTGATCTTTTGCGCAGTAGATATGAAAAAAGATGAGATTAAAGCGCTCGAAGAAGCTTATGCTCGTACTGGTACTCCAGTAATCTCCAACAACTCAGCGCATCGCTGGACGCCTGACGTGCCTATGGTCATTCCTGAGCTTAACCCAGNNGCACAGCAAAGAAAACGTTTGGGAACAGAAACAGGTTTCATTGCGGTTAAACCTAACTGCTCCATTCAAAGTTATGTACCTGCACTTCATGCGCTTAAAGAACTCAACCCATCTAAAGTCGTAGTCACAACTTACCAAGCGATTTCAGGTGCGGGCAAGACTTTTGTAGACTGGCCTGAAATGCTGGACAACGTGATTCCTTACATTGGTGGCGAAGAAGAGAAGAGCGAACAAGAGCCTTTGCGGATTTGGGGAAGTGTTCAAGAGGAAGGCATCGTAAAAAGTGAAGCGCCGACCATTACTTCGCAGTGTATCCGTGTACCTGTAGCTGATGGGCATATGGCTGCTGTATTTGTTTCTTTTGAGAAAAAACCTTCTAAAGAGGAGATTCTGAATCTCTGGAAGAGCTTTAAAGGACGTCCTCAAGAGCTTGAACTGCCTAGCGCACCTAAACAGTTTATTACCTATTTCGAAGAGGAGAACCGTCCACAGACCAAACTGGATCGTGATATTGAGAAGGGTATGGGCGTATCGACGGGCAGACTTCGCGAAGATGCCATCTATGATTACAAATTCGTAGGTCTCTCCCATAACACCCTGCGTGGAGCAGCTGGCGGTGCCGTGTTGATCGCCGAGCTTCTGAAAGCTGAAGGTTATATTCAGCCTAAATAGTTGTATCCCTGAGCTATCAAGCTAAGGTTAAATGGAACACCTCGTCAGAGCATAGCTTTGATGGGGTGTTTTTATTTTTAAGCATATTTTGGTAAAATAAGTTATCGGCTGATAAGGAGGAATTCGATTGAAGAAATATTAGTAAACGGATGTACACCTTCGAATTCCGAGGAAATAGGTTATGGTGTATCTTCCATAAACACTGATATTCCTATCCCGAAGAATGCCAAAGAAATCGAAGTCACGACAAATTCAAGTAACCCTAATATAAAAATAGGTGTGAATTACGAATTGGATAATATAGGGGGAGAACAAGGTCTGTTTCCACCTGAAAGTTATTTTCAGGATGGCTGGAGCTGGAAGACAAGCGATTGGGGCATGTGCAATTTTTTGAAAAAGAGGATACCATAATCGCCATCGAAATACACGAAGATTCGTTTAGTATTTATGAAATGAATTAAGATGCTTAAACAGAAAGCTTGAGAGTGTGGTAAGATAGGTGAAGTGAATAAACTATACGAATTCTGAATGACTGACGGAGTGATATAATGGGTGCAAAAAGTAAAGGTGGCGGCACGGGCAGAGGTACGGGGAGTAAAGGCTGGACACGCTGGAACAAAACAGCAAAGCCAGTTAAACCTGCAAAAGGTGCTCCAACCACGGGTCCAGGCGCTAAAGATGCAAGTGGAAGCAAGGGCAATAACGTGAAAAAAAGCGGAAGTACGAAATAGCTCCCTTAAACTGGGTTATTCCTGAAGGTTAACATCTGATTTTGATCGTTAAAATCAGGTGTTTTTTTATGGATATAAGCAAGTATCAGTATCAGATGGAAAGTAGGATCATCAGTGAGAATCGATAAATATATAAGTGAGACAGGCTTCTGCTCCAGAAGGGAAACGAAACGACTCATTGCCGCAGGCCGAATCGCTGTTAATGGCATCGTCTGTGACGCAAATATTCTTATAGAGCCAGAGGATATCGTATGGATCGATGGAGAGCCCATAACAAGCAGTAAAGGGGAGCCGGTATACCTCGCGTTGAATAAACCGATAGGCATCACCTGTACAGCTGCCCCAAATGTAGCTGGGAATATTATAGATTTTGTAGGTTAACCCTCACGAATCTTTGCGATCGGTAGATTAGATAAAAACTCAGAAGGCCTCATTTTGTTAACCAACGATGGAGATATCGTAAACAAAATGATGCGTTCTGAAAATGGGCATGAAAAAGAATACGTAGTTACTGTGGATAAGCCAGTGACGTCAGAATTCTTACAAGGGATGTCCAGCGGTGTAAACATACTTGGAGTCACAACTAAACCTTGCGAGGTTTATCGGATCACTGATTATGAGTTTAGAATTATCCTAACTCAAGGCCTAAATCTACAAATACGTAGAATGTGCAAGGAGTTAGGATATAGAGTACTAAAGCTAGAGCGCATAAGAATTATGAATATTACGCTTGATAGTTTAGAGCGAGGACAATGGCGGCATTTGAGCGGTGAAGAGCTGAGGGAGCTTATATCCCGCTTAAATTAACTTCGTGAACAAATTCTCTGGCTGCCAAGGTGATGTCTTCAGCACCCGCAATAGCTGAGATAACGGAGATACCGTCCGCACCTGCAGCTAATACTGGTGCTGCATTGTGCACCGTGATCCCACCTATGCCTACTAAAGGAATCGTAATGCCGCTGTTTCGTATTTCCTCAATAACTGATGTGCCTCGAACAGCTTGGGCGTCCTCCTTGGAAGAGGTAGGATAAATAGGACCAATGCCCAGATAATCGGCTCCATCCGCGATCGCCTGCTGAGCTTCAGCGAGCGAATGAGCGGACACACCAACGATCTTATCCTCCCCAAGCAGCTGCCTTATCGCTAGCGCAGGGGTGTCATCTTGTCCTACATGAATGCCGTCCGCATCAAGGGCGATAGCCAAATCAATATCGTCATTAATGATAAAAGGGACTCCGTTAGCATGACATATCTTTTGGAGCCGTCTTCCTAAATTAAATCTAACTTGGGCAGTTAATGCCCCTGTTCCTTTTTCACGAAATTGGAACATCGTTATGCCTCCTGCGACGGCTTCTTTTAGTACCTTGGCTGGGGACATACGACAATTCGCGCTGCCCATGATGAAATAGACTTTTAAAAGATCCCGCAGTTTATCACTGTCGATTCGCTTCATTGTTCATCCCTCGCAATCTATTCTGATAAGCAAAATGATTCGTAGGCCCATGTCCTGCCCCTATGCCCAGCTCGTCTTCAATCGCCGCTTGTATAAAAGCCTTAGCTGTGTGTATAGCTTCAGGAACAGATTTACCCTTGGCAAGCTCGGCGGTAACAGCTGCTGAATAAGTGCAGCCTGTACCGTGCGTGTGTCTGGTCTGAACTCGTTGACTCTCCATAAAGATGAACTCGTGACCATCATATAGGAGATCTACAACTACCTTAGTCGAGGTATCATGCCCGCCTTTAAGCACTACATAGTTAGAGCCCATGGCATGAATGATTTCAGCCGCTTCTTTACGTTCGTCGATTGTGGTGATGCTTTTGTTTGTAATCATTTCGGCCTCTGGAATATTGGGAGTCGTCACTAATGCTAGCGGGAGGAGATGAGCGAATAGCTAATGTTTAAAGATTGATAAAAGCATCCTCAGCTTTGATATCAGTAGACAGTAATTCATTGTCCGATAGCCATTGTCGTACCTTTTCCCAAGACGCGGGCTCTTGATATCCAAATTCATGGTCACCCGCATTCATTTGCGGTAGTAGAATCTCCAGACTCTTCTCTTCAATTTNNCGAGTGGAGAGGTCACATCTTCGTGTGCAAGCAGTAAATTTAATGCTTTTTCCGGATTCTCCTGCACATATTGCTGTCCTTTAGTAATGGCGTTTAGAAACTTTTTGAAGTAGGGCTCAGAATTTTGTACTCCCTGATCGCTGGCGACAAGTACTAGCTCGTAATAATCGGGTACTCCGTAGTCCGTGGGATTGAACGAGTTAACGGGATGACCTTCTTTTTCTAGGATTAATTGTTCGTGGTTAATGAACCCACCCATAATGGCATCTACTTGCCCGGTTGCAATCGCTGGAATAAGGTCAAAGCCTACGTCGATTAATTTGCTGGCGTTAAAGTCACCCCCATCGTTATGAATCATCGTACGAATCATGGCCTCATAAAGAGGGATGGAAGAATACCCAATCTGTTTACAAGTGAGATCTTTGGGACTTCGTATGTCTCCAGCTTGAGGTACCATTAAATGATTAAGCGGATGCCTCACAATGGCTGCAATCGAACGTACTGGAATGTTCTCACTACGTGCCATAAGCACCTGAGGCTGATAACTAAGCGCTAAATCGATTTGATTCGCTGCCACAAGTTTCAGTGCATCATTGCTGTCTGCGGGCATTTGGATCTCTACGTCCAGACCTTCGTCTTTGAAATACCCATTTTGCTCAGCAGCATATAAAAAAGAGTGAACGGCATTGGGATACCAATCGAGCATAATCGTCAGCTTATGCGTTTGTTTATTTTCGTTATTAGAAGAATTAGCAGAAGGATTACTTACGTTGGATGCCTTTCCGCAGCTGGTGAAGATTAGAACTGAACAGATGAGAAACACGGGAATAAGCCATTTTCTTTTGGTATTCAAATCATTCATCGCTTAGATCCTCTTTTCTTTAAAAATAGTGCTTCGAGCAGAGCTATCATCAGAAACAGGACCACACCGAGCGCGGACAACAGAAATACTGCGGCGAATATTTCAGCACTTTGTATATTTCCTGCCATCCTTCGGCTAAAGTAACCGAGTCCTTTGCTGCCGCCCAGCCATTCGCCGATGGTTACTCCAATCACGCAGTACACAATGGATAGCTTTAGTCCTGAGAAAAATGTGGGCAGCGCCAGCGGAATTTGAGTTTTAGCAAGCAGTTGCCAGCGGTTTGCGCCAAATGTTAACAATAAATCCTTGTATGCCTGACCACTTGTACGAAGTCCATCATATGTACTCACGACGACTGGGAAAAATGCAGTTAGAAACACAACCGCCACTTTGCTCCACGGCGTATATCCAAACCACATAATAAAAATGGGGGATAGTGCAATTATCGGGATCGTCTGACTGATAATAAGGAAAGGATAGATGGCCTTTTCAAGCGGTCGAAATAAGAACATTCCGGTGCCCAGCAGTGCACCACAGATAACCGAAAGTACAAAACCTGCCAATATTTCCTCTAGCGTCGCCAATAAATGTTGTCTGAGTAATTGCCTGTGCTCGATCAATGCGATACATATTGAAGAAGGCGCAGGGAGGATAAAGGCTGGAATCAAGTGAAGACTAACAGCTGACTCCCAGATCACAAGAATAAGCAACAACAGAAGAATGAAGGGGCTGTAATTGTCTAGATGTTTTTTAAAAGGTATGGATTGCATATAATCTCCGCTCTAACTCTTCCCGTAGTGCTATAAAATGTGGTTCATAGTTCATCTTGTAATGCCTTGGCCTCGGTAAATCAACAATGATTTCCTTTAATTCGCTATGCGCGCCTCCAGACATTAAATAAATTCGATCGCTTAGCAATACCGCCTCTTCCAGATCATGGGTGATGAGCATCACCGTTTGACTTAGTTCATCCCAAAGCTCTAATAGCCAACGGTGTATCTCTCGTTTGGTCATAGCGTCGAGCGCTCCAAATGGCTCATCTAGCAGCATAAGACCACCCCCGCCACCAGCCACAAGCGTTCGCAGNNGACTCGCTGTTTCATGCCACCCGATAGCTCATGGGGGGATGCCTTCTCTACATCGGCTAAACCGAAGCGTGACAGCATTTCCCGAATATGAGAGAGCGTCTGTTGTTTACTTAACCTTGGATTGATTTCCCAGGGCAAAAGACAGTTGTCGAGCACTGTTCTCCACGGCAGTAGTAAGTCCTGCTGCGGCATGTAAGCGATCTGACCTAAGCGAGTAGTGGCAGATGGGCTCGAATGAATCATTATTTTCCCATGAGTGGGTTCGAGCAAGCCTGCTATGGTTTTGAAAAGCGTACTTTTCCCGCATCCGCTAGCCCCGATGACAGAGACAAACTCCCCTTGCCTGATATCCATGTTTAAGTTTGCAAATATAGGGGGCTGTTTAGATTCGGGAATAGAGTAGGTTAGTTCCTGAATGGATAGGATTGTTGTAATGATCTAACCTCCTAAA
>DJUJ01000040.1:0-8367 GCA_002438345.1 Paenibacillus sp. UBA6285
CGTACCCATCCCGAACACGACCGTTAAGCCCTCCAGCGCCGATGGTACTTGGACCGAAGGGTCCTGGGAGAGTAGGACGTTGCCAAGCACGTAAGACCACTGTTGAGTAATCGACAGTGGTCTTTTTGTTGTATTATTGAAGAATTCATTAGGGTTTATTTTGAGATACTACATTAGAGGTAAGCGTGTAAGCGTAGGTGATGACAATGGTAGAATGTATAATTTCACCAACCAATGTCCACTGTATATGGACAATAGTCCAATAATTCGCTTACTCGGGAGTCGTTTTTTGAATACCTACTCTGATGATGTAATGTTCTTGACAGTCCAAATACCCTTTGCTAAGATGGCAATAATATATTTTTGGATAAGCATCACAAACCTAAATTGAAGATATGAACTTGTTCTACTTCCAGATGTACAGAGTTGTCTGTCGTGAATGGACTAAAAGTCGAAGGTTCTTCTTTTATAAAGTTTGTAAGCGGGTATAATTTAAAATCAACCGAGGAGGAATGACCCAGGTGTGGAAAGATAAGTTTGGTAAAGAAGGTCTAACTTTTGATGATGTGCTACTGGTTCCGCGTAAATCTGAGGTACTGCCGAAGGAAGTAGATTTGACTACAGTTCTAAGTAAGAATGTGAAGTTGAACATCCCGCTTATGAGTGCAGGTATGGACACAGTCACAGAAGCGGCTATGGCCATTGCTATTGCTCGTGAGGGTGGTATCGGGATTATTCACAAGAATATGCCTGTAGAGCAGCAAGCGGAAGAAGTGGATCGTGTGAAGCGTTCCGAGAGCGGAGTTATTACTAACCCCTTCTCTCTTTCGGCAGAACATTTAGTATCTGATGCTGAACTACTGATGGGTAAATATCGCATTTCCGGAGTACCGATTGTAGATAGTGACAACAAACTGGTCGGCATTCTAACTAATAGAGATTTACGTTTTATTCATGACTTTAATATTCCAATTAAAGAAGTTATGACTCATGAGAATCTCGTGACTGCTGCTGTAGGTACGACACTTCAAGAAGCAGAAGGCATCTTACAACGTCATAAGATTGAGAAATTGCCGCTGGTGGACGAGAATAACGTTCTTAAGGGCCTAATCACAATTAAAGATATCGAGAAGGCTATTCAGTTCCCTAACGGAGCGAAAGATGCACATGGCCGTTTGCTAGTTGGAGCAGCTATTGGTATCTCTAAAGATACATTCGAGCGTACTGCTGCATTAGTGAAATCAGGCGTAGATCTGATCGTCGTTGATTCAGCACATGGTCACCATATTAATATTATTGAAGCCGTTCGCCAAATTCGTGAGTTGTATCCTGATCTTACGATTGTTGCTGGTAACGTAGCTACAGGTGAAGCAACCCGTGAACTAATTGAAGCAGGAGCTTCTGTAGTTAAAGTAGGTATTGGACCGGGATCTATCTGTACAACACGCGTTATCGCTGGTATCGGTGTACCGCAGGTTACAGCCATTTATGATTGTGCAACGGTTGCTCGTGAGTACGGAGTTCCTATCATTGCTGACGGTGGAATCAAGTACTCTGGGGAAATTACCAAGGCTATTGCCGCTGGTGCCCATGCAGTAATGATGGGAAGTATGTTTGCGGGTACAGAAGAAAGCCCAGGAGAATCGGAGCTTTATCAAGGCCGTAAATTTAAAGTATATCGTGGTATGGGCAGTATGAGTGCCATGAAACAAGGTAGTAAGGATCGTTATTTCCAGGATGACGATAAGAAGCTTGTTCCTGAAGGAATTGAGGGTCGTATCGCTTTTAAAGGACCTCTTTCGGATACTGTTCATCAATTGATTGGCGGACTGCGTTCGGGTATGGGCTACTGCGGTACTAAGTCGCTCGAAGAACTTCGGAATGACACTTCTTTCATTCGCATCACAAGTGCTGGACTTCGCGAAAGCCATCCACATGATGTGCAAATCACGAAAGAAGCGCCAAACTATTCCGTGTAATGGACTATAAAGACTATTTTTTGGACAGACAGGACTATTTCGTCCTGTCTGTCTTTTTTTGCGTGTACCCCTGTGTTAGAATAGAACAAGCTATTGATATGAGGTTTAAAGGAGAGTAGTAATCATTGAAGCACAAGCAGAAATTTAACGGTAAGCAATTTATGATTAAGACAGCCACAGTAGGTCTACTTTTAAATATGTTAATGAATCCTGTAATTCCAGCATTGGCTGAGGCAGGTAAGACTCCAGCAACTACTGAGTCCGGTACTACAACTAATGCTACAGCAACTAAAGCAACTAATGCAGTGAAGATACCTTCTGTGGACACGCTCGGTTTGAAATTGAAATCGGCTGTGTTGATAGAACCAACAACAGGTGAGGTATTACTGTCTTTGAATGCAGATTTACCTTTGCCTCCAGCAAGTATGACCAAGATGATGACTGAATATCTCGTGGCAGACGCCGTAAAGAATGGACAACTCTCCTGGGATCAAAAAGTGACGATACAGGAGAATGCCGCTAAACAAATCGGATCGCGTATTTTTTTAGCAGAAGGTGACGAACACACCGTAGAAGAGTTGTATATTGCTATGGCTGTAGGATCTGCGAATGATGCGACTGTAGCACTGGCAGAGCTTGTTTCTGGTTCGGAGCTTGAATTCGTAAAACTGATGAATCAGACTGCACAGAAGATGGGTATGAAGACTGCTCACTTTATTAACTCTACTGGACTTGATCGGGCCGATATGCCAAAGAAATTCCAACCTGCTGAGGATAGAGAAACTGTGATGTCAGCGATGGATGCTGCTATTCTTGCTAAATATATTGTTACTGAACATCCAGACTTCACTAGATTTACTACTATTCAATCTTATAAATTCCGCGAACGGGATAAAGCTCCAATGATTAACTATAACTGGATGCTGGAAGCTAATAAGAACATTGCCAACTTCAAGGCTTATGCTTATCCAGGTTTGGATGGGTTGAAGACAGGTCATACCTCAAGTGCAGGTAACTGCTTTACAGGAACCGCTGTACGGGATGGAATGCGATTGATTAGTGTTGTTATGGGCGCTAACTCTGAGGCACACCGTTTTACTGAAACGAAAAAAGTACTAGATTATGGATTTAATAATTTTGAAATTAAACAGGTTGTAGCTCCTAAAACAGTGATAGCCGGCAATGAAACTGTGCCAGTTCTTAAAGGAAAAAATAAAGAGGTATCTGTAGTTACGGATGAAGCTGTTTCTTTTATCGTCCCTAAGGGAACAACCTCCCCTCAAATTAAAACAACCGTTGAAATAAATGATCCAGCAACCTTAGTTGCTCCTATAGCACAATCTGCTAAAGTGGGTAAGGTCACTTATTCATACCAAGTTGAGGGTATGTCTGATGTTCAGCAGAAGACGGTAAATCTGATTACTGTTGAAGAAGCGGAGAAGGCGGGTTGGTTTAAGTTATTCCTTAGAGCCATTGGAGAATTCTTCGGCGATTTGTTTACAGGGATCAAAAACTTGTTCTAATGGAATTTAGCGTCGAAAATTGCGTTAAATCCGAGTAAGTAGGTTGTATACTTCCCTTCATTGGGGTAAAATTACAAGTTAGATTAAGATAGATCATTCGGGGGGTTAGGACATGGAAACAGGAACATCGCGGGTTAAAAGAGGTATGGCGGAAATGCAAAAAGGCGGCGTCATTATGGACGTCATGAATGCAGAACAAGCAAAGATTGCTGAGGCTGCGGGTGCAGTAGCCGTTATGGCTTTGGAACGCGTACCTTCTGACATTCGCGCAGCTGGCGGTGTAGCACGGATGGCCGATCCTACAATTGTAGAAGAGGTTATTAAAGTGGTAAGTATCCCTGTTATGGCTAAGGCTCGTATCGGCCATTACGTAGAAGCGAAGGTCCTGGAATCCTTGGGTGTTGACTATTTGGATGAGAGTGAAGTTCTTACTCCTGCTGATGAAGTATTCCATATTAATAAACGTGAGTTCACCGTTCCATTCGTATGTGGAGCAAAAGACTTGGGAGAAGCCTTGAGACGTATTAATGAAGGTGCATCCATGATCCGTACGAAAGGTGAACCAGGAACAGGTAACATTGTTGAAGCAGTGCGTCATATGCGCTTTATCAACAGTCAAATCCGCAAAGTAACCAATTTGTCCAAGGACGAACTTTATAACGAAGCTAAGAACCTGGGAGTTCCTTACGAGCTGCTGCTTGAAGTACATGAGCTTGGTAAGCTGCCGGTTGTTAACTTTGCTGCTGGTGGTGTAGCAACTCCTGCCGATGCTGCCCTGATGATGCATCTAGGTGCGGATGGTGTATTCGTAGGCTCGGGTATTTTTAAATCGGACAATCCTGAGAAATTTGCGCGTGCGATTGTTGAAGCTACTACACACTATACTGATTACAAACTGATTGCTGAAGTATCCAAGAACCTTGGTGCACCAATGAAGGGGATTGATATTGCAACTCTAACCCCGGCTGAACGTATGTCGGAGCGTGGCCGTTAATAGAGAGAAGGTTGCTCGGATGAAAATAGGAGTGTTGGCGCTTCAAGGCGCTGTTACGGAGCATATTGTTAGTATAGAGAAGACCGGAGCAGAGGGCGTGCCTATCAAGCGTGTAGAGCAGCTTGAGGAGGTGGATGGTCTAATTATCCCCGGCGGTGAAAGTACAACGATTGGTAAGCTGATGCGAAAATACGGCTTCATTGAAGCAATACGTGATTTCTCCAATCAGGGAAAGCCGATTTTTGGAACATGCGCGGGTATGATTGTTCTGGCCAAACGAATCGCCGGTGGGGAACCAGGGCATCTGGAGCTAATGGATATTACAGTGGCCCGGAATGCATTCGGTCGTCAACGGGAAAGCTTTGAATGTGATCTGGATGTTAAAGGAATTGATGAGCCAGTGCGTGCTGTTTTTATACGTGCACCGCTTATCAACGAGGTAGGCCCGGGAGTAGATGTGCTTACAGTCTATAATGATGAGATTGTTACTGCGCGGGAGGGTAACCTGTTGGTGTCTTCTTTTCATCCAGAATTGACCGATGATTTCAGACTGCATCAATATTTTGCTGATATGGTAGAGGCTACTAGGCAAGTGCAACAACAGAATCGCATATAAGAACATCCTGACTCTTTCAAAGCTGTAAGCAGCAATTTGAAAGAGTTTAGGCTGTTTTCAGGAGGGAAACTTTGTGTTAGATGTAAAAGTATTACGCAGTGATTATGCTCGAGTTGAACAAGCTTTAGAGAAACGGGGTAAATCACTGGATTTGATTGCTGATTTTCCACAACTTGATCTACGCAGACGTGAATTACTACAAGAGACCGAAGGTCTTAAGAACCGTCGCAATACGGTGTCGGGTGAAGTAGCGAAGAAGAAAAAAAATGGCGAGCCAGCAGATGACTTAATTGCAGAAATGCGTACGGTATCTGATCGAATTAAAGAGCTTGATGATGAAGTGCGTGAACTGGAAGTTCAGATTGCTGAACTCACTATGAGTATTCCGAATATTCCTCATGATTCAGTTCCAGTAGGAAAGTCCGAGGAAGATAACGTTGAATTGCGCCGCTGGTCGGAGCCAAAAGAATTCGGATTTACTCCGAAATCACACTGGGAGCTTGCGCAGCAGCTCGATATTATTGATTTTGAAGCTGCAGCTAAGGTTACGGGATCTCGGTTTGTTTTCTATAAAGGACTCGGAGCACGTCTAGAGCGGGCGCTAATTAACTTTATGATGGATCTTCACAGTGGTGAGCATAACTATGAGGAAATGCTGCCACCTTACATTGTGAATAAAGACAGCTTATACGGAACAGGACAACTTCCTAAGTTTGAAGAAGATCTGTTCAAGCTACGTGATACCGAATACTATTTGATTCCTACAGCGGAAGTACCAGTAACGAACTACTATCGCGAAGAGATTTTAACGGCAGCAGACTTACCTAAGTATCATGTTGCATACAGCTCTTGTTTCCGTTCTGAGGCGGGCTCAGCGGGTCGTGATACTCGTGGTTTGATTCGTCAGCATCAGTTCAACAAGGTAGAGCTGGTGAAGCTTACCACACCTGAATCCTCTTACGAGGAGTTAGAAAAAATGACAGCAGATGCTGAACGTGTGTTGCAGCTTCTGGGATTGCCTTATCGTGTACTAGGGCTATGTACGGCTGATATGGGCTTTACTTCGGCTAAGACGTACGATTTGGAAGTATGGCTACCTGAGAGTGGAATGTACCGTGAAATCTCTTCTTGCTCAAATACGGAGGACTTCCAAGCGCGTCGGGCAAATATTCGTTTCCGTAAGGACCCAAAATCCAAGCCTGAATTTGTTCATACGCTGAACGGATCTGCTTTGGCTGTTGGACGCACTGTTGCTGCAATTCTTGAGAATTATCAACAAGAAAATGGCAGTGTTCTGATTCCGGAATGTCTACAACCGTATATGCGCAATGTAAAATCGATCCAACCTAAAAATATTTAAGAATATAGTTGCTTTTTCTTTGCGTTGTATGGTACAATTCCTAATGCATGTGAAATTTATATGCATTTGGAGAGGTACCGAAGCGGTCATAACGGGGCGGTCTTGAAAACCGTTAGGGTGCAAGCCCACATGGGTTCGAATCCCATCCTCTCCGCCATTCTTTTATGAACTTAAAGAAATAAGCAGATAGAAACCGTCTCCTTTGGGGGGCGGTTTTTTTGTTGTGTTTGAACTAGTACAATTTTAGTTATTGTTTGATGAACCTAGTTCCAATGAGAATAAAAAGATTGATTTCTCCGCAATGTATTAGAGAAGGAGGATGATCATAATCATGGACAGACAATTGGAAGTAGATCAGCATAATCTTGTCTCTGCCTGGCAAGAACGCCTGCCTACGTTAATGGAGGAAGGGGACAGCTTCAATGTACTGGCGGATGAAGGCGATCCGAATAGTCTGCTTATACACTTTAATGCTGCGGGACGTCAAGGTTATTCACTTGATTTTCGTTGCAAGTACGTAGATAGCAGGGAGGTTGCTGTTGATCTGCTTGATGTGGAGAAGAGTGGGATTCATATTGATGAGCGTAGTGATGCAGTGCAGCTATTAGCACNNCATGACTAATCCTTAGGAGGAATGAACAATGTCAAAGCCAAAAAGTATTCCAGTTCCTGGGGCGCAGCCCAAGGATGGCGAGCGTAGAAAGGAGCATAATTCATCTGCACCAGAGCCACTTTCTGGATCTAAAAAGGTGAAACAAGCTAATCATGTAAACCATCATAATCCGCAAGGATAACAAATAAAAACAATAAAAATTATAAAGAAGTGTTTCTTGATTTTTACAAATCGTTTATCATAAGGAGGGGAGAATTTTTTTTACATGGGAGAGGAGAAAAAATAATGAACAAAAAATGGGGTTTATCGGCTGCGGCACTGTTGCTTACAGCAGCAGTAATTCTGCCGGGATGTGGAAGTAAACAGGAGGCGCCAAAAGAGGCCTTAAAATCAGCCGCTACAAAAGCGACAACGATGTCTTCATATGAGATGAAGAGTAAGTTTACGATCAACGATCTAACCATCGGGACCGCTGAAGGTGTATCTGCTGGAATGACCACACAGGTGCTCAGCATGCTTAAGAACGCTGATATAACCATTGATGGGGTTTATCAGGCTGATCCAATGCAGACAGAGCTAACAATGGTTCTCAATCTCAAGGGCGATATGAGCATGAGCTTCAATGTCCCTATGGTGATGACCACTGAGAAATTGTATGTTAAGATTCCATCGATTCCGTTCTTACCACTTCCGGAGACCATCGTTAATAAGTTTGTAGAGGTTGATCTGAAGGCGTTGGCAGAGCAAGAGGGTGCTGAGTTTAATCCTAGCTCTCTTGATACACAGAAAATGCAAAAGTTTTCTAATGAAGTGGTGGACACTGTACTAGCTGAATATGATGAAGGAAAGTATTTTAATGAGGTTAGTCTAAAGGACGCTAATTTACCAGAGGGTGTAGAAGCTAAACAGGTCGTTCAGTTCCAAGTGACGAACGATAATGTTAAAGAAGCAATCACCATCTTTGTGAATAATGCCTTACCTAAAATCATTGATATTGTGTGCAAGGAAGAATACAAGGATATGCTGCAGATTAATGATGCTGATTTGGCTAAGGCTAAAGAAGAGATCACATCAAGTGAAACTAGAACTGAATTCGATAAGAGCTTGGCCGATCTTGATAAGTATCTTACGATTAACAAGTTCCACTACAATACGGCGATCAATAAAGACGGATTCCCTGTGTATCAGGATTTATTGATGGACATTAAAGTAAACGATCCGGAAGATGGCATAGACGTAGCCTTCTCTATAAACGGAACGGGTCAATATGGCAAGATTAACG
>DJUJ01000040.1:8501-9011 GCA_002438345.1 Paenibacillus sp. UBA6285
CGCCTTCAGGCCTAAAACCGCTCTTCTCCAGCACCCTCCGGGAAGCCTCGTTATGCAATAATATGGCTGCCTGAACCCTATGTAGACCTAAGGCCCGAAAAGCGTAGCCGAGAACTAATCCGACCGCAGCGGTCATGTAACCTTTTGCCTGCACCCGATGATCCATTAAATATCCTAAATCAGCATACTGAGCTACACCTCTTGAGACATTAGATAGCGTGATTTGACCTATTAGTTGTCCATCAAGCAGATAGATACCGAACATATAGGCCTTATCCTGCTGGGCATCCTCCAGTCGCTGATTGATGATCCGTTGTTGACTCTCCAAGGTGTAGAATTGCTCATCTCGTGTTGGTTCAAACGGTTCATGTGTCAACCGATTATTCAAACGTAGCTCCAGTAAGTTCTCTGCATCCTTTAGCTCTAGTGGAGAAATATAGATGCCTTGTGAGGTATGATATAAAGTAAGGGTCATTTCAGGGTTCTCCTTTTTTAAAATATAAGAAAGTA
>DJUJ01000040.1:9069-16825 GCA_002438345.1 Paenibacillus sp. UBA6285
CGTCCTTATAAGGACGCCGAAGACGTTTATGCTTCTTTCGATGGTTTTTGACGTAAACGACGAAAGAATGAGGTCAGTAGGTCTGCACATTCTTCTTGTAGAATCCCCTGAATGACTTCGGTACGATGGTTAAACCGCGGCTCTTCAAGCAAATTCATGAGGGTCCCAGCACATCCGGCCTTAGGATCAGGAGTGCCATACACAGTGAGGGGTACTCTGGATTGCACAATCGCTCCCGCACACATGGGACAAGGCTCTAAAGTAACATACAGCTGGCAATCCAGCAGTCGCCATGAGTTCATGACATTGCTGGCCTCGCGAATGGCAACCATTTCTGCATGAGCTGTAGAATCCATTGTTGTTTCTCTTAAATTGTATCCACGTCCGATAATTTCACCATGCCGTACGATGACCGCCCCAATAGGTACCTCTCCTAATGCTTCAGCTTTGCGGGCTTCTGCTATCGCCTGCCTCATCCAATGTTCATGAACCGCTCCCATATCATCTAGCGATTCACCTGCTTTAATGTTCAAGATCATCTTCCCTTCCTTTATATCCATTGTACAACGAACAAATATTCGTTCTTAACAAAATGTGTATAACTCTGTGGATAACCACCTACTTATGCACATTTTTGTGCACATCGTTCTATAATAAAATGTTTATATGTGCATAAGATGTGGATGGTTTCTTAAAATATAAGAAAGTANNAAACGCTTACCGTCCTTATAAGGACGCCGAAGGCATTTATACTTGTATATTGTAGAGAAAGACCTTTTGAATTTCAATATTCCTTGAATTGGAATGCTCATTGAAATGTCTTTTCAAATGTGAGGGCAAAAGGTATGATGTTTATTGAAGGGCCCGCAAGGATTTACCAGTGGATAAGAGGTGAACAAACAGTTTGTCCATAAAGACAAAACTATCTGCTATTATTTTTGGGGCGGTGTTGCTAATTTTAGCACTGAACCTGACATTTAACCTTTATGCCGCCCAAAACAATCTACGGAATGAAAGCATTAATAATATGCAACTAACCGCTATGCAAATGGCCGTTTCTGTAGAACAAAGTAACTATAGCTCTAACTATGTAGAATATCAAATTGCGCATAATTTAAGGATGGCGGCTATCTTTGCCTCCGAGGAACTGGATCCAGATTATAAGAATGTGACGAATGAAGAACTTAGGGCCCTAACTTCCAAGGTGGGCGTGTCTAATATTTCAATTCTGGTAAAGACTGATAACGATATCGTAGTAGCAAGGTCTTCGGTACCTAGTGATATTGGGATGTCCACAAAAGACTGGGGGTACTGGTATCTAGCCTTTTTGGAGTTATTCGATAATCAGGAAGTATCCGTGGGTCAGGGACAGGCCCTGAACCATTTTTGGTCAGGCCCATTTGAATATTCAACCTACAATCCCGGTTTCATTGAGAAGTGGGGTTATTATCGTGATGAAGCAAGTAACTACATCATTAATCCTGTTATTGTCAACACGGAAGCCAGCGATTATGTCAAAATCACTAATCCCGATCAAATTGTAGCGCGGACCAAAGAAGCTAATCCTGGGATTTTAGAACTCACTGGATTTAACCCAGTAACATTTGGTTCAGCAAGTATGAAGGCTGACGGAAGTGACACAATGAATAAGAAACTTGGTAACCGCCCCATTAAGTATGGCACCTATACTTATGGTAATGTGGAGCAGGATAGAGCGGCGATTCTATTGGCTCAGGAGAAGCAGAAGCCGGTTACACTGGATACGAGAGTACATGGGACAAGAGTGCTCAAAAGCTTCATTCCTATCCATTCTCCTGGACTGAAAGCTTATGTGATCGGTGTCGTTTTGGATTACTCTGTGATTTCATCTGTGGTTCATGAACAACTAATCAATAATCTGACAACGTCACTGTTATTACTTACATTATTCTTGTTATGTAGTTACATACTGTCTGGATTTGTTACTCGTCCTATTCAGGCAATACTTGCTAAAGTGAACGATGTAGCCAAAGGTAAATTCGAGCCTCCGCTAAAGGTAACTAGTCGGGATGAGTTAGGCCAATTGGCACTGCGAATCAACGCTATGACCGCTCACCTTATGCAGCGCACCAATCGGCTCAAACAGACACTGGAAGAGAACCGAGCGGTTAAGGAGCATCTGGAATCCGTGATTAACGGAACCTCCGATGCTATTCATACGATGGATATGGACGGTCGAATCACTAGCACGAACAGAGCCTTCGAAGAACTGTATGGATGGAGTGCTAGAGAGGTGCTAGGCAATATGCCATACCTTGTGCCCGCGCCAGCGCTTAAGCAAGAGGAAGAGAGGCTTAATGCGTTAAGGAGTGGCGCGGTTCTGCCGCCGATTGAAACAGTAAGACTTAAACGTGACGGAACAATAGTTGAAGTTAGTGTTAGTACCTCGGTGATTCGTGATGAAGAGGGGTATCCACATTCCTTTATTCACGTTTCGCGTGATATGACGGAACGTAACCGTATGGAAGAACTGCTTAGACGCTCTGAGAAGCTGACCACAGTAGGTCAATTGGCCGCGGGAGTAGCTCATGAGATTCGTAATCCTCTTACGACACTAAAAGGATTTCTGCAACTTCAACAAGAGAAGCAGCTTTTGGTCCCACTCCATATTGAGCTGATGTTATCCGAGCTCGAGCGGATTAATCTGATCGTAAGTGAATTTTTGATTTTGGCCAAGCCTCAAGCTGTTCATTTCCAGGAAAAAGATGTGCGGAACATCCTTGGCGATGTGGTTTCTCTATTAGACAGTCAAGCCCATTTGTTTGGGATTCAGTTTAGTGCTGCGTTCTCTGAACATCCATCTACTGTACATTGTGAAGTGAACCAGCTAAAGCAGGTGTTTATTAACATCGTCAAAAATGCAATTGAGGCTATGCCTGATGGTGGTGTGATTTCAATGGAGTTAAGAAATACCATGGATTCTGTCTTCATTCTTATTTCAGATCAAGGCGAAGGAATTCCTAAGGATATATTGCCTAAGCTAGGTGAACCCTTCTTCACCAATAAGGAGTCGGGAACAGGCTTAGGGCTAATGATTAGCCAACGTATTATTCAGGCTCATAAGGGGCATTTGGAAATACAAAGTGAAGTGGGTCAAGGGACAACCGTTATGATCAAGCTGCCTGCAGCCGGCACGTTTACCCCTTGGCTTAATATTAAGGATGAACGGAGTGAAGGACAACGTGAGAATTAATAAATTCATCAGTGAGACAGGTTACTGTTCACGCCGTGAAGCAGACAAGCTGGTGGAAGGTGGTAGAGTTACGATCAACGGAGAACCTGCTGTGCTTGGCAGTCAGGCCGTTCCAGGCGATGATGTGCGAATAGATGGTGTAGCACTTGAAACATCAAGCCAGACGGTTTACATTGCGCTAAACAAGCCAGTAGGTATTACTTCAACCACAGAACAGCATATTAAGGGGAATATTGTCGATTTTGTAGGTCATCATGAGCGAATATTCCCGATTGGACGATTGGATAAGGATTCGGAAGGATTGATTTTGCTTACCAATGATGGAGACATCGTTAACAAGATTTTACGGGCTGAAGGCCGGCATGAAAAAGAGTATGTAGTTACTGTGGACAGACCGATTACGCCATCATTTATTACCGGCATGTCTAGCGGCGTAAAGATATTAGGTGAGAAGACGCTGCCTTGTGAGGTCACTCGTATTACAGAGCGTGTATTCCGTATTATTTTGACTGAGGGTAAGAATCGTCAGATTCGTCGTATGTGTAGTGCTTTTGGCTACGAGGTTAGAAAGCTGCAACGCATTCGGATTATGAATATTCGTCTAGGAGCATTACAAACAGGAGAATGGCGTGAGTTGTCTGCTGAAGAGAAACAAGAACTTGGAGCTACCCTGAACTACAAACTTCTATAGTCTAGAAGAGATACTGGCCTAGGCGTGAATACTATTTATCAAAAAAGAGCTGTTCCATCGGTCTAAGACCTTGGGACAGCTCTTTATGCTTGTAATACGATAACCATTATTCATCAGAAGGAGCAATACCTGAGAACTCTTTGGTTTCTTGATATTTACGAATAATGGATACTTCAACCCGACGGTTCTTACTTCGTCCAACAGCAGTAGTATTTTCAGAAATGGGGTGGTACTCCCCGTATCCAATCGCACTAAATTTCCGTGGATTCAGGTTCGTATTCGTTAGCAAGATCTTCATGAACTGAAGGGCGCGATCCGCGCTCAGGTCCCAGTTGGAAGAATAGTTGCTATTAGAGATAGGGATATTATCGGTATGTCCTTGTACGACTACATCATAATCCGGGAATTGCTGCAGCATGGTTGAGATGGACTTTGCTAATTGCCGAGAATCATCTTTAACTACAGCCTGTCCGGAAGCGAACAATGCGTTATCACTTATCGTAATCATAAGCTGAGACTGATTGAGCTTAGTACTGAGCAGATCCGTAAGGCCGTTCTTGCTGATATATTGATCAAACTGCTTCTTAAGCTTCTCTAAATCCTCTTGTTCCTTTTGCCGCAGTTTAGCCATTTCTGTTTCTTCGTTTTTCTTGGTTACTGATTTATCCATTTGATCATTTTTTCCTAAATCCTCTTGACTCTTAGATGGCATTGCCGCCCGCTCTTCAAGAACACCTGTACCGCCATTAAGAGCGGAACTGAAGGCTTGACTCATCTCTTCGAATTTTTTGGCATCCGTTGCACTCATAGAATACATTACGATAAACAATGCTACCAGAAGGGTCATAAGGTCAGAATAAGGCAGTAGCCACGATTCATCGGCGTGTTCTTCATGCTCTTCGTGTCGTCTAGTCTTTTTGCTCACCCGATCCACCCTCCTTCTTATCATTTAACTTAGCTCGTTCCGAAGGTGTTAGGAAGACAGCAAGCTTCTGATTGATGGCAATAGTGGATACACCGGATTGTATGGACAAGAGACCTTCGACCATCATCATTCGAACTTCAATTTCTCGTTTGGAAAGTCGTTTTAGCTTATTGGCAATAGGATGCCATAATACGTAACCTGTAAAGATACCGAGTAGTGTCGCGATGAAAGCAGCCCCGATTGCTGCAGCCAATTTGTTCATATCACTCATATCAGCCAGAGCGGCGATAAGTCCGATAACTGCCCCGAGTACACCAAGGGTAGGAGCGTACATACCTGCCTGTGAGAAAATGAGTGCCCCTGCTTTATGTCTATCCTCTGTGGCGTGGATATCCTCCATGAGAACATCGCGGACAAAATCCTGATCATTCCCATCAATAATCATCCGCATGCCATTTCTGAGGAAGTTATCTTCTATTTCATCGACTTTAGACTCAAGAGCCAGCAGACCTTCACGCCGTGTAATAGAAGCCCATTCCATGAACATAGTAATTAATTCGGGTTTACTGATTAATTTCTTTTTGATAAAAATCATTTTAAACAGACTTGGAATCTTTTTGTCCTCCGAGAATGGAAAGGCCATGAAGATGGAAGCCGCTGTACCCACTAAGATAATAACGTAAGCAGCGGGTGTAGCCAAAGCGTGAAGAGGAGCGTGCTTGAGGATCATGCCCCAAATTACTGCAACTAGACCAAAAATTAAACCGAGTATTGTTGAAATTTCCATTATGCACCTCGTCCATGAGATTATAAGATGTGTTTCGACAAAGCCGCGTATATCATCCTTGAAACGGCGGCAGGGCACTCTGTACGAAACCGAATAACGTATATTCTTATTTATCGACATCATTCCGTTTTTTGTGAAGTCATTTTTTCGGCTATAATGGATAAGGTAAGTAATTATTCATCTGTGGAGAAAACGGAGTGATACATGTGGGTGTAAAGCATGGTAGAGATTACGGTGAAATCCTAACTGATTTGACCGAGGCTGTCGGACGAATTTCTGATGGGTACTTATTTTTTGAAATGGATCCAGTAGAGTGGCAAGAATTGCCGCAGGAATCCAAGCTGGAGGTATGGGAAGCGCTGGCTGAGGATCTTTTCTTCGCGCTGGGTAATGAACCGATGATTGAGGTGGGGAGCGGCGTTATCATATACGACAAGGACACGCACCGCATAAATATTTTAGTTGGAGAAGAGGATTTAGCCTCTGTTGTTTTGATTTAAGAAGAGGGAATGGCGGGACGTAATTTGCCCGTAGTTAGTAGCCCGTGGTAAAATTGGTATAGCCGAGTTATAATCGCTGGGATTCTTGAATACATTTAATCGAAAATATTGCCTTTATCCTGGCACATCCCTTGGACCTCAGAAGCTAAANNGATGTTTTGTTTAACGAATAAGACAAGTAAAGGGCCTGCGGAATTTACTGCAATTTTTAGTAAGGGAGGAAACGAATTGTTATTTACGGAAGAAGAACTACGTGAGCAGATCAGTAAGCTGGAAGGTTGGAAACTGGAAGAGAATATCATGGTGCGAAAATATATGTTCAGCCAATATATGCAAGGTATTGCTTTCGTTGATGAAGTAGCCACCATTTCAGAAGCCTTTGATCATCATCCACATATTACGATTGATTATAAGACAGTTACCCTACGACTGAAATCAAATGAGGAAGACGGTATTACGGCTCTTGATATTCGAGAGGCACATGAATTTAATGAAGCCTTTGAGAAAAATCATTAGTGTAACCCAAGCTCATGAATAAACGCCCGTGCGCAGATAGTAACCTATCTTCTGGCACGGGCGTTTTTAGTTGCTTAGGTAGATCACTTTTTTTCCGAGAGCCAGAGGGCGACGTTGGCAATCTCTTCAGGGGCCAGCTTCTCCTTAAAGGAAGGCATTTGACCGCGTCCTTTAGTGACGATGCTGTAGATTCCTTCAGCGTCATGCTGACTACCTTCATTTTGAAGACTTGGTCCAACTCCACCTTGAAGCTGATCGCCGTGACAGGTAATACAGCTGGCTTTCACGGTTGCCTCCGCCTTTGCCGCATCTAATTGAACTACCGGCATCGTAGGCTTTTTCTGTTCAGCTACCTCTTCTTTACCTGGAAGTGTAAACATAAGTACTACCGCAAAGGCACAGGCGGCAAAAAACAAACCGCTCATGATCCATTTCTGCATCCCAGTTCGTCCCTTCTATGTAAGCTGCTCCCTACATTATAGCTCAAGGTGAAGCGTTATCATAGTGTTTGTGACAAAAAAATGAACGATAATACAATCAATCCATAGAAATATATGGAATATAATATCATTTGTCATAGACCATGCAATAAAATGGTTTGTTTCCTGTGGGGGTTAGGCGCTCATACGTATCCGTAATCGTAAATCCACACTTTTGGTAAGTTCGGATGGCTCGCTGGTTCCAGGTCAATACCTCTAGATCAATCTCACGCTCAGGATAACGAATCAAGGCTGCTTGCACGATTGCATCTACGAATAATTTCCCTAGACCTTGGCCGCATAGATCGGGGCGCATGCCAATTCCCAAACGAACGACACCTTCCATTGGGAACAGCTGCGCGAATCCGCATAAAGTCCCTTGCCCATTTAATATGGAGATATATTGCTCATTTCGTAGCTGAGGGTCACCGAACTCGATTCCAAGAGCCTGCATTTGCTCCCACGGCATCCAGCCGTAAATATTATAAGGGGGTGTGTAGTTCCACTTGCAAATATCTTCCGCATGAGTAGTCTCCATAGGAGCAACATGAAAAGTAACCGAGGGATTTATCATAAGGTCAACGACCTCCTTTCACGAGGGTCATACTTTAAAATATAAGAAAGTA
>DJUJ01000040.1:16866-23661 GCA_002438345.1 Paenibacillus sp. UBA6285
CGCCGAAGGCATTTATGCTTGTAACTAATTATATACAATAAGAGGGATGTTGGACTCAGAAACTTTATGAGGATTATTGTTTTACAAATTCCGAGAGGGGGAAGTATTAAATAAGACAAAAAACAAGCCCCTCCCCAAGAATTAACATCTTGGAAAAGAGCTTATGTACGATTTACTTATTGAACATCATCATTATCTTCTGTCTCAGAAGCAACAGAATGATAAGCATCTGTGCTCATAATCCGTTTAGCACCGATGTAGCGTTTCACGTAGTAGCTATCACTCAGGGCGCTAATCGTTACACCGCGTGAGGAGGAGGCGTGTGCAAACTTGCCTTCACCGACATAAATGCCGACATGGGAGACACCCTTACCACTTGTATTGAAGAATACAAGATCTCCAGATCTTAAATCATCTTGGGAGATAGCTGTACCCATTTGATACTGGGAACCTGATTGGTGTGGTAGGTTGATACCAATTTTATCAAACACATACATTGTAAATCCGGAGCAATCAAATCCATTTGTGGAGATGCCGCCGGATACGTACTTAGTTCCGATGGTCTTATCGATCACTTTATCCATTTTGGAATCTGCGAAAGCGCTTCCTGCTCCGATGGTGAAGATAATGGAAAAGCTAAGTACTGCTGCTGCTAACTTCTTCTTCAAAAGTTTATACCCCTTCCAGATGCCTACGAGGTTAGCTTAAGGGTTCGGTTGAAGGTCCCCTATGACCCCTCTAAAGATGGAGGTCAATTCACCCAAAGTTGGTTCCCCCGTTTCCCTAATAGTTAGGAAACTCGGCTCAGACTGTTGATTAGGAATAGCTTGTAATCAATACATGACAAAACCTTTGTAAATAACAACTTAATGATTACAAAAATGTTACTAAAATCTCACTGCGCTAATTGTAACAAACAGTGAGCCGCTTGGCAATCGTTTTTAACATATTCATGCAGAATAATTGGCATTTTTAAGGACAAAACGCATATGTAAGCGCTAATAATGACCTATTTTTTCTATTTATTGAAATATTTATCGAATAAATATGTTTCGATCCTGTTCTAGTGGTGTAAAGAATATAATAAGGCAAAAGAAAACCTGGATTCGATTACGGCAATAATCAAATCCAGGCCTATATAGTTAATTGTGAGGTTATAGTTGTGGGGAAGTATTAATCGTAGGCTACTGCTTGATATGATGAAGTACTCATTACTCTTTTAGCGCCAACGTAGCGATTGTTCCAGTAGGACTGGCTAAGTGAAGAGATGTTCACACCACGCGAAGAAGAAGATTGTGCAAATTTACCGTTTCCAACATAAATCCCGACATGGGATACGCCGCTGCCCAATGTGTTAAAGAAAACCAGATCACCTGAACGCAGTTTGCTTTTGGCTACAGGAGTTCCGATATTATATTGAGCTTTTGAGGTGCGGGGCAAAGAAAGACCCATATTCTTGAATACATACGTAGTAAATCCAGAACAGTCAAATCCGGCAGTGCTAGTGCCTCCGGTTTTATAGGCAACTCCAATAGTCTTTGAGATAACACTGTCCATTTTAGAGTCTGCAAAGGCACTTCCTCCACCAATAGAGAATGCCATCACTAGTCCTAGCGCCGCAGCGACGCATGCTTTTCTTAAGTTCTTCAAAAAAATGTACCCCTTCCAATGCCTGTGAGGTTAGCTTAAGGATTCGGTAGAAGGTTCCCCTATGATCACTGCAAAGCGAGATCAATTCACCCAAAATATGGTTCCCCCACTTCCCGGTGCAAGGAATTCGGCGTTTTATGCACCAGATAGTGACTTGTCGACAAGACTACGACAAATACATGAAGTTATGTAGAAATCGTTTCAAATGATTACAAACTTGTTACTAATGGAACAGGACCTATTGTAACAAAGTCTTTACGATTTTGCAAATCCTCATAATTTATCTATAACGCGAAAGAGTCCCAGCTCCTGATTCAGGAACCGGGACTCTTATATTATGTTCTGTGAGGCTTTAAATTATTGTGGAAATGCTTTACTGCGCCATAGATGATATTGAGCGGAGATCCCCCACATTTTGAAGAGTGTTGAGGGGAGTGATGAGATTTGACGAATAAGAAGTGCCGGCAGGCCAGGACAGAAGATACCGGTTAGTCCGCACACCAGCAGAAGGACCAGGCCTCCTGCACCAAGTATGATTGAAATGCCTATAGCAGGAATCAGCGACTTCAAGCAGATGAACAGTGAGGAGAACATCCCCGTACCACTGGTATAACCAAACTGCATATATAGAAGGAACAGACGCACGATAAAAATGTATATAAGCCATGCCAATACGTATGGAACTAGATGAAGTAACAAAGAGTAGTTCATAAAGGAGGATAAGAACAGCCCGTACATTTTTGGAGCAAGCCAGTATAACGGCAGTAGAGCCAGCACCCATTCGATTAGACTGAAGATCAACACTGGAAATCCATAAAGCTTCATACCGGGAAAAAAGAAGAGGCCACGCTCTCCCTTTCGCTCCTGATGGAGTTCAAACAGCAATCCAGCTCTTATGAAGGGGGAGAGTAGCAGTCGCAAGACAACAAGCCCTAGGAACATCCATAACCAAGTACGTATCGCAGGATCTGTGTTCAAGCTGAACTGCCCTTCGACATAATAGAGTAGTCTGCCCATTCCGCTGCCTCCGGCATTTTTATCGGGATAGCGTAGTAGGATTGGAACGATAGTAGACCGGACAAAACCGTACAAAAAGTAGCCCCAGAGCAGCCGGTAAATGAAGAGCAGAATTAGAATATAAAATTGCTCCTTCATGCTTTGCCAGCCGCGGGTTATCGATGTTCTCACAATCATTCACCTCACCAGACAAGAGTTCCGAGCACGGTTTCAAGCAGTTTTGTCACGCTTAATGTCCATCGAGAGAGCGCTTTAGGCTCTATTTCCGCTAGTCTGAAGTTGTTGAGATGTTTGCTCTCCAAAAGAATGGAATGCTCAGGATCAATCTCAGCAGAGAGTAGAGGCTTATCAGTTAACAACTGAAACATAGTCTCTGCCCCTTCGCCGTTCCAGACCCGCTGCACAGAAGAGCCGTCCGATAATGTGAATTTAATGGGAACGTCAACGTAATGGCTCCCTTTGTTTGTAATCTTCACTAATGATTCGTAGCTTTGAGCATCACTGCTGTCGTTCTTTTTAGAGGTAATCGTATCTACTGAGAAATCAGGAGCACCACCGCCATAAATATAATCTTCGAAATAAGGCTGCCACGATTTTTTGGTTACCTTCTCAACGACCTTCTGAAAATCAGACGTAGTGGGATGCTGGAAACGGAATTTACGTGCGTAAGTGGACATGATGCTGTTCATTGCTTTAGTACCTACTTGGCGTTCAATATCTTTAAGCACCAGCTTTCCGCGGATATACACATTTCGGCTATAGGAATCTGCCCCAGCATATTTCCATGTTTCTAAGTTTAGCGANNCTGCCGTATTCTTGCTCCATGAGTCTGTCCTCGGCATAGGAAGTGAAGCTTTCGTCCAGCCAAGCCTCCTCGAATTCATTGCTGGCTACCATGCCGTAGAAGTATTGATGGCCAATTTCATGAATGACGGTTCTTTCAAGTGAGGTGTCGGGGGAAGAATCCGTTGCCCCAAAGGCTGTAATGAGTGTAGGATATTCCATTCCTCCAGCGCCGTTGCCTTCCTTAGGCGGAACAATAATTGACAGAGTCGAGTAGGGATAAGGACCATACCATTTGCTGAAGTAGGTCAGGGCAGCCTTAGCAGCCTGAAGGTATCGTTCCTTTAAGTCTTTGTGCAATGGATCGAGATACACCTTAATCCGTACACCCGGCACTTCTGGCGTAGAGAAGGCTTCTTCTGCTACTGTAAAATCAGGGGAAGCAGCCCAAGCGAAGTCGTGAACATCGTCAGCATAGAACTGATATATTTTTTGATCTTGTTTCAGCTTGGCATTCTTTACAGGAAATCCGGTCGCAGCCACCGTATAGTTGGAAGGAACGGCAATCGTTACATTAAAGATGCCAAAATCGCTGTAAAACTCAGAGGTCCCGTGATACTGATGCAGGTCCCAGCCTTCTTCCTTAACCCCACGCGTGCCCATAGGCTCGTATACACTAAGCTTAGGGAACCATTGCCCAGCCATCACGAAATTCCCTGATGCGCCCATACGGGCAAATATTTTGGGGAGTGGACCTCGAACTGGAGTCTAAGTGTGACACTCTCTCCACCATTAACAGGCTGTGGGAGATGTACCTTTAGGAGTGTCTTATCGTTGACGTTACCATCATCGGGCTNNTCTGTCGTGCGAAGATCGGTTAAAGTCATACTTCCGAAGCCGTTCTCTGGCATAGTGTCCCCTCTGAGAGTTCCTCCGGACTCCTTCATAAAGGTAGTATCTGGTGAAGCGAAAGCATTTGGATACATATGAAAATATAGATCACTTACTGGTTTTGATCCGGGGTGTGTCCAGGTTACCGTCTCAGAAGCGATTAAGGTTTCTGTATCAGGAACAAGCTGAACATCGATGTGATACTCGACAACTCGATGGCTTAATGCCTCCTCTGCAGGAACGGGGGCGCTATCCGGCAGAATCTGCTGTGGTGCAGCTGCAGAGGCTGTGCCGCTTGAGGACTTGGCCTCTTTTGAAGCAAAGCTAGTAACAGAAGATGTAGAGTTATCTCCCGAATAGACCCATATTCCTCCTAGTAGCACGAGGGCGGCCAGGGTCGCAAAGATGATGATGTACCTTAATGACAGTGACTTCATACTGTGATTCCTCCCGTGACAAGCATCTACGGGATGTATATGTTTGCAATCGCCGTATTATTAGCTAAAATTAAATTATTCGTAAGAGGAAGGGTGTGCACTCGTGGACAACATACAACCGGAGGGCAAGAAACAGATTGCCTTAAATATTGTGAATGCCAAAAGTAAACATAAAGGCTTTGGAGCAGGCTCTATAGAGCTCAATAACGTATCGCCTGTCATTATTGATGGCGGTGAAGCAGTCATTGATATCGGTGCCATGCATGCCAAGAGTAAGGTTGAAAAGGGTATTAAATTCTCCATGAACCGTGAAGATGTACCTAATGGAAGACAGGTTTGGGTGGTATGGGTAGCAGTGGACCGTACCCAGGAAAGTCAATTCTATGGTGGAATAACGGCCTGTGAAATGTGGATTGATACGGAAGCGCGTCGCGGTTGGAAAATTCTCGCCGAGCATGTCAATAAGTTGGATGCTGCTCTAAAACGCAAAATCGATGTGGGAGGGCTTGGCGCAGTTGAAAAAGCTGCCCTGAAATCCCTCTTGATCTCTCATAATGAGGTATGGTGGACTGCGTCCTCCGATGAGCTTAAGGCTGCACTGACCGAGTAGGAACAAATCACCCGGTCAAGATTACCTGATACAGAAAAAAGGCTTCGACATCCTGAAATAGGAGAGTCGAAGCCTTTCTTCTTGATTGAACAGGATATACATTGAATTAGTTTACGATTTGCCTGCCGTACTAAGTTTGCGTTTGAGTTGACTTACTCTGGCTTGACTGATCCCGAGGATTTCAGCAAGCTCTTTCTGATTGGCATATGGATGATCTTCTATGGCCTGCTCCAGGCGTTGGCACATATCCTCTGTCTTCGTCTTCCGGATCGTGCTACTGTGCTCTGACACTTCGCCTGCAAAATCTTGGCGCGCCTCCGGCACTTGAGACATACGTTCAGGATCGGCAATTTCTTTTAGACAGCTACTGCAAATAAATTGCTCTTTATAGTAGGTGACATGGTCGTGGCTTCTGCAAAACGTACATTCTGTCGAGGTGTACTTCCTGAGTATGATGGTGTTATCGTTTAATATAAAAAATTCGATAGGATCACCAATGTCGATATTACGAGTCATACGGATTTCTGCGGGAACCACAATTCTCCCAAGACTGTCTAAACTCCGGATCATGCCTGTATCCTTCATCCCATGTCCCTCATTTACATCTTTATATTTTGGTTGCTACTAACTATTATAGCAGTAATTGTGAGTTAAGAGAATGGGGTGAATACATAAAATAAAGCGGTTACAACCTTTGCGGGAGAAGTGAAAATTGAGTTTGGCCATCCTATGGATTCTACAATAAATAAGTAATAAAAAAAGAGCCTCTTCAATAAATGAAGAGGTTAATTCAACCACCAGCGTTTAATATTGTTCCACAAGGAACGACTTTCTTCAGCAGGATCTACTTTGCTTTGTACATCATCGACGGCGGGACCTTTACCATGTTGATCACAGTATTCGGTAGGCTCAGTTCCACTGATGAAAGTCTCTAGTTCTTTTTCGGGACAGGCTGCTGTAGCTAGCTTGCCGGACTGCGGATTGATGTATACGCTGACCACGCCATCTGGAATGGGAAAAATCTTAGGCGGGATATTTTCCAGCGCTTTTTCAGTAAACTCTGCGAAAATTGGAGCTGCGCGTCGACCGTCGGTAGTTGTGATATCGCGCCCCTTGTCATATCCAACCCAAACTGCAGTGGATAGCTCGGGGGTGAACCCTACCATCCAGCCGTCTGTATCCGTAGTGCCAGTCTTGCCAGCTACCGGACGTTTGATTATGGAAGCTACACGGTTACCTGTCCCCCCAGTTTCAAATACCCCCTCCATTAAACGGGTCAGTACATAGGCGGCAGCAGGATCTACGATGGCTTTCCCCTTTGGCTGTGGTGCTTCGTACAGCACCATACCATTTGAATCCGTTATTTTTAGAATGGCTGTGGTTGGCATTTTCTGACCACTGTTTCCA
>DJUJ01000040.1:23679-23991 GCA_002438345.1 Paenibacillus sp. UBA6285
ACAGCGAAAGCTGAAGCCATTTCTAGGGGACTGATCGGTGAGGTGCCGAGTGCCAGTGATGGCACGCTTTGAAGCGGACTGTCAATGCCCATCCTGGCTGCCATCTCGCTCACTTTATCCGCGCCGATCTTCATGATCGTATTCACAGCATAGATATTGTCGGATGCTGCAATAGCTTGCCGCATGTTGATCTCGCCCAGATACTTATCTCCGAAGTTCCGAGGCTGGTAGGTTTTGCGATTGTTATCATAATGGAACATCGTTGGTTGGCTTTTGAAAACGGAAAGGCCAGTCATCTCTTTGGAGGAGAGG
>DJUJ01000122.1:0-249 GCA_002438345.1 Paenibacillus sp. UBA6285
GATCCCCTCAGCCTCCACCATATTGTATTACTAACGACGCGGGGTGGAGCAGCCCGGTAGCTCGTCGGGCTCATAACCCGAAGGCCGCAGGTTCAAATCCTGCCCCCGCAACCAATTTTACTTAAGCAATTATATCTTTTGGAACCGTGGTGTAGTTGGCCTAACATGCCTGCCTGTCACGCAGGAGATCGCGAGTTCGAATCTCGTCGGTTCCGCCATTTTTATCTTGGCTCGATAGCTCAGTCGGTA
>DJUJ01000122.1:319-769 GCA_002438345.1 Paenibacillus sp. UBA6285
CAAGTCCTCTCGCCGGCACCATCCTTGGAGGATTAGCGAAGTGGCCAAACGCATCAGACTGTAAATCTGCTCACGTAAGTGTTCGGTGGTTCGAATCCATCATCCTCCACCAGTTTTTAGGGGCATAGTTTAAAGGTAGAACAACGGTCTCCAAAACCGTTGGTGTGGGTTCAATTCCTGCTGCCCCTGCCAAGTTCTTTTATAAAGTTTAATATGGCGACCGTGGCGAAGGGGTTAACGCACCGGATTGTGGTTCCGGCATTCGTGGGTTCGAGACCCATCGGTCGCCCCATTTACTTTAACAAAGAAGTATGGCATCAAAATTCAGTATCATATGGCGACTGTGGCGAAGGGGTTAACGCACCGGATTGTGGTTCCGGCATTCGTGGGTTCGAGACCCATCAGTCGCCCCATTTTACTTTAAAATGTTATTGGGGATTAGCCAAGCGG
>DJUJ01000122.1:974-29862 GCA_002438345.1 Paenibacillus sp. UBA6285
GTTCGAGTCCTCTCGCCGGTATATCAAAAAGGTTTGTAAAGTCGCTTGTATAAGCAACTTTACAAACCTTTTTTCTTTATGTCTCTGAAGTTTCATTCATAAGCCGTTGAATTAGAGGAGTCTCTAATCAACGGCTTTTTTATGTGAAGTGGAGTGAATTGTAGGTTTAGTGACTGCTTAGTCGGAATGCTCGCGGTGTGAGACCAACTTCACGTTTAAACATATTGCAGAATTGAGCGTCATTCACAAACCCAGCAGCAGCAGATACTTCAGAAATATGCATTTGGGTATGTCGCAAGAGAGATTTCGCATGNNGTAGAGGTGAAGAACCGAATCGCTCTTTAAATAAATGGCGGAAATGATCATAGCTGTATCCAGACATCTCAGAGAGTGCTGCAACCGATAGTTTATTGCGGTAGTGCTCATTCATATAGTTTAGAACATATTGTATTCTGTCTTCAGTTGGAGACTGAAAACCAGAAGCGCTAAGAAGTCGTATCAGATGAACAGTAATTTCGCTCATTTGCAGGTTCAATAGTTCGGAGAATCCATCTTGCTTGCGCGTAAACTCTGCTTTCATTCGAAGCAAGATTTGTAAAACAGTATGGTCTTTATCATCTTCAAATACACCTAAAAAATTCTTCATATTCGGGTGATTTGAATGGAAACCTACAAATAATACATCTGCATTCTCACGATGATGTTCGTCATGTTTATGATTGGGTGGCACAAGCGCGAATGAAGATGAACGAAAATGATAACTTCGCGGGCCCACATTGGTTGTTCCTACTCCCTGTATATAATAGACCAGTTCATAGCATTCATGCTGATGGGGAGGAATATAAGTGTTTAGCTCATGTGTTGCGCTTACAATATATAGAACACGATCCATGATGACCCTCCCATATTTGTATTTTAGCCGAATCATACAAAAATGTAACCGAAATCATATAATTATTTTCAATAATATTTGTTATGATCGTATCAATAAATCCGGAAGTTCGCAACCTGACTGGCCACCTCGTTCGGGAATTGAACGGATTATAGGATAATTTAACAATGTTATCACTTTTTTTTAGCGAAATTCTTAAATTTATTAGATTTAAGATGCTTTGATTTGCAAAAAGTGAGTTTCTAGGCTTAATCGTGAATTATACAATGGACTAAGATGAGGATTTTGTGAGTTACTAACCAACTATAAATAGGGGTGAATAGAAAAATGAAAAAGAAAGTTCTCTCTTTGTTGTTACTTGTAGTAATGGTAATGGTCACAGCTTGTGGAAATAAAACGTCTAATAACGGCCCTGCTGCGAATGCAGGATCAAATGCGGCTGAAGGTGGAGAAACAGGTTCAGGGGATAAACTCAAGGTTGTATTGCTGATTCCGGGAACACTTGGGGATAAATCATTTTTTGACTCCGCAAATAACGGTCTGCAAAAGGTTAAGAATGAACTAGGTGCAGAAACAAAGGTTGTTGAAATGGGCGTTGATAAAACGAAATGGGAGCCTACGTTTAAC
The DNA here is from genome assembly GCA_002438345.1 of Paenibacillus sp. UBA6285. Taxonomy (GTDB): domain Bacteria; phylum Bacillota; class Bacilli; order Paenibacillales; family Paenibacillaceae; genus Paenibacillus_AQ. Next base: position 2,494 of record DJUJ01000122.1, read on the forward strand.
GATATCGCCGCTGAGGATTGGGATGTTATTATTTCTGGCGGATCAGAAATTACAGAGATGTTTAATGCAACGGCTGAATTATATCCAGATAAAAAATTCATTAACTATGATACCGATATCGATGAAGCACCAGATAATATGTACAACATGTCTTATGCGACAAATGAAGTATCTTTTCTGGCAGGTGCTGTAGCGGCGCTAGCTACACAATCTGACATGCCTAATGCTAATCCTGAGAATGTGATCGGTTTTGTAGGCGGCATGGACATTCCAGGGATTAACGCTTTCTTGGTGGGTTACATTCAAGGTGCTCAATATGTTGATCCTGATGTGAAGGTGGCTGTGTCGTACGCTGGTGATTTTGTTAACCCGGCTAAAGGCAAGGAGCTTTCGCTAATTCAATATAACTCCGGTGTGGATGTTATTTTTAACGTAGCTGGGGGTACAGGCCTGGGGATCTTTGATGCAGCTAAAGAGAAGAAGAAATATGCTATCGGTGTAGACTCCGATCAGGCGATGTTACTTAACGATACGGATAGCGAAAAAGCGAACTTAATCGTTACTTCTTCTATTAAAAAGATTGATACAGCTATTCTAGGTGCAGTGAAGAAATTACAAGAGGGTACGCTTGAAATGGGCAAACGTGATGTTTTGAGTTTTGTAGATGATGGTGTAGGTATTGCCGAGAATGATATCTATAAAAATGTATTTCCAGCCGATCTTCAGGCCAAAGTTGAAGAAGTGAAGCAGAAGCTGATCAATAAAGAAATTAAGGTTGATAATGCGATGGGTATGGAAACCGCAGAGATAGAAACTATCCGCAACGCAGTTAAACCTTAAGCCTAAGATCAGCATTATAGTGATAAACCTACAGTTGGAGATTCTTCTAGGTCAGAGGAATTCCAGCTGTATATTTTTGCAGACCTCCAAGTCGAAAGGCGTTGAGACTATGAACAAAGCTCTGCTGGAAATGCGAGGAATTACCAAGGTGTATCCCAATGGCGTCGTTGCAAATAAAGACGTGCATTTTTCTTTACGTGAGGGAGAAATTCATGCGATTGCGGGCGAGAACGGCGCTGGTAAATCAACTTTAATGAAGATTATGTTCGGCATGGAAGAGCCTAGTGAAGGTGAAATCTATATCAAGGGTGAAAAAGTGAAGCTGCAATCCGCTCAGGATGCCATTGATAGAGGGATCGGTATGGTTCACCAGCATTTTATGCTGGTCCCTTCTTTTACGGTAGCAGAGAACATGGTGCTGGGTATGGAGCCTCGTAAAGGCGTCGGCATCAATTATGCAGAAGCTGTACGCATGACCGAAGAGACTGCAAAGAAATACAATCTAACCGTCGATCCTAAAGCAAAAGTGGAGGATCTCACTGTTGGTATGAAGCAAAAGGTTGAGATTCTGAAGGCGCTGCTGCGTGGAGCGAAAATCCTCGTTCTGGATGAGCCGACCGCGGTGTTGACCCCACAGGAAACAGAGGAACTGTTCCGAGAGCTTAAACAATTAAGAGAGCTGGGTCATACGATTGTTTTTATATCACACAAGTTGAAAGAAGTTAAAGCGATCTGCGACAGAATTACGATTATGCGTAGTGGACGTAGTGAAGGGGTCTTCCAAACGAAGGATGTCACGGAGCAAGAAATCTCGCGACTCATGGTGGGCAGAGATGTCGTGTTGAAATATGACAAGGAGATGCTGTCTATTGGCGAGCCGGTACTCACTGTGCAGGGTTTAGGTGTAAATGATGCACACGGCAAAGCGTTGTTATCAGATATCAACTTTGCGGTACGCGGGGGACAGATTGTCGGGATTGCTGGCGTAGAAGGGAATGGGCAGACACAGCTCATTGAGGCTCTTACGGGTAGCCTAAGAGGGGTCTCAAGCCAGGGCTCTGTGCTAGTGAAGGGAAAGGATATTCGTGAATCGGATATTTTGGATANNTCTATTCGTAAGCTAGGCGTTTCCTATATCCCAGAGGATCGGATGCATCAAGGGATAGCCAGTGATGCGAGTATAGCGGATAATCTGCTGTCCACTCAGTATCGTACAAAAGCTATGAATAAAGGTCCTTTTTTAAATGGATCACGAATTGCCAAGCTTGCAGTATCACTTATAGAGGAATTTAAAGTCCGCTGTTCGGGACCTTCTCAGCCAATAGGAATGTTATCAGGTGGTAACATGCAGAAGGTTGTCGTAGCTAGAGAGTGTTCTACTGAACCGCAATTGCTTATAGCAGAGCAGCCGACGCGGGGTGTGGATATAGGCGCGGCGCAGTTCATACATCAGAAGCTATTGGAGCTACGCTCAGACGATTGCGCCATTTTGCTAGTGTCAGCAGATTTAAATGAGATTTTAGAGATCAGTGATAGTCTACTAGTGATGTATGAAGGAAAGATTGTCGCCTTTTTCGAGGAGCCTTCTAAGGTTAGTGAAGAAGAATTAGGGCTTTATATGCTAGGGATTCATCGACAGGACGAGGAGCAAATCAGGAGGGCCGTAAATCATGTTTAAAGTAAAATATTTTGAATACATTCGAACATCGGCAGTAATCGTAATTGCACTCGCTATTGCTTTTCTGATCATCTCATTGGTCAGTAATCAGCCGGTGAAGACGATTGGTATATTCCTATTTGAGCCGCTATCCAGTAAAGGACATATCGGTAATGTGATTGAGATGGCCATTCCGCTCATGTTCACAGGGCTAGCAGTTTCCTTGTTGTTCCGGGCAAATATGTTCAACTTGGGAGCTGAAGGGATTTTCTATTTCTCCGGTGTTGTAACTTCCGTGTTGGCTATTCATTTGACGCTGGACGGCTGGTTGCATCCGATAGTAGCTATTGCTGCGGGTTCTATTGTAGGTGCGTTGCTCTCCGCAATACCCGGGATCCTCAAAGCCAAATGGAATGCCAATGAGCTCGTTACATCCTTGATGTTCAATAATATTTTGTTTGGAGTAGGTTTATATCTACTGAACTATCACTTACGTGATGCTAAAGCGTTCGCCAATGTATCCTACAAATTCGAGAAAACGGCACTGCTGAGCAAGATGGTACCTGGCACCCGTATTCATACCGGACTTATTATCGTGATCGTGCTTATTATTGCAGCACATTTATTCCTATACAAGACTAAATGGGGATACGAGCTGAGAATGACAGGCATCAACCGGAACTTTGCACGTTATTCAGGCATGAAGACAGCGAAGGTTATTATACTGGTTCACTTGATTGCTGGTTTTATCGCGGGGATGGGTGGTTCCGTAGAAGTGCTAGGGATGTACAACCGATTCCAATGGACTTCGTTACCAGGTTATGGCTTAGATGGTGCCCTTGTAGCGATGTTAGCCAAGAATAAACCGCTATCCGTAATCGGTGCTGCATTGTTCCTTGCGTATATCCGGATCGGAGCCGACATGATGGCACGTCTATCTGATGTACCTTCAGAGATGATTTCAANNGCAATTCCTGAAGTTCTGGGCAAATCGGATGCTCTTGAAGGAGGCGAAGGAAGCGTGAACAGCTTGTTTGATGTGATTTTTACGACTGACTTTGCCTTCTCTGTCCTTCGAGTGACGACACCGATTCTATTCGCTGCACTGGGAGCGCTAATCTCTAATAGGGCTGGAATCATCAACATCGGTATGGAAGGCATCATGCTTGTCGCGGCTTTAGCTGGTGTCATTGTAAGCAGCTACACGCATAGCGCGTGGGTAGGTTTACTTGGGGCTGTGATGTCTGGAACATTGATCGCTGGAATATTAGCTTTTTTCACACTGAAATTCAAAACACATATCATTCTCGGTGGCATAGCTATTAATATGTTCGCTTCGGGGGGAACCGTGTTTATTCTTTATCTACTTAGTGGAGACAAGGGATCTTCTACTTCTCTTGCGAGTAAAGTGCTACCAAGTGTAGAGATNNATATTCCGGTACTTGGGCCTATTCTATCAGGGCATCACATTTTGACGTATGTATCTATAATTGCTGTGTTTGTTGTCTACTATCTCTTAAACCGTACACCGCTTGGTCTTCGCATTCGTTCAGTGGGTGAAAATCCTCATGCGGCTCAATCCGTGGGTGTAAGTGTTGTGAAAATACAGTATATGGCTTTGCTGCTTAGTGGATTTTTCGCTGGTTTAGGTGGTGCTTACATGTCGATGGGTTACCTGTCACTCTTTACCCGCGATATGATCGCTGGTCGGGGCTGGATTGCGATTGCCGCAGAGTCTATGGGTAGAAGTACGACAGTGGGTACGGCGCTGACCTCTCTATTATTTGGTACGGCAGACGCGTTATCGAATGCGCTACAGGTCCTGAAGATTCCTGCTGAACTGATCGCGACGCTTCCTTATGTAGCAACGGTAATTGGACTTGTGATCTATGCCGTATCTGAGACACGGAAAAAGAACAAAAAGCTTAAAAGTCCGCTAGTGAAATAGCGATAGGAGTAACGAGGATCTATACAACTAAGGAGTGAATTACTATGCGAACACCTATTATTATTGACTGCGACCCAGGGCATGATGACGCAATCGCTATCCTGCTTGCAATAGCAAATTCGGAGAAGCTGGATCTGCGCGGGATTACAACGGTTGGTGGAAATCAGATTCTGGACAAAATCACGGAAAACGCACTTAAGGTAATCAGCTTTGTGAATGCTGAAATTCCTGTAGCCAAAGGGGCTGCTGGTCCGTTGTTCGGCAAGCTTGTTACAGGTGAGGAAGCGCATGGTGAATCTGGAATGGACGGCCCACTATTGCCACCAAGTAAATTCCGGCCTGTAGAAGAAGGCGCTGTAGAATTTATGCTGAATATCATCCGTTCCTCGGAGGAGAAGATTACACTCGTACCGATGGCTCCCTTAACAAATATCGCGCTGCTAATCACAGCTTATCCAGAGATTAAGGAAAGAATTGAAAAGATTTCGCTGATGGGCGGCGGAATTTCTTATGGGAATGTAACCTCTACTGCGGAGTTTAATATCTATGTAGATCCTGAAGCGGCTCGTATCGTATTTGAATCGGGTATTCCGATCACGATGAGTGGTCTGGATGTGACCGATAAGGCAGCCATTTTCGAAGATGAGATCGTAGCATTGAAAGAGCGTGGTCCTGTATCAACTATGGTCGGAGAGCTGCTAGATTTCTATTCGATTTACGGGAAGAAAATGGGCTATGTCGGCAGTGCGCTACATGATCCATGCGCTGTTGCTTGGCTGCTGCACCCAGAACTGTTTGAATCCGAGCATCTGTATGTAACGGTGGAGACCGAAGGCAAGATGACGCGGGGAATGACGGTTGCGGACAAAAGGAAGAAGACGGATCGTCCAGCGAATGTAGAAGTGCTGGTTGGAGTAGACCGGGAAGCGTTTATGAAGTTGATCTTTGACTCACTGGAAAAGCTTGATCAAGAACTGCTGCTTGCGGCTGAAGGGAAGTAGCCTATGGCAGGATGGGAGAGACTTCAAGAGACGGTTCAGTTTGAATTGGTTCAACGTGGAGAAGAAGGCTGCCAGATCGATGGCTTCGCGGAAAAGCTAACTGCTGCAGGAGAAGACGAGATTAAGCTGATGCAAGTATACAACGAGCTAATGGAGCTCACCATTGCTGAGGACTTTCCTTATGAAGAGCCTTCTTCACTGGAGGAGATTCGTCGTCTACGTCCAGAAGGTCCACGTAAGCTGTATCCAGAATGGAGCGAAGCGGAGTGGAGAGACAAGTTCTATGGAGCTTGGCTAGGTAGAAGCGTCGGTTGCGCACTCGGAAAACCACTAGAGTATTGGGACTACTTATACGGTAAAGATGGACGTCCGGGCTGGGAGAATATTGAGCTGTGGTTCCGGGGTGCCGATGCATGGCCAATTACTGGCTATACGCCTGGGCATTCACGGGCAGAGGCAGAATATGGTCTTGGCTTAAGCGAATGGACTTACGCGAGTACCCAAGAGACTATTAAGTTTATGGAAAGTGATGACGATATTCGTTACACGGTACTGGGTCTTATGCTGCTGGAGCAGAAGGGGCTGGACTGGGATTCTTGGGATATCGGAAAGCTCTGGCATAAACATCTGACATACGCTCAGGTGTGTACGGCGGAAACACAGTCATATATGAATTTTGCGCAGGAGACGTCTCATCTGCATGGGGAGAAGCCTGCGGATTGGCTGGTGCGGCAGGAAAGAGTGCGGATACACTTAAATCCGTACCGGGAGTGGATCGGTGCGGCTATACGCGCAGATGGACTGGCTTATGGTGCGGCAGGCCATCCTGAGCTTGCGGCGGAGTTAGGCTGGCGCGACGCTTCTTTTTCACATGTGAAGAATGGGATCTATGGCGAGATGTTTAATGCGGCGATGATTTCGGCAGCTTTTGCTGAAAAAGATAACGAGCGTATTCTTGAGATTGGTCTTAGTGAGGTCCCTAGTACTAGTCGTCTGGCAAGTGACGTTCTACGAGGCATAGATATTGCGCAGAAATCCAAGAGTGAGCGAGAGTTGGTAAGTAAGATTTGGGATACATTCGGCCATTATGATGCGGTGCACACCAATAATAATGCTGCTCTTGTAGCTGCTTCGCTGGTCTATGGCGGGAATGATTTCGAAAAGGCAGTCGTTACTTCCGTATACGGAGGAATGGATACAGACTGCAACGGGGCTACTGTGGGCTCTATTATGGGAGCAAAGCTTGGAGCAAGTGTGTTGCCAGCTTCGTGGATTGAACCGCTCAATGATACGTTATATGCGGATCTTCCCGGATTTCATCCGATAGCGATTTCGGAATGCGCGGAGCGCAGCTATCAGGTGTTCTTAAAGATTCGTGGGGAGCTTGGCGGAAAGTCTTAGATCAGGGAATACGAAAAGGATGTCTTAAGCTACCGAGCTTAGACATCCTTTTTTTCGTGGCGACCTAGTTCTTGAAATAGATGTAACAGGGGTCTAGGAGTTAGATAACAGGAGAATCCTGATTTGAAGAGGGATTAAGTAAAGTAATTTATTGGGAGATACACACATAAAAATAGCATGGTATAAAGGGATTTATGCTTTCACTATTATTTCCTGATATATCATTTCAAGAAAAATGATGACACAGAACATAAAATGCCTTATTATTTAAAGAGATTTTTAGTGAAACAGTTTTTAAATAATTATAGTACAAACCTTGTCTTAGAAGGTTTCAGTATATCTGGAAAGGAAGGGGGAGTTTGCGATCCTATCGCTGAGTCGGGTGAGTAAAGGATTCAAGCTGAAGGACGGTATTTATCAGGCGGTGAATGATGTATCGCTTGAGGTTAAGAAGGGATCGATTCACGGTATTATTGGTGAAAGCGGAGCAGGCAAATCTACACTGCTGAGACTGATTAATCTGCTGGAAAAGCCGGATCAAGGGACGGTTACCGTAGAAGGGCAACATTTAACCGAAATGCCGAGTAAACAGCTACGGAAAGCTAGGGAAAAGATTGGGATGATTTTCCAACAATTTAATTTGGTCAATAACGTCACGGTTAAACGGAATATTTCGATTCCGCTGGAATTAGCAGGGGTGCCGAAGCGTGAACGGATGAAGCGAGTGAAGGAATGTCTCGATTTTGTCGGATTGGCTGATAAGGCAGAGCAATATCCCGCACAGTTAAGCGGAGGACAACGACAACGTGTAGCGATCGCCCGGGCGCTTTCGAATAGTCCAGGACTATTGCTATGTGACGAACCAACATCCTCACTCGACCCAGGAACAACTGCGGATATTCTGGACGTCCTGAAGCATATTAATTCAAGCCTTGGGGTTACGGTAGTGATTGTTACGCATGAGATGGATGTTGTCAAAAGCATATGCACTCATGTATCTGTGATGGAAAATGGTCAAATCGTAGATTCCTTCTCTCGAGAAGATGGTGATTTCCGACCTGCTGCAGTTCGTACCGGCTCGTACCGGGATCAAATTCTGGGTAAAGCGGGGGAAACTCATGTTTGATAGTGTACTTCAATATCAGGCACAGATGTGGGAATCGATCGGGGAAACTTTTGTAATGGTCGGCATTTCTGTTGGGGCCGCACTGCTGCTGGGGCTTCCGCTCGGGACATTGTTGTTTTTTTGCCGAAAAGGACAGCTCTATGAGAATAAAACATTGTCACTGGTGCTCAACAGCATCGTAAATATTATCCGTTCGTTTCCATTCCTGCTGCTTGTCGTTGCACTCATTCCAGTCACTCGTTTCCTTGTCGGAACTGCGATTGGAACAATGGCAGCCACGGTTCCGTTATCCATTGTTGCCATAGCTTATTACTCTCGTCTGGTGGAGCAGTCTTTGCTGGAGGTTCCTAAAGGAGTCATAGAAGCGGCGTTGTCTATGGGAGCTTCGAAGCTGGGGTTGATCTTTAAATTCCTATATGTAGAGGCTCGTTCGGGTCTAGTGCTCGGACTTACTACCTCTACCATTAGTTTTATCTCTTACTCGACCGTAATGGGGGTTGTTGGAGGGGGCGGGGTTGGCGATTTTGCGATCCGTTATGGATATCAGCGTTTTGAGACTGAAGTGATGATCTATGCGATTATTGTGATGATTGTATTGGTTCAGTTGGTTCAATTCACAGGAGGGACGATCTCACGGCTGTTAGATAAGCGTTGATCCTGTACTTCAAATATATGTAATGCAAAATGGTTGAATATATAAACTGGGGGTTAGTTGTAGTAATGAAAAAATCAATGATACTTGTGCTTATGTTAATGGTATTGGTCGTAGCGGGTTGTGGATCTAATAAAGCAGCCGAGAACAATTCTGCAAAAGGTAGCGATGAGCTAACCAAATTAAAGATTGCTACTTTGATTCCACCAATGACGGAAATTCTGGATATTGTGAAGCCACTTCTAAAGGAAGATGGTATTGATCTTGAAATCGTTGTTCTGTCTGACAATGTGCAGCCTAATGAGGCTTTGGCGAATAAAGAGGTAGACGCTAACTTTTTCCAACACGTTCCTTATATGAAGCAATTTAATGAAAGCAAAGGCTCTAATCTGGTAGAGGTACAGCCTGTTTATGACGCTATTTACGGTGGGTACTCGAAGCGTTACAAGAATATAGCTGATCTTCCTGAAGGTGCAACGCTAGTTATGGCTAATGATCCTTCGAATATCGGTCGTTCATTACAAATGTTCGCTGCTGCCGACCTCATTAAGCTGAAAGAAGGTGTTGGTATTCAAGCTACACAAGCAGACATTACTGAGAATCCAAAAAACTTTAAGTTTGAGGAAGTAGATCTGTTGATGTTAGCTCGTATGCTGGATGATGCCGATCTGGTAGCCATGACTCCGGCTTATGCTAGCCCTCTTGGATTAACACCAAAGAAAGATGCGCTGATTACTGAAGGAAAAGATTCAGAATTCACGATCACCTTGGTTGCGCGTGAAGATAACAAGGACTCTGACGCGATTCAGAAGCTAGCTAAACGGATTAGCGGTCCTGAAGTGAAGAAATTCCTTGAAGATAATTACGCGGATATCGCATTACCTGCTTTTAAATAATATAAAAAATAACTGATTATTATAAGAAAAGGGCAAGTCCTGCCGCGTTGGCGGTGGCTTGCCCTTTTTTTAACGTATCAGAGAGTATATATTTGGGGCCCCCACAAAGTACATGTGTATGCATCGAAGAAAAGCTACACTTTGAGGGGATATTTTAAAATATAGAAAGTATAAGTTTCACGCTATACAATATCCTTATACTTCTCGCATAAACGCTTACCGTCCTTTAGGGATGACGAAGGCGTTTTTGCTTGCTGTGCTGCTACTCTATCTCTCTTAACCGTTCCACAATTGTTGCTTGGGATATTGTTTTATATGCTCTCAGCGTCACTGCGAAAGCAATGATTAACATAACAGGAACGGTGAAGATAAACGGCAACCAGCTCATTCGGAATACCGTAAAGGCTATAACTTCTGTGATGCTTTTGGAAATCTTATAGGTCAGCAGCACACCTAATGTTGACGTTATGAGCACAGTACAAAGCACATTGTAGAGTCCTTCATAAATTAACATAAGTTTTAATTGTTTTTTGGTCATGCCAATACTTTCCAGCATGGCAAATTCATTTCTGCGAGAGATGACTCCAGTAAGTACGGTATTAACATAATTCAACACGCCGATGAGAGCAATGACTAAACTAAGACTATAACCTATGGTTTGAAAAATGCGAATAAATCCGCCAAGCTCCTCCTTGTAATCCTCCCTGGATTTCAAGGTTAATTCATTTGTCGAATCTGTTAGAGCTTTGGCAGCTTGTTCTACCTGGTCCAGCTTAGTCGGATCGACGTGCAGTGTGGCTGAAACGATATAGGCCGGGTCGGTGCCTTGCGGCATTTCCTTCTGCAGTTCCGGAGCAGGGAGGAAGGCATTATAGCCTAACATGGAGAAAGCTTTTGTTGTTGCAGCATATACCGCATCATTTTTTAATACCGCCATCACCTCATAAGACTTCCCCGACTTCCCGAAAGTGATTGTATCCCCAGGATGATAATAGGAGCGGTAGCTATCTTCTTCTATAAACATGGCCTCGGCTATGATCACATATTTTCCTGAAGCAAATTTCTGCCTGTTAAACTCTCCTTCGATAATATCCTTGTCCAAAAGATCATACCATCCTGGATCTAATCCATATAGTTTAATGTAGATCATTCCCCCCTTATCTAGAGTGGAGAGAAGAACAGGATGTGGGTTAGCAGCAGCCAATGGCTCCAAAATAGCCCGGACCGCATCATCGACAGGATATGGAACATACCTGTAATATACCTTATCTACACTTTCTACACCGTCAATTCCACTTAGATTGTTGGTGAATTCCTCCGAAAGCTTATAAGGATCACCGTCTCGAGCTCCCGTAATACTGACTAACACTTCATTCTGAACCACAAAATCTCCGGAGATAAAAGCACGCAGATATTTATTCACATCCAAAGAGGAGATTACTGTAAAAATGGTACTGAATAAGATGATACTCAAGGAGAGCGAAGAGAGCATCAAGATCAGCTTTTTTTTGCTTCTGAGCAGGTTGGAGAACGCCATGTTGTGAAGTTTTGCTCCATGTTTTGATTTCTTGGTTTTCCGTTTTCCGATGCTGCTGACTCCAGCAAATTTTACAGCCTCTACTGGCGAGGTTCGCGAGGCCATCCGACCCGGTTTGCTTGCGGCGATCCATACTGTCATAAACGAGAATGCTGCTGCGCCAATAAATATCCACGGGCTAGCAGAATAGACATTACCGGAAGTATTGCTTGAGATGGAGTTGGCCATGGGGAGAACCAGTAAGCCTAGCAGATATCCAAACCCTAATCCAAAGGGCAGCGCGACGAGATAAAGTGAGCGAGCCTGAATGGAGATGATTTTTTTCAGTTGTCGAGGTGTGGTGCCGATGGTCTTTAGCAGTCCATAAAATTTCACATCCCGCACGACGGAAATAAAAAAGATATTGTAAATCAGCAAATAGCCGCTCAGCATTGTGATTAGAATGACAACTGCATAAGGAATGATATTCACTAGATTTTCAGAGAGAGAGACACTCGTATAAGCAGGATTTACACCATAGGGCACATCCAGGCCGGTGTCCGCCAAAATCTTTTGTACCTTCTTTTCAATATTATAAGAATTATTAAACATCACCGCCAAATCTGAGGTGTTCACATAAGAACCCGTTGCTTCAGAGAGGTCCGGATCAATTTGGGAAATGTTCTTCTGTGTGAAAGCTTCTGATACAAAAGCCAATCCTGACATTGCTAAATTTTGATCGGTTTCGTAAAATCCGGAGATCTTAAAGTCTTGGCTTATGACTTTTTCACCCGTGTCTATATCCAGCTTCACAATCTGGCCTAACTCATGTTTTGCTCCAAGCATGTCAAGCGCCCAAGTATTTAGGACGATTTCATCCACACGGGAAGGCAAACCACCAGCTATAAAGTTGATAAATCCATGTTTGACATAATTCTCGTCAACACGAAGTACCTCTACCCGGTTATTCTTGAATAGACTGGTGCTTATATCGCCAACCTTAAGGAAAACGCCATATTCTTTGATGGATGGATGATTCTTCAGCTTCTCCAACTCGGCAGGATTCAGATATTTGAAGCTTCCATGATAATCGCTACCGGTAGTCTGCATTTGTGCGTGTTGCATCGATTGGTTAATACTGAGCGCCAAGGTAAACACGGCGGTGATCAAAAGGGTAGTCAGTACGATGGCACAGATGATAGTGAAATTGCGAGCTCTGTTGGCTTTGAGGCTTTTTTTGGCTAAAGTAGCAATGGTCTTGCGATTATTCGTACTGATCATGGCTGGTTCACTCCGGAGCTGCGGGGTTGACCAGTGAAAATGATGCCATCTTCAATACGGATAATGCGGTCAGCAGTTTGAGCAATTTGTTCATTGTGCGTGATCATCACGATAGTTTGGTAGAATTTCTCACTCATCTGCTTCAGCAGAATCAGTACTTCCTGGCTTGTTTTACTATCCAGATTACCTGTGGGCTCATCCGCCAAGATAATTGATGGCTTGGTTGCCAATGCTCTGGCAATCGCCACCCGCTGCTGCTGCCCACCAGACAGATTAGAAGGTAGAGTATTCACTTTTTCCTGCAAGCCCAAGGTGCGGATGATCAGATCAAGATAAGCCTCATCTATTTTGCCACCGTCCAGCTCAATAGGCAGTACAATATTCTCCCGCACATTTAATATGGGCACCAAATTGTAGTTCTGAAAAACAAACCCCACCGATCTGCGCCGAAAAATGGTCAGCTTCTCGTCACTCATCGCAAAAATATCGTTCCCGTCCACGTAAACCTTGCCCTCAGTTGCCCGATCCAATCCACCTAGCATATGAAGAAGAGTGCTTTTACCGCTGCCGCTAGTACCGACGATAGCGACAAACTCGCCTTTTTCCACCGCCAGTGATACACCGTCCAGAGCCTTAACACCAGAGCCGATCTTTCCATAGTGTTTTTTTAAATTTTCAGTTTGTAAAATAGGCATAACTTTTCCCCTCCAATAAGATCGTTTTGTCCATAATCTAAGGGTAACAAATCAATCTGACAGGAGAGTGTCTGAATTCTGACCATAATGACACATTCTATTTTATCGCTGGGGCAAGAAAACGGAGAATGTTGTACCTTTTCCGGCTTCAGAACTGACCTTGATATGACCGCCTTGCGTCGTGATAATCTCTCTGGACAAAAATAATCCGATCCCGACCCCCTCGAATTCACGCGCCTGCTTCCCCCGGTAGAACCGCTTAAAGATGTGATGGATTTCTTCGCTGGGGATTCCAAGCCCAGTATCGGTAATGTGAATACAGGTAAACATCTCATTGCTTTCAGCAAGAATGGAAATTTGTCCGCTATGCGGTGTATATTTCACAGCATTCTCCAGCAGGTTGAATAGTGCTTCACTTGTCCATTTAACATCGTGGCTGGCTACGATGTGTGACCTACAGTCAATATTAATGGTAATTTGTTTGCTTTCCGCTTGGGTATACACCTGGGATAATGCCTTCGTCAGAGTCTGAATGAGCGGTTTCGCTTCAAACTGCTGCAGGGAGATCATTCCTGTTTCCAGCCGTGATAATTTGATTAGAGACTGGATTAGCCAATCCAACTTATCCGACTGCGTTTGAATATGCTGCACGTAGTATCGGACATTCTCATTTAGTCCGGGCATCTCCTCCAGCAATTGACTGAATACCATGATATTAGAGAGAGGTGTCTTGGTTTGATGGGAGATATCCGATAACAGCTCTTTTATTTTGTTTTTCTCCGTCTGAAGATTCCGCTCATTCGTCTTAGCAATCCCTATGTAGCGTTTTAGTTTATGTTCCATCGAAGACAGAGCTGTTTCTTCATAGTTAGTGAGTGGTGGCTGGTCATGCATAGCCCGCTCAATCGCTGTATCCAAGGTCTGCATATAGTTTGCGATCTGGCGGTTCCATAACCATACCCATACGGCTCCTGTTGCTAATAGACAGATGATGAATAACGAAGTGAGTTGGAGCAGAGTGGGGTCGAACCCGTACAGAAACATTATTCTACCGATAAAGCAGGCCACGAGGACAATGATGATCAGCAGAAAGAGCCTATGTACTTGCTTGAAATGGGGAGGGACTCCATTTTTATTCATGGCTTTTGTCCTTCAGCCCACATGTATCCCAGTCCGTAGATGGTCTTAATATATTTAGGCGCTGCCGGGTCGTCCTCAAGTTTAGCACGCAGCCGTTTGATGGCTACAGTCAATGCGTTTTCATCTACGAATTCAGCATCCTGGCTCCAGATCTTGTCTATCAGCTGCTCTCTGGTCAGAATGTTGCCCGTATTCGTCACCAGCAGCCGCAGCAGTTTTTGCTCGGTTTTGCTCAGCTGGAGCGGCTGTTTATGTTTGCAGTACTCCAACTTCTCAAAATCGAGTTCTAACGGACCCAGTGTTATTTTGCCAGCGCCTTGCGAGTCCGTCCTCCTGAGCAGTGCCATTACTCTGGCACGTAGAACCATCAGGCTGAACGGTTTGGTGATATAGTCATCGCCTCCCAATCCAAAGCCGGTAATAATGTCGGACTCCATATCATTCGCGGTTAGAAAAATAATGGGTACACGTGAGGTCTTGCGAAGTTGTTCGCAATAATCTAGCCCACTCCCGTCCGGCAAATTGATGTCCAGAATGATGAGATCGATAGGGTGAACTGCAACAATATTTTCCGCCGCAGCAATGTCATAGGCTTGATGGATCACCACATCGTTTTGAGAAAGAGTGAGAGCGATTCCTTTGTTTAAGCTACGGTCGTCTTCAACGATCAGTATGTTCATGGTAATTCTCCTTTGTTTCTTATTTGATCATTATACATTTTTGGGATTTATTCGAAAGTGAGAATTTATTTAGTAGGCACTTGAAAGTAGAGTTTTTCCTTATAATCATTAAAAATGTTTTATTGTATATTAAATGTAGTCTTCTAGAAATCCATTTAGGGTGATGTCCGTTCAATTTTTAATGGGTTCGTACCCAATTTATATGTGGATAGGTTGGTTATCTCTTGCAACTAGCCCTGTAATGGTCTGCAGTCGCACACCTACCTCGACTAAGGTCCAGTACCAAAAACCGTCGTTGGTCTGTTTTGAAAGTCTGAGAATTGCTCTAGAATAAGGCTATAAGGTTAAGGACAACGAAAGGCGGTGAGAAAATAATGCAAAGAAGACAAGGAAACGGATTGGCGGTTGTACTGATTGTGATTGGTGCGGTAATGCTGCTCGGTTTAGCGCTTCCTCTGATTCACGGTATTTTCCGACTACTGTTCCCAGTATTGCTGGTTGTTCTCGGGTACTATGGGATTAAGAGTGGACGCAAGATTATCGGTTGGGTATTAATGTTCATTGGTGTCATGAGCTTGATCGCGAAGCTTTCCTGGATCATCGGACCCCTTCTGGGTGTGGCGTTGATCGTATGGGGCGTGTCAGCTTTAAAGGGTAGAAGAAATGGTACTTATTAAGAAGAATTGTACTTAAACAAGAAGCAGGGAGGGAGCAGGAGATTATGAGTGTTTTTCGTCGCATGAGGGATATTACGGTAGCTAATCTAAATGAACGTCTGGAGCAAAGCCAAGATCCTGTGAAGCTAATTGATCAATTTCTACATTCAACCCGTGAGGAAATCAGTGAAGCTGAAAGATTGTATCAGCAATACGCTTCCCATACGAAGCAATTGCAGCAGCAAGTGAACCAAGCGACTGCCATGAGAAACAAACGTGAGGAACAGGCGCTACTTGCGCTAAAAGCGGGCGAGGATCATCTCGCAAAGCTGGCTTTACAAGAAAAAATTATTCACGAGGAAAAATTGGAGCAGTACAGCGGGCTACTTGAACAAAGTAAGCAATCCTTGTTTGAACTTGAAGGACAGCTGAATGAGCTGAAAATAGAGTATCAGACGGTGTACAGCAAACGTCAGTATTATGCAGCACGGATGGAGTCGCTGAGACTACAGCAACGTATGAATCAAAGAGCCAGTACTTATGGTAACGGCGGTGATGTTCCCAAAATGTTCGGACGTCTGGAAGATCGGATGTCAGATTGGGAATTAGAAGCGAAGAGCCTGCGCGATTTACGGCGCATGGGACAGGAATATGCGGTGCAAGCAGGTGAGACCGTAGCAACCGTACTCGAAAGAGAAATGGCTCGCCTAAAGGAGAAACTGAACAATGGTGGAAAGGAGTAGCGCTATGAGTCGATTATATCGTTCAACCAGAGATAAAGTGATGACGGGTCTTGCGGGTGGATTATCTGAGACACTCGGTATTGATTCCACGCTATTCCGGATTCTGTTACTGGTCAGCATTCCGTTTACAGGAGGTGCCGTGATTCCAGTATACTTCATTGCAGCGCTGGTTATTCCGAAGGAGCCTACGCATTATAATCCTTTCGGACCAGGCCCTGGCGCACCGGGTGGCCCATTCGATGGTCCTTACTCAGGTAGACCGGAACATGGACACGGACCGCATGCCAATGGCGGACATGGACCTTATGGACGCCAGCCTAATTACAATCCAAATTTTGAGAAGAACAATGCATATTCCGCTCCGGACTCCGGTTTGGATGCGATGATGAAGGATATTGAGAAGAAGGCTCTGCAAAAAGAAGTAGAAGAACTCAAACAAAAACTGTCTAAATATGAGAAAGGGGAATTGTAAATCATGGGAGTATTTCAAAGAATTAAAGATATGACAAAGGCGTCGGTAAATGACTTGTTGGATAAGGTAGAGGACCCAATCGTAATGCTAAACCAATATCTGCGCGATATGGAGGCTGAAATTCACGAAGCGGAAGTTACAGTTGCCAAGCAAATGGCGAACGAGCGTCGCATGAAACAACGCGTGGAAGAAGCAGCGAAAATGTCCGCACAGCGTGGAGCGCAAGCTGAATTGGCACTGAAAAACGGTCAAGAAGAAGTGACTCGCAAGTTGTTGGAGGAAAAAATCTACTTCGACCAAAAACAAGCGGTATACAGCGATCTTCACGCTCAAGCCGAAGTGCAAGCGAAGGAATTGGTTGGGCAGCTGCATGATATGAAGGATGAATTCTACAAGCTGCGCAACAAGCGTAACGAGCTCGTATCCCGCGCTCAAATGGCTAAAGCGAAGAAACAAATGACGCAAATCAGCAGCGTACATTCCATCGAAAGTGGCAGTGCGTCACTCGGATTCCACCGGATGGAAGAGAAAATTATGCAGCTTGAAGCAGAAGCAGATGTAATGCGTGCACCTTACAGCCCATCCGCTGCTTACACTAAACCAGTCGATGTTGAGAAACAACTGAAAGTGGATGAGCAACTAGCTGCGCTGAGAAGCAAGCTGAATGATACACCAGCTGCTCCTTCTTTAAACAAAAAAGAAGAATAAATCCTGTTCCTAAAACTTAAGTAGATATGATATGCTGGACAAGAAGAAGCCATACGGTATGGATCTCCATACCGATATGGCTTTTGTAGCGGCTGGCTATAATATATTTATGAGTAAAGTTTTCCGAAGCAAAACTTAAACTTTAAGGAGGTGCGAAATGGATAAACGAAACCGTTTGATTGCCATCGGACTGATCGGTGTTGGCTGCATGATGATTTTTGGTAGATGGCTCGGCTTTTTCTCCATTGTCGCGCTTCTATTCCTGCTCCTAGGGGTCTACCGCACGACGTCAGGCAAAGTGAAGCAGGGGTATAAGCTGCTCGGAATTGGCGCTGTGTTGCTTTTGCTGGATCATTTGGTGCTCGTGCTGGGGATTTGCTTGATTTCACTGGGAATGTTTTTTACTAAATCCAAAAGAGTTCAGCGCAAGGAAGGGTTTATGCAGAAGCAGAACTTTTCATCTAGATTTGACTGGGATCGTTCACCCTGGGTGATGCACAGTCTCAGTTCATGGCATATCCTTGGAGAGGCCGATCTTGATCTTTCACTGGCTATGGCGGAGCAAAAGGAAACAGTAATGCTGTTTCAAGGGATCTTTGGTGATATGGACATTCAATTGTCAGAGGATTATGGTATAGAAATCGAAGCTTTTGTGCTTTTTGGATCGATTGAATTCGGTAATGGGCGTGATACAGGTATGCTAAACCGTCTGAATTGGAAGTCCCCTAACTATGATAGCAGTGAATATAAGGTGAAATTTAGTGTCTCTTATTTGATGGGAGATTTGGATGTGCGATTATCCTGATTAGTTTGATACAGAAGGGAGGGTCCCCATATGGAAAAAAAGAACAAAAATATGATGTCACGCAGTATGGGTGAGGGGGCTCTGTTCTCTTTTGTCATGCTGCTTGTGATATTGTACACCATGTATACATATGGCTATTTAAAGCCTTTTGAAAGCTGGGCGATTGGATTACGCACGGCATTTACTCTAATTCTGCTACCGATGGGGTTCGGGGTTGGCTTTGGTTTCTATCAGAGCTTTCGTATAAAGCGAAAGTTGGAACGCCTGAGGGAAACTCTCGTATTGTGGGAGAAGGGGAACTTGACGCTATCTATGCCTGACTTGGGTGATGATGAGCTGGGAAGGCTCGGAGAACAATTGGGCCGAATCAGCGGTAAATGGGAAAACCAAGTGACGACGCTGCAACGATTGTCTACGAATAACGCGAAGCTCGCGGAGCAGGCGCGGGTATCTGCTATTATGGAGGAGCGTCAGCGGCTTGCGCGTGAATTGCATGATGCCGTCTCTCAGCAGCTGTTCGCGATCTCCATGACCGCCACGGCTGTAGGTCGGACACTGGAGAAGGATTTTGACAAGGCGCAGCGGCAAATTGCACTTATAGAAGAAATGTCTGCTGTAGCTCAATCAGAGATGAGAGCACTGCTACTGCATTTGAGACCTGTTTATTTGGAAGGTAAGGGATTAGCGCAGGGTCTGCAGGAGTTGATCAAGGAACTTGAGGTCAAGGTTCCGATCGAAATTGTATTCGAGATGGATCCTGATGTGCAATTGCTAAAAGGGGTAGAGAATCACTTATTCCGAATTGTACAGGAGGCAATCTCCAATACGCTTCGTCATGCGAAAGCGGAAAAGATGGAAATCAAGCTGCATCGGCGAGGAGATACGGTTCGCTTGACGCTGCGTGATGATGGGATCGGCTTTGAATTGGACGATAGTAAACAAACTTCCTACGGTTTGTCGAACATGCAGGAGCGGATGAATGAAATCGGAGGTTCCATTCAGTTTATTACTGCTCCGGGTAAAGGAATGCGGATTGAAATTACCGTTCCGTTAGTCAATGAATAATAGGAGGAAAGAGTGACCATGGAGATGGAGGAAGCAATTAAGGTATTACTTGTAGATGATCATGAAATGGTACGGATCGGACTAGCTGCTGTTCTGGGTACTGAGGACGGAATTGAAGTTGTAGGTGAAGCTGGAAGTGGAGAAGAAGGTATTCGCCTGGCACAAGAGTACAATCCGGATGTAGTCCTGATGGATCTCGTAATGGATGGGATGGATGGGATTGAAACGACAAAACAGTTAATGAAGCAGTATCCCGAAATCAAAGTCATTGTGTTGACAAGTTATCTGGACGATGAAAAAATGTATCCAGTTATTGAAGCGGGTGCGTTCAGTTATCTACTAAAGACCTCACGAGCTAGTGAAGTGGCGGATGCAATACGCGCAGCGGCAAGAGGGCAGTCTGTACTCGAGTCACAGGTGGCATCTAAAATGATGAACCGTTTTCGAAACAATGCAAAGGGTGAATCCCCTGCTTATAAAGAGCTTACGGAGCGCGAGATGGAAGTATTACGTCTGCTGGCGCAAGGTAAATCGAATCAGGATATCGCTGATCAACTAATAATTGGGATCAAGACCGTGAAATTTCATGTGACGAATATTCTCGCGAAGCTGGGTGTGGAAGACCGGACCCAAGCAGCAATTTATGCATATAAAAATGGACTAGCTGAATAACAACAAAGGACTGAAGCCTCTGCTTCAGTCTTTTTTTATAGTATAAGAAAGTATTTTTTTGGGCCCCCGCAAAGTACCTGAGNNCTCACTTTGTGGGGATATTTCAGGTATAAAATCTCCTAATTCGAACATACTGTCTAGTAGATTGCTAGAGAGATTCGAAAGGGAGAATGAATCATGCTGAAGACAATGTTGAACAACGGAACAAAAAAAGGGACTCTTTTTATATTATTATTCGTGTGCTGCACTGTAGCTCTACTGGTAAACTTTCAAAGCGCTAAAGCGAAATCAATCGCCCTTGACGAGGTTGTTTCTCAAGCTTCTGTAACATCAGAACTGAATGGTTCTCTGATGAGTTTAATAGATTTCGGAAAAAAGACAATGGTATCCGATTCTCCACTGCGTATCGTCTTAAAATGGCAAGGGGCAATCAGTGGGTACAATGATCCTTCTGTTGAAGTGGCTAAGCTTTGTGCCCGTCTTGGATTGACTGTGCCGTCAGGTATAGAGGAAGAAGGGCGTATGACCTATCGTTCAACAGCGGCAAAACCATATGAATCGCGTCTTTCCTTATTTTGGAGCGAGCTTAAAGAAGGAAATAGTTATGTTATCGTGACGTTAGATACGGCTGATTTACAGAATGAAGCCAGCTTTCAGGTGATTGCCGATGAAGTAAGTACAATGCTAGAACAGAGTAACATCAAGGCAGAATGGAATGTATCCCTTCAAGGAATCGCTGAAAAGCAGGGAGGACCTGAAGAAGTGTTTTCTCAAACGGAAGGGTTACTCAAAGAGCAATTTGAAACTGTGAGTGAGAAAGAGAGCTATAAGGATGTCGCAACAGTCAGCCGTACGTATTCGGTTCCTGATTTGAAACGTTCAATAGTTAGCGGAATTCATTCGGTTTCAGCACAAATCGCAGTGCATAAAGAAGAACAACAGGGGACGAATCGCATAACCATAGGCTTTCCTTTAATAACCATCGAATACTGACAAATTACTCTTTTTTAAGCGGAGATTTAGTTAATAATAAGAAATATTAATTGAAAATTGCGAAATCCCGAGAGTATTTGTCAGGAATGTGATAGCATCCTTTTTAGGAATATGCTAAAATGACATAACGTCGTCAATCATCATGTTTTAGTACACGACGCTGAAAATGTCAATAAACTATATTACATACAGAAAGATGAGGAGCCATGGCTGAAAATCAAACCCTTGATGCACTGCACACACCCGGTGCTGTATTTTTTATCTTTGGGGCAACCGGAGATTTAGCCCGGCGTAAGCTTTTCCCGGCGATTTACAGCTTGTACCGTGAAGGTAAGCTGGCACATGATTTTGCGGTAATTGGCGTGGCGCGACGCCCGCGTACTCAGGAAGAATTTAGAAGTGATGTGAAGGAATCCATCCTTGAATTCTGCCGATATAAAGCGGGAGACGAGAGTGAATGGAACGAGTTTGTACAGCATTTTGAATACAAATCTCTAGACATCAACAATATTGATGGCTTCCGCGAATTAAGAGCTCAAACAGAAGTTCTTGAAGAGAAGTTCAGAATTCCGGGTAATCGGATGTTCTATCTTGCGCTGGCACCTGAATTGTTCGGCAGTGTCTCGTTCAACCTTAAGGCTGGCGGCATGCTGGATGGCACGGGATGGAATCGCCTCGTAATCGAGAAGCCTTTTGGATACAATCTGGAGTCAGCTGAGCAGCTGAATGAGCAGATCCGTGAGGTATTCAAGGAAGAGGAGATCTACCGGATCGATCATTATCTTGGTAAAGAAATGGTTCAGAATATCGAAGTCATTCGATTTGCTAATGCTTTTTTTGAACCGCTCTGGAATAATAAGCATATTGCCAATATTCAAATTACACTTGGCGAAACCGTAGGTGTTGAAGAGCGTGGTGGTTATTATGACCATGCTGGAGCCTTACGGGATATGGGCCAGAATCATATATTGCAACTGCTGACTATGATCGCAATGGAACCACCAAGTCGTCTGCTTGCAGAAGATATTCGTGACGAGAAGGTGAAGGTACTTCGTTCACTTCGTCCTTATGGTACATCTGGCGAGGTTCGTGAGAATGTCGTGAGAGCACAGTATATTCAAGGCTTGCACAATGGAAAGACCCTACCTGCTTATCGTCAGGAAGATAAGGTTGATCCTGAATCAAGTACTGAGACGTATTTTGCTGCCCGTGTATTTGTAGATAACTTCCGCTGGGCTGGAGTTCCTTTCTATATTCGTACAGGTAAACGTCTGCCGGTGAAGACAACGGAAGTGGTAGTTGAGTTCAAGGGAATGCCAACCAATGTTTATTTGGGACAAAAGCATACGCTGGAGCCTAACCTGCTTGTTATCCGTGTGAACCCAATGGAAGGTATTTATGTAAAGATTAATGCCAAGAAGCCGGGTTCTGAGTCTGAGATTCAACCGCTCGCTATGGACTTCTGTCAGAGCTGCTTGGTTGGAATCAATTCTCCAGAAGCTTACGAGCGCTTGCTTCATGATGCGGCACGCGGAGATTCCACTTATTTCACCCGTTGGGATGAGGTATCGTCAGCATGGTCGTTCGTGGATCGTATTGCGAAGGCTTGGAAGGAAGAGTCGAGTGACCTATCTTCTTATCCTGCTGGCACTTGGGGTCCGGTTGAAGCGGATCAATTGCTCGCTCAGGATGGTTTCCATTGGTGGCCTGTGAACGGTCAGGAAGAAGATAATGTAGTATGGCTGAAGAATAACTAAACTTTGAGTTAATGCTATCTCCCTGCAGAGGATGCAGGGAGATTTTTTGTAATGCTGAGATCCAGACGCCCAGACTCCCCTGGCCGCTTGGGCCAACAAGGCCACTCAGCCTCCCAAGTCCACTCTGAACTCCAAATGCCGCTCGGGCGAACTTGAGCATTTTTCAAATAACTGCACTTTGTACAATTAAAATCATATATTGGGTGGAAATTAGTCTTTTAAGTGTATTCTCTGCAACTATATTCTCCGTATAGGGCCGAAAAGCGAGCAAATTGTATTTGTAATTGCATCAAATACAACTAAAGGTTGTTGAATATGCTAATACTTCATATAAGTGTAGGAAATACAACTATATTACTATAAGAGACTGCGGAGAAATGTGAAACGAATTCAAGGGAGGAGCCTATATTCAACGGGTGGCCATGGGGAGCCCTGTTTTCAATTAACACACACCTCTTTGGGATGGACCGAGCGGACCTTATCCTCCGAAATGCATGTTTTAGTCGTGCTTACGGACAAATGTATGCGAAAAACCGATTACATTGTGCCGCCAGTAACGTAAACGAGCCAGCGCTGTTATCCGCCCTGAATCACCCGTAATGGGCTTGTTATTAGGGAATAAATGCAATACGGTCCGTAAGCGGAACCTCACTACGAATGGTGCATATGGATACGAGTATGGAACGGATGTACACAGCTTGTAACTCTACCTCCAAGGACGCCGTCAGGCGTTTTTCTTGTTGAGCTATAGAACTGGTGAACATTATGTAGATCTGAATTGGGAGATATTTTGCTGCACAAGCTTTTTTGTAGATAATGACTGCCTTGTTTTGTTATACTTTAGAGGATGCTTTCACTTGAAGCGAACTGGAGCTAGACCTAAGATAGCTATTCATTCAGAAATGAAGGGGTATGAACAATGAGCAGAGCACCGATTTGATGATAACCCCAGTGTAATTGATTGAAGCAAAAGCATGAATTTTATATATGAAGGGATATGTGTAGTCAACTACTCTCACTTAGCTAACCCTAAGGGTCTTAAGCTTGAAGTGAGAGCTTGTGTAGGTTTGTTACAAGCCCCAACACCAATACTCATTGTTGCTGTTTACACTTATTCCTCTCCAGTAGTGCGAACGCACGAGGTGCTCCTACCTTAACTTGAGGGAATATCCGAGTCATGCAACTCGTAGGACGGTTGACTTCGCCCTTGCCACAGCAGTCATGCTGGTGTGGCACCGATACGGATGGCTTCAAGGCCTGTTCGGTGTAGGTTCATGGCACCAATACGGTCATCGTTTGATGTGTAGTGGCACTGCTTACAACAGAATATGTGCAGCTTCTTGTTGCGATTATTTTTTCTCGATGCCCACATTTAGGGCAGGTTTGCGAAGTGTATCTTGGATCAACTGTCATTACTTTTTGTCCATTGAGTCCAGCTTTGTATTCGAGCATTTGACGAAATTGATAGAAGGCCCAAGAGACTTGCACATATCTGTCTTTTACGCGTACTCTTTCCGTTGCATGACGCACACTTGATAAGTCTTCAAGGACAAAACAAGTGCCTTGCGGATAGTGTTCAACGAGTGCCTTTGTCACCTGATGATTTACATCAGTCACATAACGGTTTTCTCTTGAACCAACGGCTTTGATTCTTATACGAGAAGCGGATGTTTGTTTCACTTGAAGTTGTTTGCGTAAAGCTTTAAATCGCCCTCGCTTGTGTTTTACTTCTCTTCCACTGTAAAAGATCGTTTTACCACGGCTATCATAAGTGGTTGCTAGGAAGTTAATGCCGAGATCAACACCGACAACATGATTTACATTCGCCAGATCTAGCTCAGCAAAAATCTTTAGTCATTGGGATATGCAAGAACCATTTGCTCGATTTATGTATGAGTTTAGCTGTACCAAATTTCCAAGTGCCGTCAAAGTATCGCTTCATGGCTTTTTCCTCAAACTTGAATTTCAATCGACCGCCTAGTGTGTTGACTGAAAACAAAGTTTGATTAAGCGAATAGTCACGGTTCCATACCAGATCGTACTCATGCCTTTTAAATTCTACTTGTGTCCAAGGATGACCGATTGACTTCACTGATTTGTACCTTGCGATCACGGTTTTCATAGCAGATTGTGCCATCTGACTTTTCAGACCAAAAGTATCACGAATCTCATAATAGTAGAGGTTATTCAGTTTGCTCTGATTAAGCTCTTTCGTGCGAAAGACTTTTTCACTTAACCAGTTGCATGTTCTACGATAAGTGATTGTTGTTATTTTCAGGATATCCGCATCTGCAGGTGGCACAT
Source organism: Paenibacillus sp. UBA6285 (assembly GCA_002438345.1). Classification (GTDB taxonomy): domain Bacteria; phylum Bacillota; class Bacilli; order Paenibacillales; family Paenibacillaceae; genus Paenibacillus_AQ. Next base: position 27,502 of record DJUJ01000122.1, read on the forward strand.
AGATTTGGATTTTAGCTGTAATCGTTGACATGTAATTCCACCTCATTTCCCTAGAATGATCATATCACTCCTAAGGTACAAAAATGCGAACAAATCACGAACATACTACGAACAAAAAGGAGGATGGCAAGAAGGAAGGGCATTCGCTCTGTGAGCGATCGGCAATTCCTTCCCCCACTTATAGACGTGGGAGTATCCTTGCCGAAATTTGATGAACAAACCAAACATTTTCAAACGAGAAATCAATTATGTTCTGCTTCTGCTTCCTGCCTTACTTATTTATTGTACCTTTTTCATATATCCGACGATAAAGACCGCTATATACAGCTTTACAAATTGGTCGGACGTGCATCCCGTTGTTGTCAAGTTTGTTGGTTTAAACAATTATATCGCTCTATTTAAAGATTCACTCTATTTAACTGGTATTAGCAACACTTTAATCTATGCAGTACTCGCAATGCTCGGACAGAATTTGCTAGCCATTCCATTAGCGGTATTTCTCAATAAAAAATTAAAAACAAAAAATCTGCTGCGGGCGGCGTTCTTCCTTCCTGCGGTGTTCAGCGTATTGGTTATCGGTTTTCTCTGGAATTTTATGTACTCACCTTCCGACTTCGGCTTAATTAATCAACTTGTAGTTGCTCTTGGCTTTGAACGCATCAATTTTCTCGGAGATCCGCGTCTTGCGCTCTACTCAGTCATCATCGCCTCCGTATGGCAGTGGGTGGGTTACACAATGGTTATTTATTTGGCCAACTTGCAGAGCATCTCAACAGATTATTATGAAGCGGCGAAGATCGACAGAGCGAACGGGTGGCAATTGTTCCGCTATATCACGCTTCCTCTACTGCTTCCAGCGATCACTTTCAATACGGTTATGGGGATGATAAACGGTATGAAGGTATTTGATATTGTTTATGCCTTGACTGGAGGTGGCCCGGGGTATTCTACGGAAACGATCGTATCACTCATGATCAAAAAAGGGCTCAGTGAAGGTTTCTATAGCTACGGAGCCGCATTCGGTATCGTCTTCGTGATCCTCGTTGGCTTCATCACCTTTCTTCACTTTTCACTAATTAAAATGTGGGAGCGGCGGTAATTATGAATCGATATACAAAAGGGTCTGCCGTTACGGAAATTCTCTTGCTCGTCTTAGCTGCGATTTTTTTGATCCCTATTTACTATTTGATCATCACGACTTTTAAGACCCCAGCTGATGCAGTCTCTCATCCGATGGGCCTTCCAGTTGACATCACGTTTGACAACTACGTTCGCGCTTTCAAGGCAATGAACTACTTTCATGTGTTGGGAAACAACCTTCTCATTACGATTTCCTCCGTTGCGGGTATTGTTATGTTTTCTGCGATGGCTGCTTACAGCTTGGTACGACGCACGAACCACTTCAATCGCCTCGTGTTCCTTTTATTCATGGTTGGAATGATGGTACCGTACCAAATGGGGATCTTGGCACTTTATAAACAGGTATCCCAGCTTGGGCTTATGAATTCCCACATGGGCGTTATTCTTATAGAAATTTGTTACAACCTCCCGCTCTCTATCTTTTTAATTAAAAGCTTTATCGGCGCTACCGTTCCATTGGAACTGGAAGAAGCAGCAAAAGTAGACGGCTGTGGGGTTTGGAGAACAACCTTGCAGATTGTGTTCCCGCTGCTTATGCCGGTGATTGCCACTGTAGCGATTGTGAATACGCTTGGTGTGTGGAATGATTTCATGACGCCGTTGTTGTTCTTGCAATCCCGTTCAAAGGGTGTATTACTCTTAGAAGTGTTCCGCAATATTGGGCAATTCTCGACCGACTGGACGAATTTCTTCCCGATGATGCTCCTAGCGGTTGCACCACTCATTCTTTTCTATATTTTCATGCAAAAATATATCATTAACGGCATCACGTCCGGCTCGCTAAAGGGATAGGAGCTTAAAGACAAACCATTGGCAGCGTAAATTGGTCCATGATATGTCAACTGTACAAAGCGTTCAATTGAAGAAATAAAAGGGGAATGCATCCCCCCTAGAGGCCGCAAGGCTTACATCCTGCTTAATCTCGACCATCTTATTAAATCGGAACATAGTAGACGGTCAGAGTTCCCGAAAGCGGATGCTTCTACTCCGCCGCTTCCGCCAACCATACTTGCATAGCCGGAGATTCCGCCCGATTCAAACGTAGGGCGATTTCGGTATTGATCTCATCCGGCGGCATGACTTCGACAAGGACGCATACTGACTCTCGCAGTTGATTCAAGGCAAACACGCCTTCATCATCGAGCATTTTCATTGCCAGCTCCATGGCCTTCAGCCTCAAATCAAACTCGCGATTCCCTTCGTCATTCTCAAGATCCGCAA
>DJUJ01000122.1:29870-37964 GCA_002438345.1 Paenibacillus sp. UBA6285
AATCCCCGAAACAACAATAGGGCGAATCGGCATAGGACCATTTGATGAGTTCCGCAATCGTCGATCCCGGTGTGTCACTTTCGTCTCCTTGCCTGGTCGATTCCATCTCCAAAGCTTCCCACGACCAGGCGGAGATGCTTGGCGCATGTCCCTCGCCAGTAGTATATAGCGTACAGTAATAGTAACGCCATTTTCAAAAAGAGCGCGAAAAGACGTTCTGGCAGCATCTGCGATCTCTATCGCCTGCGTCTCGATTTCTTGCATCGGCTTCATGACAATGGCCCTCCTTTCCGTNNCAGGCCGTCTTCTATTTGCTCCAGCCTTATTTCGCCTCCAATTGAGCCAAGATCACCCGGGCGCGACTGATCTCAAAATCCAGCAGCAGCGCAAGATAATTCAAGTCCTCCAGATCGCCTATAGCATCCAGATTTTTTACCTTGCCCCCGACATGCAAGTGTTCCAAATACGTGTACGCTTTAAAATGTTGTAAGTTGAGGAGCTCATACACTTCCTCCAAGATGGAGGAGCCATAAAAATCCGGGTGAGAGAACTGAATAATCACTTGGTTACCGCCGCGCAAATCCTGCTCGATCTGATCTCGGTCCAGTACAACGGGATTATCGATCAAAACCCTACTTTTCCACTTTTAGTGCATTTGTAAATCCTCCTATAATCTGTAGAACCTACGGTTCAGCTAACGGGTCTATCGCCGAAAAATTCGCCTCAGCGCGTAGCTTCCAGCTTACTCATCATTTTTTCTCATTTAAGAACGCTCGTCAATCAGCCGTTCTAGAAACTCCGCAAACGTTGAAGCATACTTGTNNTAGTAGACGTATCAAAAAAATAAAGCTCGTCGCTATCCGGAACGAACAAGTCCAGTCTGTGGGGAAACCGACCTACCCACCATTCCTCGGCTTTATTCAGTCTGTGTATATTTAATCCAGTCATTTTTCTTCATATTTCCTCCAATCACTACTAAATATCGATAACTTCTTTAATTGTAATTCGGCAATCAGTAATCGAATAATATGCAGATGGCTTCTAAGGTAATACGAGCACAGCCATGACTGTGGGTTTTGTGTTCTTCATACAAATCCATTTTTGCATACATGAGGTTGATATGCCGTTACTCTATCCTAACTTGGACATATCGTATTATGAGACTTTTCCCAAATAAAAAGCATCTGAGGGGTTGGTTAAATGAACGGTGTTTCCATTATTACCTGTACAAATCGTCCAAATTATTTAAACAACCTACTTCAAAATTACAACAGACAACGATATGCCCAAAAAGAACTCATCATTATTATCAATAACAATGCAATTCCACTATCCGCCTACCAACAATTAGCTAAAAAACACAAAAACATAAAGATATTTCGGAAGCCAGAACATCAAACTCTGGGTTCATGCTTAAACTATGCCGTAACGAAATGTAAATATCATACCATCGCCAAATTCGATGACGACGATTATTATGCCCCTCATTATTTGACAGAAAGTATTCAGACATTAAATAGAACAAATGCTGATATTCTTGGAAAAAGAGCTCATTATATGTATTTAAGTGGTTCAAAGACTTTGATCCTTCGTTTCGCACATGATGAACATCGAACAGTTACCCATCTCCCAGGCGCTACACTCGTCTTCAAACGTAAAGTNNATAAAAACGTGGGTGAGGATGATCTTTTTTGCAGCAGAAGTAGAAAGAAAGGTTATAAGGTGTATTCTGCGAGTAAGAATAACTTCGTAGCCATACGAAGAAAGAACTCTTCTAAGCATACATGGATCATCAGCGACAGCACTCTAATAGCAAACCATAAGATCATCCGTAATATTAAAAATTACAAGGCATTTGTTGGACGCAGTCCAAAGATCAAGGTATGAAAAGGGCTACTGATTCCACTATATCTGCTGTATCTATTCTGACCTGTACGAAACGAGCTGACTGTATAAATACACTGTTTGATAACTATCGACGACAGAATTTCAATCCTAAAGAACTTATCGTAATCATAAATAATGATAGTTTGAAGATAGATGACTATACAGCTGCTGCAAAAAAACATACGAATGTACGGGTTTTTAAAATACCGGAACATCGTTCCCTCGGATTTTGCTTAAATTTTGGTGTGCAATTAGCGAAATATAGTTATATCGCTAAATTTGATGATGACGACTACTACGCTACCAACTATTTAGCCGATAGTATGCAAACACTTCATAAGAGTAAGGCGGATATCGTTGGAAAACGGGCTCACTATATGTATTTGAATGATAAGAAGTTACTTTTGCTTCGTTACCTCCGTATGGAAAATAAACATGTAACCAATCTTCAAGGTGCGACCCTGCTCGTTAAACGTAATGTGTTCCAGCAGATTTCTTTTCCAGATCGGAACCGGGGGGAATGCGTCAAGTTCTGTTCTGATTGTGCTGCACATGGCTTTAAGATTTACGCAGGAAATAAGTATAACTTCGCAGCAATTCGTAGGAAAAACTCTAAAGATCATACCTGGATCGTTAGCGACAAGAAGCTTTTATCCAAAAGTGTTAAAGTTATAAAAGTAAAAAACTTCAAAAAATACGTCTCTCGAATCTGATCTAGTCATCATCGTTCCAATATATAATACCAATATCAAAATCACTTAACTATGAGTTACTCAGAAACTTTGATATGCTTTTGCGCGGTAATAACCGAATAAAAAGACTGGATAGCAACATAGCAAGGTAGCTATATGCATCCAGTCTTTCTTTTTAAAAGGTATAATCGTAAAATTTCTCTGCATTACTTAAGCTAGGCCATATATCTGAGCTTTCCCCGCCTATATACCAATAAGCTATCCCGGCTAAATTGTTCTTAACGCTTAAATCGTATTTGGCTATTAATGAACGACCATCCTCAATCCAGATCGTGTGCTGTATGGACTGCTTCGAATAGTTGGCAACATATTGTCCTAAAGATTCATTNNGATTGAAGATGAAACCGTACCATTCTGGTTCAACGTCCAGTCCCGATTATATAAAGGCAATGCCAATATAACCTTCTGGCTGGGTACGACTTTTAGTACAGTATTCACAGCATGTTGATCAAAAGGAATAGAAGCATTCGGCCCAGGAAGCTTACTTCCATCATAATGCTCATCATAACCCATCATCACCATATAATTCACTTGCTTACCTAGTGCAGCGTAGTCGAACGCTTCTGTCCAATCTGTTCCAAGATCAGGAGAAACGTCTATCGACAGCGTAGCGTTAAGAGCATGCATTTTCTCAGCTAATTGTGTAATGAACGATGTCAAATACTCACGATCTTCAGGCGCTACATTTTCAAAATCAATATTTAGTCCATCTAATCTATATTTGCTCACTAAAGCTGCTAATTGATTTACTGCCATATTCCTTGTGGTTGTACTCGACAACATTTGATGGGTCGCTTCTTGATCCGATCGATTGCCTACCATCGCCCATATTTTCTTATTATTCTTCTTTGCCCATGTGATCAGCGAAGCGTCCGTTGAATCCGTTACTGCACCTGATTTCCCTACATAGTACCAACGTGGTGATAACGTGTTGACGTTCGACTTCAGAACAGTATTCTCGTATTGTGCCGTCGTTTGACCATATTGCCAGCCAATAACGATATGATCCTCCGGCTCGTCTTCAAGCTCTGCTGCCCAGCTGTCATTTTGCAGCACTCGGTCAATGAGGACAGCTGTTTCCTGTCTTGTTATAGGATCAGAAGGTCGGAAATTCTTGCTATTATCCCCCTTCATTAATACTAGATCATTTACAGTAGCAACAGCTGATCTTGCCCAACTAGCAATTTCATTTCGATCATTGAACGAGGTTAGAGCAGAAGTATGGTTCGTTTGCTTTAAAGCTNNCTTTTGCTGGGGCAAAGGTCGTTGCCGAGGTACCATTAGCCAGTTCAAGCTGAACAGACGCCTGTATCCAACCGTAATACCAAGCTTTATTGGCTACATCTGTATAAGGAGATACTGGACTGACTGCCGGATCAAGCTTTAGCAGACGGTCAAGAACCGTTATGAATTCCGCTCTAGTGATCGATTGAGTAGGTGAAAAGCTTGTCACCGTTGTGCCAGTTAATATGTTGCGGTGATATAAATCTATGATTTCATTTTTAGCATAACTAGTATCTATATCCTTAAAAGGCGCCTCATCATCAGCCGATATATGTTGAATAAATATTCCGACTGCAAGCACTATAACGATTGTTATGACTGCAAATCTACCAAATCTATTGTTCACGAGATGATCCTCCTCGGATATAATCTTCGAATTATACCAAGGATAGAAGCTATAAACATTGCTAAAATATTGGTAGAGTGTGGTACCATACCACAAAATACCAAAGCTAATGAAACTAGAAACGTATCATGGAATCCTGCCAAAGCGAATCCCACAAAAAACAGGGTACCCAGCAGCCATTTTCTAACCGTTCGGGATACCCCTATGATTTAAAGCGCTCGAAATAAAAGCTCCCCTTTGGACTGAATATATCGATACATCGTACCACACAACACTAATATCAATAATCCAATACCTAACAAAACGAGATTACCATTCAGATCGGCTAGAAGAAGACTCAAACCGAATGGAATCAGTAAGCTTATAAAGCCAATCAACATCGCCACTAAGACGGATGCGCTTTGTTTGATTACCGATACTTCATTTGTCCACTCTAATTTTGGTAGCTTCAAGTTCACGATCACACCTATCATTGCGGTAAGACAAGCATATAAAACTGGAATAACCAGTAATAGCAAGCCTTCCATCCATCCAGTACCTAGGGATATCATGAGGAGCACACTGCTGCCGACCACAATCGGCACGGTAATCGTAAGATTCACTGCGATTTTACTTAGCAATATCGTTAACGTCGGCACAGGTGCGCTTTTTAAAATCCAAATATTGTTGCCTTCAAGCGAAATAGAACTGGAAGTCGTACAGCTTAAAGTTACAAAAACGGAAACAAACAGTGGAGCCAGTCGATTTAGATAATTTGAAAGCTCTGGTATCTCAACAAGTTGTCCTAGTTGCTCTGCGCTAACGAACAGTAAGGCGACCGCCATCACAAGTAACATCACCATACCAATACTCGTATTAAGCACGTATAAAGAAGAACTGAAATAGCGGCGCAGCTCTTTTTTGTACAATGTGTACAAGGGTGATGATACTTCAAGCGACTTCATTTGATACTTATTACTGGAAAAAGAGGTCGTTAGGCCTGTGTGTATCGCTTTATATTTGCTACCAAGTACCATGGTAAACAGCATAAAAGAAATCAGCGAAAACGCAATAAACAATACTAAGGAACCCATCTGAAACGAGCAAACCGCATTTACATACATAAGCGTCAAAGGATACAAGTTGTATATTTGATCAGCGATTTGTGTGCTCATATCCGCAAGTAATTGTGGATTATTACCATTTATTTGACCTGAACCAACAATGATAGCGATAATCACAACAAAAGTTAGGATGAGAGTTATTATACGACTTCCTTTAAATCTTGAGGAAACCCAGCTGATCAGGGCACCTATAATCGTTGCAGCTATGATCGGCACTAATGGAATAAATAACAGTGTAATCAAAAAATACAAATAATATAATACGCCGGGATTCACCTTTAAAGCATAAACAGTGCCTGCAGGTACCATCACCATCAAAGAAAAGAACAGGTTTAACACATAGAGCTGGGCCACTCGACTTGCTACAATATGACTTGTTTTGATTGGCAAGGACATTACGAGATCGTAGTCTTTGGAGCCAAACAATACACCACTTGCCTTATAGATCGTTGTAAAAAAACCAATTAAGCATGTAACAGCCATCATTATCGCAAGCAGCAGTTCTGGCCGGCCTATCTGTTCAAGGGTCTCTGCTATCATAAAGCTATAACCAAATGAAACCACAGCCATCATGACAATTCCAATTAGGATACCGATACTCAGCCAAAGCATTTTTCGTCTTTCTTTCACATCACGTGTATGCAAAGCTTTATTTAACCCAAAGGAAGAGATCAGCTGAATCTTCGTCAATCTCCAGATATTAATCATGCTTAATCAACTCCAAAAATACATCTTCAAGGCTACTGTCACCCTTCACCTCTTCTGTTTTCCCATGAGTAATCAATTATCCCGCTTTGATAATGGCAATCTTATTACAGAGCTTCTCGGCCACATCCAGTACGTGCGTCGAAAAAAAGATCGCACTGCCCTGACTGCAAATCTCCGTCATGATTCTTTTAAGCGTGTGTGCCGCTTTTGGATCAAGTCCCACAAAGGGCTCATCCAGAACTAACAGCTTCGGTTTATGTATCAGTGCTGAGATGATCGCCAGTTTCTGTTTCATACCATGAGAATACGAGGATATTAAATCCCCCAAATGAGATGTAATCTCAAATTCATCGCCATATTTCTTAATCAACAACTCCCGATCCGCTTTAGATACACTAAAAAGATCACCAATAAAATTCAAGTACTGAATGCCAGTCAGATGATCATATAGATCCGGATTATCCGGGATATACGCCGTGATCGCTTTGCAGGCTAATGGATCTTTTTTAATGGAATACCCACCAATCTCGATGTCCCCCTCCTCAAAATCAAGAACACCTNNCGTCGTTGTTTTCCCCGCGCCGTTATGACCAATAAAACCATAAATATCGCCTTTTTCGACCACTAGATTCAAGTCATTCACTGCCTTCTTACCGCCCTTATAGCTCTTGGTAAAATGCTTTATTGTCAACATCTTGGTACTCCCTCTCCGTTCGTATTCGTATTAGTAACTTTCATCATGCCTACCGTTTCATACGTTGTTAGGATAGTTTTACTATAGTACGTTTATCTTGTCCATAAAGTTCATTCCTTCATATAAATAAATTTCTCTATTAAAAAAAGAAAAAAAGAGGAGTTCCCCCCTCTTTTTCATTCCTGTGACTCCATTCGTTTATACGTACTTATGAATCGTTGCGAGCAGTTGATCAGCAACAGAGTCAACTCCGTAAGCAAGTTGATTGTGATCGAAGCGTATTTTCACAAAACTCTCATCTGTATCAAGCGCATCGGCGAACAAACCAGCTAAACCACGTGCCTTGCGATCAATCTGTAGGAGCAATTCAATGCCATCCTCATTTGGAAAGAAAACGATTTCTAATTCGTCTAGTTGATTTCGGAACTGTGAGGGGGGAACGAATTCAAATTCTTGAACGAAATCTAAGCCATTGATCCTGCCATAACGCGGTGCATATTCACAAGTCACTTCACGAATACGGAACCCGAGCTGATTCATCGCATCCAAAATAATAGCACAATATGGATGAGGGCCTACTTGAAGATAATCCTGATCCTTTGGATCAATTGCCTCTTTAATATCAAGTCCGGTTTGAATCCAAACCGGCGATCTACCTAACGTTACTGGCGTTATCGCCGGAAGCTGGAATGAGACGGGAAATTCATAGACCTGCTCCGCCACTACTTTAAATTTACTTGCTAACAGGAATTTGGATACCGTCGCTTCCACTTCCATCTTCTTATCGTTCAGCTCTTTCAAGTAACGCGTCTTAACGAATGCGTAGACGTCATCGACCTCCTGATCCACTCGGCCACCTTGAATTCGGACGGTACCACTGATCGTATCACCTGCGTTCACGAAATCTTGATGGAGCATGAGATCTACTTTAGCCGCTCCAATTCCGGCACTCGCGAGCATCCGTTTAAACATTGACATTGTAATGAATTCCCTCCCTAATATTTGCATAATTAAGGATACGAAGGGAACCACCTGAGGTTTCATTTTTGGGACAGTAAATGCCATGTTACTGACAACCAAGCATAAANNTTTCTTATATTTTAAAAAAAGCATCCGAACCAAAAATGGGGTCGAATGCTTCTTTTTATACTCACAAAGTCTACGCTGAGGCGAACTGACTGTTATATAATCTGGCGTAATATCCACCGCTGGCCAGGAGTTGATCATGCGTACCGCTCTCGACAATGTCTCCATCTTTCATAAAAAGAATGAGATCCGACTCTCGAATTGTTGACAATCGGTGAGCAATCACAAAGCTGG
>DJUJ01000121.1:0-14266 GCA_002438345.1 Paenibacillus sp. UBA6285
AAGTCCAAATATTCTCCGTAGTTACGACTGACTCCTTAAATGTATGATCTAGAAAGAACTTTTTCAGTGGCCTCGAACTATCTGCATGTGTCTTTTTTCATCAATTAGTAAGAGTATTCAGTACTTCATCACTTATCTTCTCTGTAATTACCCTTTGGATCTTTCCATCATCTAGATAGACAATAGAAGGTACTGAATCTATTCCTAGCTTGGCAGCAAGTCCGGGTGACTTATATACATCTACCTTTGTGACCCTGACATCAGAATGGGATTGTTCAAATCCCTCAATTAGAGGTAATAACTCCCGACAGGAAGGATCGGTTGCATTCCATAAATAGACAACGGATGGTTTGCCTTGATTTAGAATTTGATGTTCATAGGTCTCACATTCAGAGATATACTTCTCTGCACCATACCCTGCAATGGCACCATCTCCGACAGCAGTAGCCACTTGCTTAAGGAACTTATCACATACATCTCCTGCCGCGAACACACCAGGTATATTCGTTTCCATTTTCTCATTGACACGTACGTAGCCACTTCGATTCAAATCTACTACACCAGTTAAGATTTCTGTGTTCGGCGTATATCCAATAAATAAGAAACATGAATCAACCTTTACGTTTTGCAGTTCATTAGCTTTTAAATTTTTCAGGACGACGGAATTCAAGCGTTCTTCACCTTCGAATGAACTTACCACCGTGTTCCACATGAATTCCATTTTAGGATTTTCCAGTGCCTGAGTTTTAGCAATTTCATTACAATCCATTTTGCCATAATCATGCATGACAGAAACGATAACTTTATCTGCAAACTTGGTCAGAAACATTCCTTCTTCAATAGCTGCATCACCACTTCCAACAACCATAACCGTTTTTCCCGTATTTGCTGCAGCGTCACAGTTTGCACAGAAAGAAATTCCTTTATCATATAAGAACATATCCTCATTAGCTGCTCCTGTGATTCTTGGTTTTCCCCCACTGGCTATGATAATGACCTTGCACTCATAACGAACTCGAAAGGTTTCCACTATTTTCATATCTTCCGCTACCGAGATAGATTTTACATCTGTCATTTTGAAATCCACACCAAATTTTTTGGCTTGCTTATGAAATAGTCCCATAAGGTCTGTTCCGGTCGTTCCTTCAGGAAAACCAGGATAATTTTCTATTTCATTAGTATAAGTCGCAAGACCGCCTACCAACGATTTTTCCAAGAGAAGTGTTTTTAATTTTGCTCGTCCACAATAGATTCCCGCTGTTAATCCAGCGGCCCCGCCACCGATAATGACAACATCATACTGTTCTGTCTTCTTTTCCATTCCTTTTGTCCCTCCTATGTAGTCTGTGATTTCAATAAAATAGGCTGACTCTCGTCAGCACTATAAGCTCAGCCTATTTCACTTTTCACATAAAGAATTTGGCTAATAATTTACTGCCTATAAATGCACCAACCAGCAGGAACAATCCAAAAATCCATCCTGAAAGCGATAAAGAGGCTATAGCCGTAAACAATGCACCTATATTACAACCATTAGCCAGTCTAGCTCCGTACCCCATGAGCAAACCACCAAGTACCGCTGCTACAACCTGCTTTTTGGACTTAATTTTCTTCAGCTTGAATTCGGAAGCAAACAAAGTCGCTGCTAATGCACCTAAGATAATCCCTACATTTCGAATGGATCCACCATCATTCAAAAATCCGGAAGATAATGTTTTTTGTGCTTTTTCCGAACTAAAATATGCCCATTGATCTACATTTCCGCCTGCTAATCGATACAACCAAGCTCCCCAATCTGCAAAAGCGCTAGTTACTCCCCATCCTTTAGAGAAAACGGCCAGATGTGCTGTAGCAAACACAGCGAGAAGTACAGCTCCAGTTACATAAGTAAACGGTTCTTTGAGCAAGCGCTTGTAAAAGCGGTTAGACGATATCTTCAACCAGAATTCGTTCACCGTTTCATTCACCGTCCTTTCCTAGTAACCGATCCTATTTTATCTTCTCAATAACAACTTCCCATTCACCATCATCAACCTCTTCGATTTCCACATTATGTCCCTGTTTTCTCGCCCATTCTGGAACGTTCTTCATTGCGCAGCTATGATCTATAGCCACTACTAGTACATCACCTACATTGAGTTCAGTCATTTTCTTTTCTGTTCTCATTAACGGAACCGGACAAGCTTCTCCCATGCAATCAAGTGTAAATTCAGCCATCTTGAAAACCACCTTTAATTTTTATTTGGATATACCATAGTGAAATAATTCACGTAATAACTTAAACTAATCTGCACTACCCATCTTTTTCTCTTGCCATTTAACTGCAGCGATGTACAACAGTAGAATAATCAGGAACTGAACAACCAGTGCCCCAAGCCAACCAAATACATCTGGCAAAAATACAGTTGGTGCATCCTTTATAACGTTAGCTCTCCACCAACCCATATCATGTGATCCCCAAAGCGAACCGATGACAAAGAATACAAGTGACAGCATCTGCATCGTAAAACCTTCACCTACACGCATCAATGTACCCGAAGCGCAGCCACCCGCGATAACCATGCCAATTCCGAATAATACAGCACCAATGATCAATGCGAAGCTGATCTGACCTACATTGTCCATCCCAGGAATCGGTTTACCTTGTAGAAACGCTGGGTACTTAATGGCCGTAAATCCGATCGTAGCGAGGGAAAAAGCAATCAGTACAGCTCTTGTAACCGATGTGCTGCCTGTAATACATGGATCTCTAAGTGATGCGGTAAAGCAGAAACGTGATCTTTGCAAAATAACTCCAAACGAAATACCGAAAAGCAGGTAGACAACCATTTTATCGTGGGCTTGGTCTAAGAAAAAACCAAATCCAATAATGAGAACGGTGACCAACAATGCGATGGGCAACTGACTCTTTTTTGGTTTTCTAGGAGCTCTGGTTCGGGTTGATCTCGTTTCGGGACTTACGGTTTGCCCCATAGTCTAACACCTCCATCGTTTTTATGTAATTGACTATGTGAAAATAATAACATACTTATTTATGCTGTGGTTATCTGCTTTCTTTATGCTGTATAAGTGTTACTAATGGCACAGATGGAGCGTAATCAAGTATGCTATAGTTTGCACTAACAGCGGGCAACAGGAGGAATAAGTATGAATATGGAAACGCTTAAATTTTTTTTAGATATAGCTTCGTTAAAAAGTATATCTAAAGCAGCTCAGAAATCTCATATCACCCAATCCGCACTTAGTCAGCAGTTGAAATCTTGGGAGAATACCCTGGGTTCTGAACTTTTTGTGAGAAGTAATAAAGGGGCCAGCCTAACTGAAGCAGGGATTATTGCGGAGAAGTACGCGGAGCAAATCTGTAAATTGTATGATGATATGATCACAGAAATCAATCATTTACAGCCAACACAACAGGAGCTGTCTATTTATGCGATTCCAGAAGTATGTAATTATGCCCTGCCTTGTACCTTATATGAGGTGAAAAAACATTTTCCCAATTGCCATATCACTTTAAATGAAGGGGCATCGTCCTTAGTAGAAGAACGTTTACTTCTTGAAGAAGGTGATATCGGCTTTATTTCCGGTCCTTCTCCGAAATCCGAATTAAGCTCCCATATGGTATTTTCAGATCAAGTTATGTTGGTGGCAAGCAATACGACCGTTTGTCCTGATAAAATTACACTGAATGAGCTCCCCAAATATCCTTTGATTTGGTCCTCACAGCTTCATTGTGTGCAAAGGACTTTAAATGACGTATCTGTGGGGGATCTTAAATTAAATATACTTTTTAATCTGGACTCCCTTGAGGCAGTAAAGCTGGCTGCCATTAGAGGGCATGGTCTCGCCTTTCTCCCCTATATGTCCATAAAAAAAGAGTTGTATAGTAAACAACTCAAGATCATTCCTATTGATCAGTTCCAGGTCAATAACGATGTCTACTTGATAAAGAAACAAACTCAACGCTGTGACAACGATACGAAACAGTTAATTCGGTATATTGAAAAGACTTTAATAGATACTTTGTGTTGAGCCTAAACCTCAATCGTAATTTCCCATACTCCATTAATCACTTCTTGAATGGAACATTTTAAATTTGAACCACGACAGTAATCCGTGATGGAAACTTTTGCGCAGCTATGATCAGTAACTAACATCACTTTTTCACCCTTTTGAATAGCTTTTTGATGTTTCTTTAACATCATTACAGGTACTGGGCAGATTTCTCCCAGACAATCAATTTCAATCATGAAGTTACCTCCATTCCATAGATCATTAAAGTTCTAATAATGACCCAGCATTATTTTCTTCACAAAAGGTGTTAATTCGAGGCTGTTTAATTGTTTGATTTCTATCCACTGTGACCCCTCAGAGTCTTGTCCGTCCCCTTCGATCTTAAGCTCAAAGTTCATATCTAACAATGAAACATTATATATGATCCCTATATGGTGTAACTCTTCTAACTGGGTATCACTGTATGGATAAATTAACGTATAGGAAATGGAATCATGAAGCATCCCTTTTAAACTTGTAATTCCGGTCTCTTCCCAAAACTCCCTCTTAAGGGTCTCATAAGGCTCCTCTCCAAACTCTATAGATCCACCTGGAAAGTCCCACTTTCCCGTATGAGGGCCTCTTGCTTTCTTAATTAGTAATACTTTATCGTTCTTCACTAAGACTCCATACACTCCAAGATGAGTATATTTTATCATTTCCATAAATCTACCTCCCCCACAAACACCGCAGTTCCAGAAATAAAGACATCCATTCTATCAGAATCTAATCGATACACTACTACATTTACTTTCCCATCTCTACCGATTTCTTGTCCTTGTTCTACAACAAATTGGATCGAGTCCATATGCGGATCAATATATTTTAAATAATAAGCCCCCATAACTCCGGATGCTGTACCTGTTTCTGAATCCTCAACGGTTCCCGAAAAAGGCGATGAGAAATGTCTAGCATGCATTAATGAGTGTAGATCAAAAGTTTGGAGTGAAAATGGGTGTATCGATGCTTTTGGAAGCTGCGTTAAAAACTCCGGAAACAACGAGTTTATCGGTTTCATTTTATTAAAGCTATCTATACTCTTAATTGGGACTAATAGAGTCCATGCGCCAGTACAGCCATAAACAATAGGCAGATCCTCTTCTATCTCATCAAGGGTTAAACCTATGGCGTGCGCAAGCTTCCCTCTATCACCGTTAAATTCAATAAACTTCGGTTGATCTTGCTTCATTTTTATCATTAATTGATTGTCATTATTGAAGCTAAATTGGATTGGCAATACTCCTACATTTGTTTCGATATTTATAGAGCTAACCTCTCCAAGAACATCTGTTGTTTTTAAAGCATACAAAGAAGCCATAGTGGCATGCCCACAAAGATTGATCTCATGTCCTGGAGTAAAGAATTTCAGTCTTAAATCAGCTACATCTGACGGGACTACAAAAACTGTTTCGTTAAAGCCTACCTTGTGAGCAATAGATTGCATGTCACTTTCACTCAAATGAGCCGCATCTAATACTACTCTAGCTGGATTCCCTTTGTTCGGATAGGGAGAAAAAGCATCATAATGAAGGACTTTGACATTGTACACTGGTAACCCTCCTTTATTTAGAATCAGTAAAGTTTGCTAACTTCATGATGTGAGACACTCTGCTGTGAAAATTTCTATTTCACTGCAAACTTCTTGGCGTTTAGATATCGCATTACATATATAAAAACGTTCTTTATTGTGCTCATGAAACTGTTTAATTACATTAGGCTGCTGATTGAAGAATTCTTTATGAAGAGCTTCACAATCAATTTCAGGATGAGTATCATGAAGTTCCTTGAGTTCAAATACAAGGACATCTTTTTTGCGCTGGATTATTTCACAGACTACTTCTTTTGAGTACATACTATGAGCTAATAAGATTCTTAATGCCAATAGGTCATTGGCTTTTTCCTGTGAAATTTTAATTAATTCTTCTTGAATCTGTAGGACTTGTTTCTTATTCCAATGATCAATTAATACTTCAAAAATCCAATACACCCATTCTTCATCATCACTGTGTTGATTTAGTACATCTTTAACATATGGAATCATCGGATCCCCTATTTCAAGTAAAAAATCAGCTATTTCCCCCGCACCTGGCCAATTTGTATCTTGTATCCATTCAAGTAAACCCGACAATATGCTTTTCACACGTGGATATCCTAAACGTATGACTGTTTCAGCCGCTCCATCCCAATAATCTTTTGAAATGGGCTGCAATAATAAATGAAGATCCTCTTCCTTAATATTTTGCAGCTTATGAATTGCATCTTCCTTTTCCTCTTCGGATACACTCCATGATAACTTTTCGATTAAACTCGATATGTTTTCCATTACATCCACCTTCTTTTGATCATTTAGTCGTCATTGCAAGCTTCATAGATAGCCTTATAGGTAGTGCAGCATTCCCCATCTGGTTCAAATCCCCCACCATAAATAAATCTTTAACCGGGTAATAAAAAGCAAAAGACCCTGTTGATCCAGAATGCCCCATTAACTCACCCTTGCCCATAAAAAGCGTAATCAACCCATCCAAAGGAATCCTCATGTAACCACTGCCATAATAGATAGGTCCCATTGACGCTTGAAGTTTATTAAATGACGTTAGTTTTTCAAATATCACTTTATTGAACAGCTCGCCACCAAAGAAAGCCTTAATAAATATCATTAATTCACGAGCAGTGGTGATACAGCCTCCACTCGCACGACTACTTCTAATTACTTTGGGGCGATAGATAGATTTATCCTTATAATAGATATTTGGTATAAAATCATTTTCATGTTCAGGGAGATATGTACTCTCGAGTGCTAGTGGTTCAAATATGTATTTCTTATACGCTTCAGCTAATGTTGTATTTGTTGCTTTCTCAATGATTTCACCAAGCATGTCAAAGTTTATATCGGCATAGTATGCTTTTCGCTTAGTGCGAGGTGCAAAATGTGGCTTCAGGTTCTTTACCAGCACCATCTGCTCACTGAAGGTTGTGTAATAATCCTCCTCAATGGCACGACTCTTAGCACTATCTTTTCCTTCCTCAAACACATCCGGTAACCCACTGACCTGAAACAACAAATCGGATATAGTCAGATCAAAAGAATATTCCTTGCCTCCATACACATGTATACTGCTTAACACCGCATTATCAAAATAATTACTAAGCTTATCTTCCAAGGAAAGTTCACCTTTCTCTAGTAAAGCCAAAATACAAGTTGTAGTAAATAGCTTGGTAATGCTGGCCATCAGTAAAGGGGAGTCAATATCATTCCCCCCATATCCCTTACTGTAAGAGAAGTCGCCATTAGTATTCTCAACAAATAAGATTCCTTCATGAATTTGTTTAGAACTTGTGGTTTTATTAAAGATCTTTTCAATGGTTTGGATTCTTTTGGTTGTCATGAGTTATCCTTTCATCCGATCTCTGTTTACTAGCATATTAGAATACAGTTATAGTTGTCTTTTCCAATGAACAGTTTAAAGGACATTCAGCAATGAATAGGCCTTGGGATCGCTGTGAATGATTTGGATAATAGAACACATGAGTCAAACGAGATAGTCATTTTCGAACAGGATTTCATTTAGAGGGATGGTCAATCCTACCAGTTCATTATGTCTATCTAAATATCCGAAAGTTTCTTCAACGTCTTCTTTATTCATGGCCTTCATGATGATCAAATGCTTCATGTATAATCCTGGAGGCTCCATGCAGTTATCGTGATCAAAGTTCCATTTCTGCAGGAGTAAGATATTTTCTTTTGTTAAACAAAAATAGTCTTTTGAAATCCAAACTTTTCTTCCGTGATCTCCAACAATCCTGAAATTATATGTTTAGTTTAAAAAATCATTTATTCTTTTCGATTTATATAAACACTTAAAGCATTGAAGATCATTAATAAAAACTCACAGACTACTTTCCAAACTGGAATGCAAAATATATGGTTCCTATGATTCCCGTATAAAATAGTATCGTAATCAAAGTAACAGATTTCATTTTCCCTAAAGTAATTATTTCATCCGGTGGGATGAGTTCGTCGTCTGATATTTCATAAATGTCACCTGAGTAAACAACAAAAGAATAGGCCCAGTCCGCGCTTACAGAACGTATTGGCATTAATATAATAATGGCTAGAATTACAATAATGAACTTCTTCATTACAACCTCCTCAAAAATACTCCATAAGAGTATTAAACGAACTCTCAATAACCTCAAGATCAGTCGAGCCTATAATTTGATCAAGTACTTCCCCTTCAGAATCTATAAAATACAATGTAGGAAAACCTGGTTTCCCATAAGGTTTATAGAAAGCACCTGTTTCATCTAGGAGTACGGGATAATCAATTTTGTATTTCTTAACGTACTGTTCAACTTCAGAAAGATCATCACGATAAATCGGATTAATGCCGTATATATTCACTTTATCCTTATATTTTTCATACAAAGAAACAATTTTTGGAGCATCTTCATTACAATACGGACACCAAGAGGTGAATAATACTAATACCGTTGGTTTTTCAGAAAATTTAATTTGTGTTACATCCGACTTCATTAGTTCTTTTAATTCGATTCTCTCTGGGCTAACAGTGGATTTAGTATTGTTGTTTACCACGATCCACCCTTTTCATCTTTTTTCTGCGCACTAGTATACATTCTCTTCCACTAATCCCTTATCCTCTGCATAAAACCAATCTAAGTTCCTTCTATTTATATGAAAAAAACCTCTGCTTCAGAGTATTTCATCTCTTAGGCAGGGGCTTGGTCTGCTGTTATTATGTTGAGCGAATTCAATTGAGCTTTTTCCATTTACGAATCTTCGAACGAAAAGTCTTGAACGGTGCAACGGAATTGATATGAATCCATTTGATCATAGGCCATCTCGGATTATTCCCTGTCCATTTCCGGACGCCTTGCGTAAAGAGTTCTTCATCACTTAAAGAATCAATCCAGTTCTGCCATTGCTGTTCTGTTTTTTTAAATAAAGATCTTAATTCGTCTAATGAGTAGGTAGCATATGTATGATAAAAAGATTGATATAATCCGCCAAGTTGATTCCATTTATAGTCCGGTGAAGGCGTAATGACGGTTCCCCCTGCTTTTTCATTCCTATCCCATTTCATCACAAGGTTCAACCATCCCAATTGATAGGCAAGGATTTCTACAGGAGTACGATCGACCCCTTCTATACGAATGTCTTTTTGAGTATTCTCAATGCCCTCAAACTCATGATCAAGAGACAAATAGGCAGTATGTATAGCATTTTTCAATATTTCTTTAGATGGGTAGTCGTGTGTAGACATCATAACTCTCCTTTACGAACCTTTGTTAACCCCAGAACATCCCTCTNNTCTACTATCGTTATCGACGATTTCCAACTGTTTTTCAAAATCATCTTGGGGGGCAAAATCATCGACAAAATGCCATTTTTTCTTGCTGTCTCTCCAATATATTTTCCACTTATGTTCTTCAAATCGAAATTGTGCAATGGGCATCTCTGTCCATCCATCACCAATATATGCTGGTCGTTCCTCATTTAAAGTTACGCTATTTCCTCTGAACTTATAGCTAAGTCTGATTTGATTTCTAACCTGCTTTGGTACCTTTACTTCAATGTAAGTTGACAGTATCTTTTCAATTCTCTTTTTAGTGAATGAATCCAGCATATGAACACTTCCTTAGTAATATTATTTCACAACGTCATTTTTCTCCCCTATTATAATACACTTACTATTACTTGCATGCCCGATCTCGTTTGTCTTCACGATAGGAATTCGGCTAATCTCCTTCACATACTCTTCTACGATTGAGAATTCATTATTGCTCTCAAGTTCAGTAAAAGACCCAAGAATCAATCCAGCGCATTTATCAAAAGTTTTAAGTTGCTGCAGCTGGGCAAATAAAGAGACGATTTTGTTAGCTCTGCCACTTAAACTCTCTAAGAATAGAATATTGTTCGAAGGGTCTGGAAAATAACGGGTCCCTACCAGTTTCAAAAAACACCGAATATTCCCCCCGATTACCCTCCCACTCATCTGGTTCCCACGGATCCAATGATATTTGAAATCATAAAGATCGTTTTGCCCTTCAAAGAATGTTCGATAAAAAGAGGCTTGTTGCTCCACCCCATCAGAAGAAGCGAGATTCATCAACTGATAATGATAGGATTTCGAATTACTTTGCGTATATAAAGCATTCAAAATAACCGACAAGTCACTCATTCCAAAAAAAGGCTTCGGATGCAATCGAATATTATCGTAGTCTATATAATCCAAGATCTGGTTCGCAGAATCCCCACCAGAAATATCAAAAATCGCACGAATTTCATCATTTTTAAATAGACGATTCAGCTCCGTTGCTCTTTCCTTAGGATTCCCGCTGAAATAACCATCTCTTCTAAACAAAGTACTGGCCATCACTACTTCATGTCCAAATGATTTCAGAATTCTAATTAATTCTTCAACTTTAGGTTGGTTCTCTACTCTCACACCATCAGAACAAGCGATTAGTCCAACTGTACTCCCGGCACTGAGTTTTAAAGCATTACTCATCGTAGTTAATCCTTTCATTTCTAATATAATCGATTCTCATAGCTGTCCTTTAATCCTTTTGATACATCCTCTTGAGAAATCCCAAGCTTTTTCGCATGTTCTGTAATGATTACTGAGGGGTTAGGTAGTTCTTCTTTCAACGGCCAATACGTATCCTCCCATAGATGTGATCTCTTAAAAGCTTTAGCACAATGCATATAACACTCTTCAAC
Source organism: Paenibacillus sp. UBA6285 (assembly GCA_002438345.1). Lineage (GTDB taxonomy): Bacteria > Bacillota > Bacilli > Paenibacillales > Paenibacillaceae > Paenibacillus_AQ. The sequence continues at coordinate 10,796 of DJUJ01000121.1, forward strand.
TTCTACAGCAATGCCTACTTTCGGTATTTTGCCGTGAGCTTCCATATGCCCCATCACTTCTTGATCTTTGATTATCCTTGCATGTCCATTTATTCTTAAAGTTTCTTCGAGTCCTGGTATTATAAATATTAAGCCCACTTTTGGGTTTGAGATGATGTTACGCAAAGAATCAAAACGTCGATTACCAGGGCGTTCAGGAATTACTAAATGCTTATCGTCCAACACATATACAAAGCCTGCCACATCCCCACGCGGAGATACATCACAATTTCCAGATGAATCACTTGTTGCTATAAAGAGTAACGGTGATTTGGATAGATAATCTCGGCAATGGTGATCGATGAAGGTTATACTCTTGTTGTTTACCAGTTCACTGGGATATCCATACATTGACCTTAATTCTTCATCAGTATCAATAACTTCTTTGAAGATGCTATGAGACATATTTCTCCCTCCCGTATATACAGAGAATAATCAATTAATCTATTCCCTAAACAACTCTAAATTTCTGAAATAATCCATTTTACTATCAATAAATCCGTTGTCAAAGTCAGCTTCCCCTATAAGTTCGGATTCACTAAAACATAAAGCAAAAAGCCAAAACTGTCTAAGCGCAACGAATATAGGAACGGCACTAATATCATTGTCACTCAGATCTCTTAAGCTCTTGTATCCATTTAAAAATGCTTCCCAAAATTGTTCAACTTCATCTTTATTATGGCCACTATGAATTTCTCTCGCCAATCTAAACTCTGAGATATCATAGGCTCTCCAACCATAACCACAAATATCAAAATCATAATGTGTCAGTTTCCCCTCATCCGTGAAAGCCACATTCGTATTTCCATGCAGATCGCCATGGCAGATCCCCCAGTCCAGACCCTTTTCCAGATGCATTTCGATCTGCGCTTTTAATCGCATCACAAAGTCATAAAGGAATTGATAATCCTCTTGCCGATGTTTCATATGGAGTTTGATCGTGTTAAGAGGTTTCTCAATTAGATGTTGAAAATCAAGATGACCTCTCACATGTTCACTCTTAAAGTTGTCCGCTGCTTTGTGGATTTGTGCAACTGCTTGTCCAAATAAATAGCTGTCATCTACAGCATGAATAGGCTTTTCATTTCCTTCAGCAAAAGTAAACATAACTCCATACCTCACACCCTCAGGCACAAAAAATTCATTCATTATAGTCCCATCTTTTCGGGTAATAGGAATGGAGACATTTACACTTTTCTCATTTAAATGATTCAACAGCTCTAACTCAAACTCAATATCTGATTTATTCCGTCGATCCGCACGGTACACTCGGAAGATATATTTTCCCGACCCCGTTTCTAAGATATATGTATCGTTCATTCCCCTAAGAAAATACTGCATATGAACCGGTTCAAGAATCTCATATTGATCTTTAATATGTAATAATAACGCGTCTTTTGACAAAAGTGAGTATGTAATAGGAAATAAACTCAAGTGTATCCCATCCCTTTAGATTCTGATTAGTAATATTTACACCATACCATATTTAGGGAATTGAATCATTTTCTTCTTGAATTTGCGCAACCAATGTATGGTAATATAAGTATACAATTACATTATCGAATCCATTTGGAGGTGTTCTAATGCGTAAATCACCATTAATATTGTGTATGATTTTATTATCACTAACGTTAATTATGGGATGTAGTTCAGAAGTGGATGATGCCACTAAAGCCGCTGAGAAATATAAAAATGTAGAATATACAATCAAGGCTTCTGAGGATTTAATGTCTGTTGAATCGATTCTAGCGCGAAATGAAGAAATGAAACCTTATTTTACAGAATACTTTTCTGAAAAAGCTATAGCTACACGAATAACAACTATTCCCTTAACAATCGCTGATAAACAAAAGCTTTCTTTAAAACCGGAAAACCTAAAATTCACTCTTTCAGAACAAAAGAAAGATATTATTGAGTTAGATTACATTGTGGATCTTGTATTATTGGATAAAGATGATAAGGAAAGTAAACGTGTACCTTTGGAAGGTATAATGACTATGTTTAATGTGGATGGTCAATGGTTAGTGCAAGGGGATCGATTTGACACTGAGTCTTTAATGAAACTGATTTATGACTAAACATCTTTCTTTTGAAAAAAAGCAGGTTGCTCATTAGAGCAATCTGCTTTTTAAATTACATNNCCGATAATTAACTAACAAAACCCCTTTTCGTTCTACACTTTGTTTCTCAATAATCTGGTATCCATGTCGTTCAAAAAAGGGTCTAGCTGTAATACTTGCTTCGGTATCCATTTCATGAAGACCAAGCTCTCTAGCTTTCAATTCGAGCTTGTATATCAGAGCTGAAGCCACGCCTTGGCCTTGGAAATCTTTGTGGACATAAAGACGATCCAAGTGTCCTTCCACCGTCATATCCGAAAATCCAATTAAACAACCGTTAATTTCAGCTACATAAGTGATATTTTGGCGAAAAGAAGTTCTCCAAGTAGTAAGCTTGAGTTCTGCTTCCTCTTTAGGAGCCCAAGCATCCAGCTGTTCTTGTGAGTAGTCTTGTTTGTTTACGGTATGAACCGTCTCATAGAACAATGAGATAAGCTGACTAATATCTGATTCTTGATAAGCTCTAATATCCATTTTGAGTTCTCCTTGCTTGCATTGCTACAATCCCACAACATCTACAAGTTCCGAAAGAGAACTAATGATATAGTTAGGTTTGAGATTATTAGGGACCTCTATATTCTGGCGATTATAGTAGCAGAAGTCAATTTCAGAATTCACAGCACCATGGTAATCATCTTGTAAAGAATCCCCAACAAACAGAACCTCGTGATTACTTAGCTGTAGATCTTTTAGGGCCATTTCAAAAATCTCTTTATTAGGTTTTCTGATTCCTACTTCATCGGAGATCATTATGGATCTGAACATTTCATAGATCTTGCCGGCCTGCAGTCTTTTTCTTTGCGCTTCACTGATCCCGTTGGAGATGATCCCCAGATCATATTTATCTTTAAAAGAGGATAAGATCTGTTCTGCTCCATCTTCAAAATAACAAGAGTTGCAAAAATAATCCCAATAAGTGTCTGACAACTTGCTATGAAATAGCTCCTCCAGATTAAGCGTGTCTCTAAACGAATATCTCAATACCTCTCCTATGGTCTTCACCTCACCACCGCTAACAAAGTTCAACCAATGGCGAAAATTATGACCTGAAAACTCTTCATAAAATAAATACCAAGCATCAGTATCTTCTACAAAAAGTTTGTGATCGTTACAGGTTCTTTTCATAGCTTCAATTTCACAAGTACTATAATTAATTAATGTATTATCCAAATCAAATATAATGGCTTTGTACATAATATCCTCCCCGAATAATGTTCTTATCTATCATAACATGAACATTATAGTTTGGATAAAATTAACAATGACGTTTTTACTGCCCTGAAGCACTCATGAACTCAACAAGATCAATTTT
>DJUJ01000121.1:14297-22577 GCA_002438345.1 Paenibacillus sp. UBA6285
ACTTTCCAGCGCTCCAAATACCATTGCCATACTATACCGATTATCTCTACAATTCGTCTCTGCTGGGCGCTCTTCTGCTAGTGACAGGAACATTTCCTCCAAGCATCCTTGATGGAAGGTTTTGTCCATATCAACAGCCTCTCCATCTACACGCTCAACGTCGCGAATAAATTTATCGCTCTGATTTCCTGCTACGACTACCTCTGCATATGGCATGTCATGACCATCCCAAATCGCAGTTCCTTTTTCCCCATTAATCCGCCAAGAAGCTTCCCATGAGGTAGAGGCGCCTTCTGCACACCAAGATCCCTGATAAGTAAATATAGAACCGTCTGACATCTCGAAAATGCACACTGCCGACGCATACCCCTCATACCATGAACCGGGAGGATTAAACTCCTGACAGTATACAGACTTAGGGTTCGCGCCACTAATAAATCGGGCCTGGTCGAAGGTATGAATCGCCATATCCAGCAGCAGCGGACTTTTCATGACATCACGGAATCCGCCGAAATGAGCGCCGAGAAAAAAGTTTGCGCCGATGTAACCCACTCTCCCAATGGTGTTAGACTCGATTAAGTTACGTAAAGAACGAATACGCGGATCATAACGACGATTCTGCATCACCGCATGGCCTTTTCCGGTTCGTTCCGAGATCTCAACAATTTTAGTGCATTCCTCCATAGTCTCAGCTAGAGGTTTCTCACTAAACACATTACACCCTAGTTCTAATGCAGTGCTAGAAATGCTGTAATGGCTTCCCGGAATTGTAACGTCGNNATAAAGACAAGATTAGCTTCTGTCTCCTGAATCGCCTGCTTAATGTCTGTAAACGTTTGACAAGGAATTTCATGCTTTGCTGCCATCGCTTGTGCTGACTCCAGCCGTATATCTACAAGAGCAACGATATTAGTATCTGGACGTGTTAAAGCGTATTCAATCCACGCGTTAGCCATCCCACCGCAACCTGCAACCGCTACACGGTACTGTACTGTCATATTTCTCCCCCTCAACGGTTAAAGCGGCTTAGGTACAAAGCTTCCGCCGCGACAATTTTTCAAATAATTCAACGCATGTACTTGTCCCATCATTTCCAGCTCATCCCGATAGACAGGATCATGCCAGCCTTCAATATCAATCGTGTCTTTATAACCTGCCTGACGCAGTATAGAGATAATATCCGTCCAGTTTGTATCTCCAAAGCCCGGAGTACGGTGCCATACGTAAGGATTTGGGCCGTGGATACCATATTCTTTGACGATATCCCAAGAGATTGTGGCATCTTTGCCATGCACATGGAAGATCTTATCTGTCCATTTGCGAAGCTGTGGAATCGGATCAATCAACTGCACCATCTGATGACATGGCTCCCATTCGAGTCCAATATTGTCAGCAGGCACAGCATTGAACATCTTCTCCCAAGCTAATGGATTGTGAGCAATATTCCAGTCACCCGATCCCCAATCTCCACCCATGGAACAGTTCTCGAAGGCAATTCGCAAACCGCGATCCGCTGCTCTTTTAGACAACTCTCCAAACACCTCGGTAAACTTCGGAATGGATTCATCAATGGACACCCCTGGCAACCTTCCCGTAAAACCTGATACCATATCCGTGCCGAACAAATGAGCATGATCAATAAGTCGCTCCCAGCTCGCTAAAGTATCGGAATTATCACCAGTGTTCGTTAAAGGATTTCCGAAGATCCCAACAGATGAAATGACGAAGTCATGTTCTGCCGCAAGTTCTTGCACACGCTTTCCGGTTTCCACAAGATCTGTTTCCCCTGTAGTTTGCCAGAAGGTTAAGCTAAAAGATTCAAATCCATGTCCTACAATTTGCGGAATCACTCTGACAGCATCTCCGCCACCCACTAATGTTCCAATTCGCATTGTATCCTTCATCTTGTGACCACTCCAATATTGTTTTATAGTAAGTTCTATAACCCGAGTTTATTCTGCTTCTGAGCTTAAAATTCTTATTATCTTGTGTTTAAATAGTCGTATCTTGTGNNGTTGTATAATATACGAGTTATCCTAATGATCTGAAAGAATATCCTCAATTAGAAGAAAAAACGTATCCATTTCGATTGTTTTTTAATGAATGTAAGAACGCAAAGATCGGTCAGAACATCCTATATTTACACTGGCATGAGCACTATGAAATCATCATCATGCAAGGGCCCGCTTTTCAACTGGTCATCAAGAATCAACTGCATTTACTCTTTGTGTTACTCTCTCGCACCTTTCTGCCTGAACAGGTTTCCGGTAGAACTAATGAGCATCATTCTTTTAATCGCGAGCGTTTTAAACCACTACTAGAGTACATGGAGAACCATTTCGATGACAAAATGACCATAGAAAGCGCCGCAAGGTCCGTTAGTCTAAATCCTTATCATTTCTGTAAAACCTTTAAGAAGCTGACGGGCCGAACCTTCATCGACTATGTTAATCTTTGCCGAGTAAATGAAGCGGAGCGATTGCTGCTTGAGACAGATTTTACAGTAACCGAAATTGCTGGGCGAGTGGCCTGCGACAATCCCAATTATTTTACCAAGCTGTACAAGCAGTATAAGGGCATTACCCCATCAGGGGTTCGGAAATAGGAGATTCGGTCACTAAAAAATAGCACCGTTCGCCTCTCGCAAACGGTGCTGACTATAGGATTATTCCGTAACAGCAAGCTCCAGCCTCATTAAGCAACTGAGACTTCGGATTGAATGAGAACCTGTCAGATTCAGCAAGAACTCTCTAATCCAGTGTATAAGGAGCAAGTCCAAGCGGTAGAGCCTCAGGACGAGTACAGGTGCTCTCCATTTCGTAGAATGTATGAGCATCAGAAGAATCATGGAAAGCCCACATCGCTTCAAGTACATGATAAGCTAGTTCGCCATAAACGAGGTGGCTGCAACGGGCTGGCCAATTACACCCTCGTCGATCAATTTGAGCGCCGTCTGAATCCCTGTTCCGAAGAATGTTTCTGGTGCACTACCCACAAGCACTCCCTTTTCTTGTCCTGCAGACAGAACTTGGCGTCCTTCTTCTCTCGTAACAGCTAATGGCTTCTCTACATACACATGTTTGCCCGCTTCGATAGCTTTCAAGCATACTTCCGCATGTANNAGATTAATAACGATTTCGATCTCTGGATCATTTAGCAATTGTTCTGTGGTATAGACGTGAGGAATATTGTATTTATCCGCTTGCTCTTATGCTCTAGCCAAATCTAAATCCGCACATGCAACTAGATCCAAGACCTCGAATTTTTGACAGTTCTCCATATAGATACTACTGATTTTACCGCATCCGATAATACCAACTTTGACTTTATCCATTAGTTGATCTCTCCCAGAGTTTATTGACTGTCTGCCATTCCGCTATAGCTATTACTAACCGTTGAAAGATTGGATTGTGCAAGAGCTTTACCCTCGGCTGCCCATAGTAGTCCTCTGCGCATCATTTCCCGTACCTGAGGCATAGCTACAATATCCGCATGATGTCCGAGTGAATTATAATACACTCTTCCATGGCCCCAACGTTTAGTCCAACATACCGGCATATCCACGGCTTTGTTGAATGAATGTGGGCCTTCAGTAACCGGAAAGCGAGTCGTTGCAAGAACTTCAACAGCAGGATCTACATGCAGGTAATATTGCTCTGAACAAACGCTGAAATCCTCTAAACCTTCTACCAAAGGACTTGAGCATTGACAAATCTCTACGGTATAGTTAATACCGTCATTTCCGGGATGAGCTACCCATTGTCCACCCGTCATAAACTGCCAATCCACATTATTTCGGAAAGAATCACACATACCGCCATGGCAACCCGCAAGACCCGTCCCTTGCTGTACAGCTGCTGAGACATTATCAACATGTTTCTGATCGATTGCACCCATCGTCCATACCGGAACGATCAAATCTAATCCAAGTAGCTTCTCTGCATCGGCGAAAGCCTCAAGCGAATTCGAAACCTCCACTTCAAACTGTTCCTCTTGCAACACCTTAGCGAATATATCAGCTACCTGTTCAGGCTCATGACCATCCCAACCGCCCCATACAATCAATGCTTTTCTCATCTTCAGCACTCCTTCAAATGATAGATTACATCTCGGATATCTCGACCCAGCGGCGCTGCTCAATAGAGCGTTCTACTGCTTCTAGCACAGCTTGGCATTTCACTCCATCATGGAAATTAGGTACAGGCTGACGTCCTTCTTCAATCGCGTTGGAAAGCTCCAGCATCTCGTGAATAAACGTATGTTCAAAACCAATCGTATGACCAGGCGGCCACCAAGCCTCCGCATATTCATGCGCAGGGTCCGTTGCCAGCACACGCCGAAAGCCCTGTACATCCTCAGCATCTGAGGTTAAATAGACTTCAAGTTCATTCATACGCTCGAAATCGAATTTCACACTACCAAGGCTTCCGTTGATCTCAAAAGAATTGGTAGAGCGATGACCTGCTGCGAACCGCGTAGCTTCAAAACTACCTAAGGCACCGTTTACAAAACGAGCTAAAAACAATGTAGCATCATCAACAGTAACCTTGCCCTTTGGTGCATTCTTGTCACCTTTGGCGCTTAATCCAGTCATTTCAGCAGCAAGTGGACGTTCTTTAATGAAGGTCTCACTCATGCCGGTTACTTCCTTCACATCACCTACTAAGAAATGTGCCAAATCAATGAGATGCGCACCTAGATCTCCATGTGAGCCTGAACCCGCAATCTCCTTCTGCAATCTCCACACTAACGGGAACTCCGGATCAATAATCCAGTCTTGTAGAAACCAAGCCCGAAAATGATAGATCTTCCCAAGCCTCCCGCTCTCTACAAGCTTCTTAGCAAGTCTAACCGCCGGTGAAAAACGATAATTAAAACCAACCATATGTGTAACCCCTGCATCTTCAGCGGCTTGCAGCATTTCACGGGAATCCGCCAAGGTCAGCGCGAGTGGTTTTTCACAAAAAATATGTTTACCAGCTTTGGCAGCTGCCAGAGCAATCTCCTTATGTGCATTACTAGGGGCATTTATATCAATAAGATCGACGTCCTCATGAGCGATTAGATCTCTCCAATCCGTAACACAATCCGACCATCCTAATTGAGTGGCAGCCTCTTCAAGCGCTTCAGCATTGCGTCCACAAATCACAGACATCTCAGGTTTAAGCGCTTTCGGGAAAAACATTGGCAAACTGCGGTAAGCATTACTATGAGCCTTGCCCATAAATTTATAACCGATCATTCCGATGCGAAGCTGTTTCATCTTATTCCTCCTTAGGATTCATAATATTAGATGAAGCTCGTATAACAAGTTCTGTCGGTAGTTTAATCTGGATGACTTGGGAGGACGCTGATGTTTCTGAGAGATTAGTACCCTCCAATTCTAACACCTTAACAACAGCGATTTCTCCTAGCTCATAAAAGGGAACACGTACACTGCTTAAGGCTGGTGTAGTAAGCTCAGCAGCGTCTGAATCATCATAACCCACGATGGCTGGGATGTGATCCCTTGGGATGCCTAGCTCCTGCAGACCTTGCTGCAACCCAATGGCCATTCGATCATTAGCGGCAACAATGGCATCAATCTCATTCAGCAGAGGCAACATCTCCTTGGCAGCAATGACGCCGCTTTTACGATTGAAGTTACCTTCGAATAGAATCGAATCATCCAAAGGAATGTTCGACTCCGCCAAAGCGTGGGCATAACCAGTTAAACGATCTCGGCTGTTCGAATAAGATTCTGGGCCGTTTAGAAAGGCAATCCTCGTAAATCCCTGATCCAATAAGTGCCTTACTGCTTGCCAGCATCCTTCGACATGATCGGCATCCACCTCATGAAAAGCTTCTCCTTCAAAATGCTGATTAATCAGACAAAACGGATGGCCTTCCTCCTTCAAACGGCGAAGTGAAGCTAGCTCACCAGGTTCTTCTTTGGCGCCGAGTACAATGCATGCATCAATCTTCCGCATCTTAAACAATTCGCTATAGTCCATTGGCTCTTCGGCATTTCGAAACAGCATTAACAGATCATAACCCTCTTCTCGCGCTTTACTCCCAATTCCACTTAATATTTCTGAAAAATAATAAGTGGAGAACAAGCGAGCTTTTGGCAAATAAGGCATTACTACACCGAGGTTCCCACTCCTTTTGCGAGCAAAGCTCTGAGCGAGTGAACTAGGGGTATATCCCAGCTTGAGTGCAGCTGCCAACACACGTTCCTTCGTTTCTTCCTTGAGCGGACCTACATTGTTTAACACGCGAGAGACTGTGGCTTCTGAGACTCCGGCAAGCTCGGCAACCTCTTTACGGCTGGCGATAGAAATCCCTCCTACGAAAGCGCATTCAATAGATGTACGCGCGTACATTCTCTCATGGACCATGCCCTCCGTCAACCCTTATTTTGGATATTTATTAATACTAAATCCCCTGTAATGAATCAGGGGATTTTATCAATCAAAAAGGTGTATTCTCAGAATTTAGGGATTCCCCATCAACCACGATTGTACATGCTTTAGGAATTTTTTAGTGACAGGAGATGCGTATTTCATAGAATGGACAGCTATTCCTAACGATCTGAAACTACGTTCCTCCAATTCAAGCATAGCTACTTTATAATTCTGACGAGTTAGTACAAGCTCTGGCAAAATACTAATCCCAAGCCCCTTCTCCACCATGGCCATAATGGCATAATCATCACCCGCTGAGAATTTAATATTCGGTTTGATGCCCGCCTTATCCAGCACACGTCTAACATCATAATCCGAACCAGCCTTTGGGATAATGAAATCCTCCTTAGCAATTTGTGATTGACAGGAACGGTTCTGCACTAAGCGGATTCTCTTTGGATACGATGCCTAACATCCGGTCCTTTTTTAAGGGAATCACTTCGAACTTCTCACGTGTAGGCAGAGAAATAAAACCGCAATCTACAACTCCAGCCTCGATCCATTGCTCAACCTCTAAGTAACCACCTTCCATCAACCTGATTTCTATAAAGGGGTACTCACAGCGAAATTGCTTAATCATTCCTGGTAGCCAATGCACGGATACACTGGTGAATGTACCAATGGTTATGGTCCCGACCTCTAGCCCATGTATATCTGCTACCTCCTGCTTCAATTTTTCATTCCACTTTAGAATTTCACGGATAGGCTGCAGTACTTGCTCCCCATTTACCGTCAATTTAACGCCAGATCTATTTCTAATTAATAACGTGAACCCAAACTCCATCTCCAGGCTACTAATCGTGTGGCTAATTCCAGATTGAGTAAAGCCCAGCACATCTGCTGCTTTTGTTAAGCTCCCTAGCTCTACAACTTTTAGAAAAATCTCATATTTATTAATGCTCAAACGCTATCCCTCACCTTTATAAATTACATAAGTTTTACTCATGTATCCTATGATAAACATTCAGTTACCTTATGTATAGAGCCGTATTATACTAAATTAAGTTGAAATTAAAGAAGGATGGATGACGAGATGAAACCGCTCAAAGCTGAGCTGATGCTGTTAGTTGTAACATTATTTTGGGGTTCTTCCTACATATTTATGAAAATGGGGTTAGGCACGTTAGGCGAATTCAATCTGATTGCACTCCGCTTCGGACTTGCTTTTATATTAGCCGCAGTGATCTTCCACAAACGTTTAAGAAAAGTTGACATCAAAACATTGAAATATGGTGCTCTTCTCGGATTCTTACTCCTCGGCGTGTTCACATGTATAACGTTCGGACTTAAGACCACGACAACCTCCAATGCAGGATTTTTAGTAGCCTTGACGGTCATATTTGTACCGATACTAGATCGGGTTATTTTCAAAAAAAGAGTCGCACCTCCGCAAGTCTTTGGCTCCGTACTCGCTATAGCTGGAATTGGACTCCTTACATTAAACGCAACCTTAAAGATTCAGCCGGGTGACTTCCTGTGTATCCTTTCGGCGGTGTTCTATGCGGTACAGATTTTATTTACAGGCAAGGCGGTAAAAGAATGTGATTCACTCAATATTGGGATCTTGCAGTTAGGTTTTGCCGGAGGGTTTGCTTTAGTATTATCTGCACTGTTCGAGACACCTTCGCTTCCTTCGACTTTACCAGCTTGGATAGCGATCCTCGCACTTGGGATTCTCTGTAGTGCCTGTGGCTTCATCTTACAACCCATTGCTCAAAAATATACTTCCCCAACACGCACCGGATTGATCTTCTCCCTTGAGCCGGTATTCGCCGCGCTGTTTGGCTACTGGTTCGCTGCTGAAAAGCTATCGATGCAAGGATATGCTGGCGCT
>DJUJ01000121.1:22678-24880 GCA_002438345.1 Paenibacillus sp. UBA6285
AATACTCATGAGTACACCGACTACAGCTATACAGCCAGATAGGAAGAATACATCATCGAAGCCTAGAACTGCTGCTGATAAAGGATTACTTCCCGCTTTCAATGCTCCCATGTGAACAGTAATTTGACTTGTCAGATAGCCCGTTAAGCCTGCGACGGCAAAGGCCACCACCACCTGCTGTGCTGCCGCTGTAAGCGATGTGACACGGCTCACCAATTCACGCGGCGCTGCATTCAGAACATGTGTATTGAGCGGCATCATCGCTATGCCCATCCCAAATCCTAATAAAGCAAGATACATCATAATTGTGTTTAGACTTGTAGTTATCGTAATCCCCGATAGCAGGAATAAGGTTATTGTAATGATGCTCAGACCCACAAATGCCAGAGGGCGGGCTCCTATCTTATCAAACAACTTACCACCAAGCGGCATGCCGATTACACAAGCTAAAGCTTGTGGAAGCAGAATTAGACCCGTCTCTAGTGGTGTATAATTCCGAATCTGCTGTAAGTATAGCGGCACGAACAGCATAGAACCAAACAATGCGGCTTGCATAACCCATGTTAAGATAATGCCGCGGGTGAAATCTGAGGAACGAAAGACGCGTAGATCCAGCAAAGGCTGTTTATGCCGTAACTCAACGATTATAAAAAGAATCAGCGCAACACCCCCAACAGTTAACCCGAGGATTGCTGGAGTTGATGACCAACTATTCGCCCCACCTTCATTTACTCCATAAGCCAGCATGGAGAACGCAATCGGAGCCAGTATAATTCCTAGTACATCGAGATTGCCTTTACCGATCTTCTCCGTCTTAGGTAGATACTTAACACCAAGAATAATACCAACAATCCCAATCGGCACGTTGATCAAGAAGATCCAATGCCAGCTAACATATTCAACAAGCCATCCGGACAAAATCGGGCCAAGTGCAGCTGCAAGCAGCATGGGAATTCCAAGCATTCAAATAAGTTTGTATCAACAACATCATTAAATATCTTTAATCCTTTTGTAATGCGTCTTTGTTACATTCCATATGTATCAACAACATCTTTAAAAAATTCTAAATACCAATGACTTTTTTACTCCCTGTGGGGAATGTGTGGGTAAACCCACATAAGAAAGACCCGGGATTATTCCCCCGGGTCATCTACCTTAAGTATGTCTTTAAATGGTATTTTTATCGTGTGGTCATAACCCCTTTGGATATGTATACGTTGTGTCTGCCCGTCCAAATCTATGACTTCACCTTTAATCGGCTCGTGCTTCCAAGCAAAGAGAAGAACGGGCTTCCTAGACTCATGAGCCTCTCGCAATTTTTCGGCTATCTCTTCTTGAGTGAATTCGTCCAGTCTCGGGCGGATATCATCTGTCTTCTTGCTTTTGGACGGCTTAGGAATGGCTGTCATATGTATCACCCTTTCATGTTGTAAACTTACTCCCTTACAAAACATTCACAATGTGGACAAGCAAAATGAACGCGTTTATTCATGCTCCATAAGCAAATGTAGTTGTTCGTGAGCTTGCCGCAGTCTGGACATGAAACCTCTGGACGATCATCATCCTCTACGTTTCTATTATGTTCCTCATAAAAGTCTTTGATTTTCTCAAAAATAATGCCTACTTTTTGAATGAATTCATCTAATTCTGCTTTGTTATTTTCATTCAACATTTCTCACCCTCTTATCGTCGTTGTAATTGCATTATATACGAACATTTGTTTGTATTTCAATAGATTTGGAGGAATTTACTATGAAAATCAGATTCCCTACCAATCCGGAATCTCATAGACACCTCTAGATTAGTATGAATTGCCCTGTCATGTTGGTAATAAAATGCAAGCCAGAATGTAGTGTAAAAGAACAAAGTAAGGAAAATTTTCCTGGGAGGTAGATGATTATGGAGGCTAAAGAATTAACTCTTGGAGGTCGGATCCGTATCAAAAAAGGGCACCCAAATGGATATGGCGACCGCAAAGGTAGATTAGTAGCTATTGAGGTAATAGTAGATATAGGAGAACCGCTACTGCTCAGAGTAGATCCAGAAGCGCTAGAAGTGGTGCCAGAAGATCCGTTGCCACCAGGATGGGAGGAAGTCGAGGTATAAACAAAAGCCCTGCTACCATAATGGTCAGCAGGGCTTCATTATGCCGCATACTATCCTAGAGTTGATTGCAGATAAAACAAATTTTTCTGAGCAACA
>DJUJ01000121.1:24890-25643 GCA_002438345.1 Paenibacillus sp. UBA6285
ATCGTTTGGTTGTACTCCGAAATGGCTACAAAGCTTGTCCAGCACTTCCAGAGAGATATTCTCACCCTTGCCCATCTTCGGCATAGTGGACGGACCAAGGCCAAGCGCCTCCCTTAAATCCTGCTTCTTCATTTCATTTTTCGCTAATAGCACCCATAAGGGCTTGTACGAAAACGGCATTATATTCACCTTCCTACTACTTTATGTATTCATAATAATAAAAAAAATACAGGAAGTCAAACTTTTTATTTGACTTAATATACAATATATGATATATTAAATACAGGAAGTGAAAGTAATGCTTCCCGAAAGGAGAGAAGGGATGAAAGATTGGGTACAACTCCTAACAGCAGCTATCCAGTGTTACACAGCTTATCTACTGCTAAAGGAAAAGAAAAAAGGAACCAAACGCCGCGCACCACGCAAACGTAAATAGGTTCCCGGGGGAAGGGGTTGAGCCCCTTCCTCCACCCAATCATAACACACATGCTCTAGAAAATAAATTAGCCGGCGGGCATACGCGGGAGGGATATTAATGTTGAATATAATCACTTGGATTGTTATCGGAGTATCATTTGTTTTGTCCATCATTGCAATGATTAGATCCCGGAGACGCCACTGATGCTACCGATACAACGACAGTACCATTACTCAAATGACAGTGCTGCTTACTTTGGAATGTCCCAGAGAACTTTTGAAGAACTAGGAGCACCCCCTAAATTATGAGATGGGAAGAATTAAAGCCGGAACAGT
>DJUJ01000193.1:0-6743 GCA_002438345.1 Paenibacillus sp. UBA6285
GTGCAGCTTGCTGCATGTTGTGTGTCACAATTACAATGCGAAGCTCCTCTTTTAACTCCTTGATTAGCTCCTCTACTTTACCTGTGGAGACCGGGTCTAGTGCAGAAGCTGGTTCGTCCAAGAGTAGAATTTGTGGGTTAACCGACAACGCTCTTGCAATGCAAAGGCGCTGCTGTTGACCACCGGACAGCGCTAGCGCTGAATCTTTTAACCGATCCTTAACTTCATCCCACAGTGCTGCTTTACGAAGGCTGCTCTCAACAATCTCATCGAGTGCTTTTTTCCCTTTAATCCNNGGATACTTAGGTCCAAAAGCGATGTTATCATAAATAGATTTATAGAACGGATTCGGCTTTTGCCAAACCATACCGATCTTCTGACGCAGTTTGATAACATCTGTGCCAGGAGCGTTGATATCTACTCCATCAATCCAGATGCTTCCTTTGGTTGTTGACCCGGAGATTTCGTCATTCATCCGGTTCAGTGAACGAAGAAAGGTTGATTTACCGCAGCCGGATGGGCCGATCAGTGCAGTAACCGTATTTTCAGCAAAAGGAAGACTAATACCCTTCACTGCCTCATATGTTCCATAATAAATACTCAGGTCCTCGGTTTGAAAAGATTCACGCACTGCTGTTGCCGACGTTCCCATCGATTACTCCTCCTACATCTCTACTTTAATTTTTAGGAATTAGTTCATTCTTTTTGAAGCTGTAAGCTTACGATAAATAAATCTTCCGAAATAACGTGCTGCCAAGTTGAAGATTAATACCATAATTACAAGTACTGCTGAAGCTCCCGCAGCAATTTGCGCAGCATCAGGAGCAAGTCCTTCACTGTTTACCTTCCAGATATGAACAGCCAGTGTTTCTGCTGGACGGAAAGGATTCAGTGGTGAGTTGGGACTAAGTGGATTCCAGTTAGTGAAATCTAGTCTTGGACTACTCATTCCTGCAGTGAACATCAACGCGGCTGCTTCCCCAAAGACACGGCCAGCGGACAAGATAGTACCCGTAATAATCGTAGGTAATGCTACTGGAAACAACACGGAGGTTACGATTTTCCACTTGGACAATCCTAGCGCAAAACCAGCTTCTTTTTGTTGCTTCGGAACACTACGGAAAGCTTGCTCAGTAATCCGAACCATCAACGGTAGATTAAAGACCGTCAATGCCAACGCACCAGAGATTAAAGAGAAGCCTAGATTGAAATAGTTAACAATCAGCAATAGACCAAACAAGCCGACTACGATTGAAGGGAACGAAGATAATACTTCAACAATTAAGCGAATAAAGCTGGTGATTTTACCTGGACGAGCATATTCAGCCATGTAAATACCGGCTCCCAATCCAAGTGGTACTGTAATAATTAGCGTCAATACTAACAGGAATATGGAGTTAAATAGCTGAGGGCCAATCCCTCCACCTGCTCGGATTTTTTGCGGTGCCGAGAATAGAAAATCCCAACTAATATGACTAATACCTCGAAAGAGGATATATCCCAATAGACTAACAAGAATAGCTACGATGAGCNNCCCAAGCAGTCTCACAAAGAAGACAAATACAAAGGTCATTAGCATAAGAACCAGTGCCATACTCCACAGAGCATTATTGTGCGCAGAGCCCATGGTTGTGTTCCCCATTCCAAGCGTAATCACACTCGTCAGGGTAGAAGCTGATTCAAAGAGTGATTTAGGTACGAATGGCGCATTCCCGATAACCATCTGTACAGCAAGGGCTTCACCGAATGCACGTGCCATCCCCAGAACAATACCTGTCATAATAGCAGGAAACGTTGTCGGAATAATCACTCGAGAGATCGTCTGCCACCGGGTGGCACCAAGCGCATAGGAGGATTCCTTTAAATTTTGCGGCAATGAAGCCAGCGCGTCTGCAGCCACGCTTGTAATCGTCGGAAGAATCATTACCGAGAGCACAAGCGCGCCTGCAGCTACCCCGATGCCTTGACCAGGCAGGTTGTTGCGTAGAAACGGTACAATAACACTTAATCCGATGAAACCATAAACAACTGAAGGGATACCTGCCAACAGCTCAATCACTGGCTGAAGCAATTTTTTCCCCCATCCTGGAACAATCTCAGTCATGAATAGTGCAGCGCATAGGCTAAGTGGACTAGCAATCAATGCTGCAAGCAAAGTGACCAAGAAGGATCCTGCGATAAACGGAAAAGCACCAAAGGATGGCGTATCTGCTTCAGGTGACCACTTCGTACCGAATAGAAAATCAGAAACGCTAACATCGCCACTTGTGAAAGTTGAAATGCCTTTAGACGCTACAAAATATACCATCGATACAATGATTGTTATCAATAGCAGTACACAGAAGGACATATATGTACGTCCCACAAAATCTTCAATATGATGTTTCTCGATGCGTGAGTTCTTTAGTTTCACCCTCAATTGCTCCCTCTTTCTAAAGTGAAAAGAGAGGCAGATGTATCCGCCTCTAATCACTTGAGATTCTAATCCTTACTAATTACTTAGCTGTAACAGTTCCTGCAACGTCACGTGTTACTTGCATTTTCACTGCTGGAATATACCCAAGCTCAACGACTTCACCTGTTTGTACTTCGTCTGTTAAGAAAAAGTCGAGGAATGCTTTTACCGTTTCATTAGGTTCGCCGTTTGTGTACATATGCTCGTAAGCCCATACTGGATATTTACCAGAAATAACATTGTCTACAGATGCTTCTACACCATCAAGGCTAAGTGTTTTGATGGAATCATCAAGGTATGAAAGAGCCAGATAACCGATAGCTCCTGGAGTTTCTCCGATCATCTTCTTAACGGTACCGGAGGAATCTTCTTGAATAGATCCTTTGATATCTTCAGTTTTTGTTCCTAAAGCATAACTTTCATAAGTTGCACGTGTACCGGAGCTTCCTGGACGATTAATGATTTGGATTTTTTGATCCGCTCCACCAACTTCTTTCCAGTTCGTAACCTTTCCTGTGAAAATGTCTAGAAGCTGTTGCTTAGTCAAGCTATCCACACCAGCATCAGGATGTGTTACAGTTGCGATCGCAACTACAGCTACTTGATGATCTACGAGTGCTGTTGCTTTTTCTGCATCTTTATCTTTTAGTTTTTCCTCTGCGAATACGTCGGAGTTTCCAATGTCTACTTGCTTCTCAGCAACTTGAGTCAGACCAGTACCACTACCGCCGCCTTGAACTTGAATGTCCACACCAGCATTTTTATCCATGAAATTCTCAGCAACCAGCTCAACTAGTGGTTGTAGTGCAGTTGAACCTGAAGCTAGAATCGAACCACTTATTTTAGCACCGCCGCTTCCTTCATTTGTAGCTGCAGCGTTTCCTCCCGTGTTGTTTCCTCCACCATTACCGCAGGCCGAAAGTGCCAGTACGCTTGTTAAAGCCAAAGTCATAATCCATGATTTTTTGAATTGCATTGTTTTGTCTCCTCCTAAATGTTTTGTTAGCATGGCTTCCTCATACAGTTCGTACAAAACTGGCTTCGAAAGCTTTAACATGGTGTTGTGGAGCTTTGGCCCCCATATGCTTGTTTACTGTAAAAGTTCATCGAACGCATATGTTGTTGTCCGGAGCTTCTTGGCTCCTCTGACTCTTCTTATTCTAGAGCTCGTTCGTTAGAGAAACTTCTTAACTTTGTAAAGCCAACGATAAAAATACAAATAGAAACTATATATATGTATAGATATAATCTATAATGGGGATATAATTTGTTATCCAACTAAGCATTATGCGGAGGAAAGTCATGAATATTATGAAATTAAAGATCGTTATACTACTTGAAAAATATAAAAAAGTAACCGATGTAGCTGCTGAATTAGGCCTTAAACAACCTACCGTGTCTTTTCATATGAAGAATCTTGAGAATGAATTTGGTACTCCTTTATTCCTATATCGAAGTGGACGAGTACTGCTCACAGATGCTGGACGGGCCTTGTATCAATATGCTATCAAGATCGTCTCACTCACAGCCGAAGCTGAACGTACTGTAAAGCAGTTTTCTTCCCCTACACAAGGTACATTAGAGCTGGAAGCAAGCTATATTCCTGCAACTTATATTTTACCTAAAGCGCTAATCCAATTCATGAAACTATATCCGGGGATTAATAACTCAATGACCATCCAAAGTGATACTTTGTTACGAGAACGGCTCCGGAGCCGAGAAATTCAAATGGCTATTTTACACACTTCAGATTGGCATGATGAATCTTTTAACTTTCAGCTTATTGTCCGCGATGAACCTGTGCTTATTTTTACACCTGGACATCCATTTGAGAACATAGGGAAGTTAACACCGGAACAGATAGCGCTTGAGCCTTGGATTCAGTATGAGGTTGGTTCTTGTTTACGGGGATTTGCGGATCAATGGGCACAGTTAAATCATATAAGGTTGTGGAACCGATCAGAGTTGAATTCACCTGAGACACTTAAGAAGTTAGTCAGCCAGGGGGATGGAGTAGGAATTTGTTCTAAGGCTAGTATTGAAGTAGAACTTGAATTGGGTCGTCTTTGTTATACTCCTCTGCCAGGAATTTTGCCTGAGAGCGGTGGTTTTGTTCTGGCTTGGCGAAAAGATCATATATTAACACCGTTGCAGCAATCATTTGCCGAAATATTAAACGACTCCAGTAACTAAAATAAGGGAGCTCCCAAAGCCATAACGGTTTTGGAAGCTCCCTTATTTAAAATATAGAAAGTATAAGTTTCACACTATACTTATCCTTATATTTCTCGCATAAACGCTTACCGTCCTTTAGGGACGCCGAAGGCGTTATTGCTTGCTTATTCTATGAAGGGAAACATTAACTTTTCATTCTCGCTTGTGTACATATTTTCCTTCGTAATGAATTCGGAGCCTGTATCCATAATAGGATCTACTTTGTTACCTGAAACGACCTCAAGTGCAGTTTTCACAGACAAATACCCCATAGTAAAAGGTTTTTGAATTACCGTTCCCAGCATAATTTCTTTCTCCAGCAACTGAACTTCACTACTGGAATTGTCGAATCCAACCAACTTCACTTTTGATTTTAGGCCCATATCCATAATTGCCAGACCCGCACCTAATGTAGATGGCTCATTTAGGCCAATAATTCCCTTTAGTTGTGGCTGATTCTTTAGAAGGTCAATAGTTAATTGGTATGCCTTCCGCGAAGATCCGTTACTGTAAAGGGTATCGTGCACATGATTAACTCCATTCTGAGATAACGCATCCCGAACCCCTTTCTCCCTCTCTATAGCTGTAGCGGAGCCTTGTACAAAATTAATAATGGCGACTTGATCGTCGCTATGAATATTTTTAATCAACTCCTGCCCTGCTTTACGACCTGCTTCGTAATTATCTGTGGCGATAAAACTCTCTGATACACCGCCATTCAGTCCCGAATCCACCGTAATAAGAATGATTCCAGCAGCCTTAATCTGCTCAGCAATTGGAACGAGACGATAATAGTCGGTAGCAGCCAAAATAATGGCGTCGGGCTTCTCCTGAATCGCCTGTTCCAGTAGTTGGATCTGCTTATCCACATCTAGCTCGGTATCTGTTCCTACCGTATGTACATCTGCACCGAATTCCTTGGCAGCAGTCGCCACACCTTGTTTCATCACTTCCCAGAATTCAATACTACTATCGATAGTCTTAGGAACGTAGATAATGGTTCTGACCTTTGTATCCAGTTCATTCGTAAACATACGATAACCTACCCACCCCAGCGCTACAATGAAGAATAACAGCAGAGCAGACAGGCCTATTTTTGACCAAAGTGAGCTCATTAACTCTCCTCCTCATAGAGCGCTGGAATTCTTAACGTAACCGTCGTCCCTTCTTCCATTTCGCTTGCAAAAGACAAACCGTAATGGTCCCCGAAATAAAGCTGAATTCGATGGTTCACATTCGCGACTCCTACACCACTGCCACTCTTATAATCTGCCTTTTGAAGCAGTAACTTGCCAATCTGCTCTGTATCCATGCCGACACCATTGTCAATAATCTGAATAATAATATCGCTTTGCTCTCTTTTGCCCCTAATCAGAATGTGACCTTGTTCAGGATTATGCTTTATGCCATGATAGATTGCATTTTCAACTAAGGGTTGAAGGACCAATTTCAAAATACTGCATTCAAGAATATCTTCATGAACCTCTATAGAATAAGTAAATTTATGGCGATAGCGCATGTTCTGGATCGTTAGATAGTGCCGAATATGCTCTAGTTCTCTTGNNCCGATCGTAGAACGCAGCAGCTTCGATAGAGATGAGGTCATTTCGACCACCTCCTCCATCTTGCCAGTCTCTGCCATCCAGATGATCGAGTCTAGCGTATTATACAAAAAGTGGGGTTTAATCTGAGCTTGGAGTGCCTTCAACTCACTCACACGTTTCATCTCTTGCTCCATGACAATCTGACTCATCAACTCCTTAATCTTCATGATCATAAGATTAAAAGTTCGGGCAAGCTTACCTATCTCGTTCGTGCTTTCAATCTCCACGCGAATGTCGAACTCTCCTCGTTCCGCTTTTTTCATGTTCATTTCCAGATTCTTGAGCGGTTTGGTCAGAGCGTACGAGAGGAACACGGATATTGCCATAGCAAAGATCAGACTTACTGCTCCCCACAAGGCGGCGGTCCCTTGCATCCGCTGTTTGTTAGCAACCAGATCATCTGGATAGGTAACCCCCACAATCTTCCAGCCAAAGCTGGTTGTATCCACGGTGTACAGTTTCTGTTCGTC
>DJUJ01000193.1:6806-6997 GCA_002438345.1 Paenibacillus sp. UBA6285
TCGTCCCCAGTGTTAACCGTAACTGATCCACTCTTAATCCCGAGAACCGTTTCCAATTGCTCAAACTTGAGCTGCGAGTAGATCAGTTGCTGTTGAGGATGATAGACCAGGCTCCCCGCCGGATCTACGATGAATACATAACCGCGCTTTCCCAGTTCGATTTGTTTGCACAGATTATTAATAACGCTGTA
>DJUJ01000193.1:7120-10044 GCA_002438345.1 Paenibacillus sp. UBA6285
CGGGAAGCGGTTTCAAAACTGCATCCAGTCGATCTGAAACCGTTATTCCTTCCGAGCTTGCATACACTATAGAAGAAATATCGGTGCGGGACTGGACTACAGAACGAAGATATTGGCTTGCTAACCGCTTATCCTTGGCCTCTCCTTCTTGCCCCGAACTCGAACCTTTCACATACTTCTCTAGATCACTGCTAGTTAACACCAATGCAGCAATACTCTCCATATTGCTAATGTAATTCTCGATGTTCAGTTTTACTTGTTCTATTAATTGTGAAGTGTAGGCTACGGAATTCCCCATGACAGCGGCTGAGGAGAGCCGATATGAAGTATAGCTCAGCACCATAGTCGTACAGAGGATAAGAAGTGAAAATGAAATAGCAATATTAGTATGAATACTTCGACTTCGAAAGAAGCGATAACGTTTCATAGAGGGAGATTCTCCTTCTGTCGCTGTCGATATTCCTTCGGTGTGATCCCTACATTACGTTTGAAAATAACACTGAAATACTGTGGATCAGCATAGCCAACTCTAGCAGCGATATCATAAGTCTTCAACTGTGTGACTGCAAGGAGTTCTTTAGCTTTATCCAAACGGAGACGTGTTAAATACTCAATAAAGGTCTCGCCGGTATGCTGTTTAAAAGTCGCACTGAAATAACTGATGCTCATAAAAATATGGCTGCACAGCTCATTGAGTGAGAAGCTGTCATTACAATAATTCTCTCGAATATAAGCTTCCGCGGCTTTCATCTGAGAAATCCTAACTGTTGTTCTTTGTTCCGATAGCTTAAGTATCAGCTCATGGCAAGTTCTCTCTAGATAATTCCTAGCTTCATCTAAAGTCTTTAGGGCAGCAACCTCTGCGAACATATCTTGAGAAACAAGCACTGTATTAGGGAATCCGATATCCACTACATAATTCATTAGAGAGACGAGCATCTGGTAGATGCTACTGCGGCAGCCTTCTATTGAGGAGCTATTACTCTTTAGTTCCTGAAACCATTTGGAGAGGACCTCCGAGATCGCTGAAGCTTTACCTGTCTTCAATGCGGAAATGAATTGCTTTTCCCATGATGAGAAATGTGCTTGATCCAATCCTTTACCAAACTCAAGATCCTGAATGGAGATAACCTTATCTATGCCTAAAAGATATCGATATTCTATCGATGAAATCGCTTCCTGGAAAGATTGTGGTATTTGCTGCAAGCCAGAGTATTTTCGACCGATGCCGATGGTAGCCGTCAGCTTCAAATATTTGTTCAAGCTGGTCTGAACTTGATCCGCGAGAAGCTGTGTTGTGACTTCGATCTCTTCTGAATCCCCTGATAATATCGCGGCGAGTTTACCATCTCTCGTCTGAAACACAACGCCTCCCTGCTCCTTCTCAAGTTGCTCCTGCACAATGTTAAAAGCGGCAAAACGAAGTAGCTCTGCATCAGAAGCAATCTCCTGGCTCCGATTCTCCATTTCTATATCTATTACGATTGCAAGCTTAACCGCACCCTGCAACTGTATATGAAAATAATTCATTTTATTCTCGATCTCTTCGTTTTTCATACGAGTAGTAACAAGTTTCTCCAGAAATCGTTCGCGGAGCAAAGGAAAGCTCTGATTTAATTGCATGCGAAGCTTAGCGATATTGGCTTTTTGTAAATGCTCTTCATCCAAATCCTGCTTCATTTTGCTTAGAAATTCAGCAAACTCACGGGCATTAATCGGTTTTAACAAATATTCAGTCACCTTCAAGGTTATAGCCCGCTTGGCGTATTCGAAGTCTTCATATCCAGTTACGATAATGACCTTCATGTCCCGATAACGTTCCATTACAGCTTTGGCCAATCCTAATCCATCCATAAAGGGCATGCAAATATCTGTAATAATCACATCTGGTCGATACTGCTCGATCGCTTCAAGGGCATCTCTGCCGTTATCGAAATCACCAACGAGCTCAAAACCATATTTATTCCATGATATCTTCTGTTTGATTCCCTCACGAACCTCATCTTCATCATCAACCAGAATAATCTTATACATCTAACACCTCCTCAGCTATTAACTCATTAACATCTTATAATGTAAATGTTTACCTTTTTGTATAAGCATAATAGAGGTTGCCTTCTTGAGGCAACCTCTATTATTAATATCTTCTATTCGTATAGCAGAGGTTTGATCTCATCTGAATCAATATTGTTCTTATCGTACCAGTGAAACCCTGTATCAATATTCTTCTCTACAGCTTCCCCTTTAATCGCTTGCACAGCTGCCTTCACTGCTTGATAACCAATACCAATGGGATCCTGTGTAACAGCACCAGCCACAACACCACTACGAATTGCGTCCATTAACTGTTTACCGGAGTCAAAGCCGATGACCACAATCTTTCCACCCATCTGCAATTCATTTACAGCATTAGCCACACCTACTGCAGAACCTTCGTTCGAGCCATAGATACCTTTAAGGTCTGGATTGGCCTGCATCATCGCTTTAGCTAGATCCGTGGATTTCAACTGATCTCCACCGCCATATTGCGGCTCTAACACTTCAATATCTGGATATTTCGCTTTCATTTGTTCTAAGAAGCCATCACGACGCTGTTGTCCTGTGCTACTTGTTTGGTCATGTACGACTAGACCTACTTTGCCCTTCTTGCCAACCAACTCAGCCATTTTATCAGCTGCCAATGCTGCTGCCGCTTTATTGTCAGTCGCTGCTGTTGCTACAGGAATATCGCTGTCTACTCCAGAGTCAAAGCCAATGATTGGAATATTGTTTTCCTTTGCTTTTTCCAGATAAGGAATTGCTGCTTTGCTGTCCAGAGCTGCTAATGCGATTGCTGCAGGTTTCTTGTCTAGTGCCGTCTGCAACATTTCAATTTGTTTATCTACCTGACTCTCATTTTCAGGTCCTTCAAACGTGATCTCGAC
>DJUJ01000193.1:10060-20829 GCA_002438345.1 Paenibacillus sp. UBA6285
TTTGAAATGACTGGGATATATGGTTTGTCTGAACCGGATGCACTCTTTTTGCTATCACTGTTGTTACAAGCACCAAGTAAGGTGGTAGCCAGTAACAAACTGGCAATCATGATAATCCCTCTGCGACGCTGTTTCATTTAAATCTTCCCCCTCGTCATTTGCTTTATATATCACTCCATATGGAGATAATACCTCGTTCATTGCTTCCTTCTGCGAAGAATATCAGCATATACTGCTATAATGATGACTACACCGACAATGACTGTCCGCCATTCCTGAGCAACGGACATAATCTGTAAGCCGTTCGTTAATACACTCATAATCAGTGCACCGATAATCGTACCTAGAATAGAACCTACGCCCCCACTCAATGATGTGCCTCCAATAACGACTGCAGCTATGGCTTCTAGCTCATAACCAGTGCCAAGTGACGGCTGTGCTGAATTTAGACGTGATGCCATCAGGATTCCAGCGATTCCACTGAAGATCCCTGTAATGGAATAGATTACAATCTTCCATTTGACCGTATTCACACCTGATAAGCGAGTCGCTTCTTCATTGCTGCCAAGCGCAAAGTTATAGCGTCCAATAATCGTCTTCGACAAGATAATGCTTGCGATAATACCGAGTAATAGGAAGATAATGATGGTATTCGGAATACCTGGGATCATCTTACCCATTGCAATCTTGGCAAATATCGGATCATCATTGAAATAAATAGGCTTGGCACCTGTTATGACAAGTGATAATCCTTTAGTGACCATCATGATCGCCAGAGTAGCAATGAAAGGTGGAATATTCATCTTCGCCACCATTAAACCGCTTATAAAACCGCATAGTGCACCCGCTAGAATCCCGCCTACAATTCCGAGTGGAACGGGCAGACCCCAGAATGTAATGATGACGCCAACCATCACAGAGGAGAAGGTCATCACAGTACCCAAGGCAAGGTCGATTCCACCCGTAATAATTACAAAGGTTGCTCCAAGCGCTAATACTCCAATTACAGCTGTAGAGACCAGAATCCCGACTAGATTGGAGAATTGAAAAAAGTTGCTTGATGCTAATGAAAATATTATGACCAATATGATCAAACTTGCGAATGCCAATAATTTTTGTTTAAATCCTGTTTGCGCTCCAGTTTGCTTCGAGCCGATAGGCTTGCTATTCCCTTTATCTGCAATCTTCATGACCTTGACACCTCCGATAAACTCTTGAACGATTATGAACGCATCGTCGCATATTTCATAATTGCTTCTTGCGATGCTTCTTCTGCGATTAGTTCTCCAGTTATACGTCCTTCACACATGACAATAATGCGATGGCTCACNNTTCTGGGAGATCTGAAGAGACTATAATGATTGCCTTTCCTTCACTCGCAAGCTGATCAAGCAACTTATAGATCTCACTTTTCGCCCCTACATCAATACCACGTGTCGGTTCGTCGAAGATCAGCACATCGCAGTCTCTTGTCAACCATTTACCGATAACCACTTTTTGCTGATTACCACCGGATAGGAATTTGACTTTTTGACTTACACTAGGAGTCTTAGTTGCTAGTGCTTCTGCATGCTGCTCCGCTGACTTTCGCATCTCCCGATCCCTCATCCATCCGAATGCATTACGGAATTTATAGAAGGAAGCAATCGCATTATTCATGCTAATGTCCATATCTACAAGCAGTCCGTAGCGTTTGCGATCTTCGGACAAATAGCCAATACCATGCTGCACTGCTTGATGAGGCTGCCTTATACGAACCGTGTTTCCATGCAGCTTAATCTCACCTTTATCGATAGGATCAGCCCCAAATACGGCGCGAACAACTTCAGTACGACCAGCTCCCATTAATCCAGCGAAACCCAGGATCTCACCTTTATTCAGATGAAAGCTGATATCCTTCAACAATTGCCCACTGGATAGATTCTGAACTTCTAATACAACTTGCTGTGTCTGTTTCGATATTGTCGGCTTTGACGCTTGATAAAGTTCACGACCGACCATCATGCTAATAATTTGATCAATCGTTACCGAATCCGTCCGAACGGTATCCACATAGCAACCATCACGCATGACTGTAATGCGGTCTGTGATCTGTTTCAATTCATCCATTCGGTGAGAGATGTATATGATGCCTACCCCTTCTTGTCGTAACTGCTCGATCATACGGAATAACTCGTTAATTTCCATATCTGTCAACGCTGCGGTTGGTTCATCCATAATCAGTACTTCCGCATTGAAGGACAATGCTTTGGCGATTTCAACCATTTGCTGATTAGCGACAGTCAGGTCTGAGACCAAAGTCTTCGGATCCAACTTTAGGTTCATCTGATCAAACAGTTCCTGCACCTTATGATTCTGTTCCTGATCATCAACGAACCATTTCAGTGCCTTACGCGGCTCACGACCAATAAATATATTTTGGGCCACTGTAAGATGCGGCATTAAATTCAATTCTTGATGGATAATACTGATCCCGAGTTCCTGCGCAGCACGGGTATTGGTAATTTCCACCTCTGATCCCTTGTACCACATCTGACCCGCATCCTTGGAATAGACACCAGTTNNTC
The DNA here is from genome assembly GCA_002438345.1 of Paenibacillus sp. UBA6285. Lineage (GTDB taxonomy): Bacteria > Bacillota > Bacilli > Paenibacillales > Paenibacillaceae > Paenibacillus_AQ. The sequence goes on from DJUJ01000193.1 coordinate 12,628, forward strand.
AGGGTAGACTTCCCAGCACCATTTTCTCCAACTAATGCATGAACTTCTCCACGCTTCAGTTCAAATTGACATTGATTCAATGCATGAACACCTGGGAAAAATTTATCGATTCCCGCCATACGGAGCAATACTTCGTCCATTTGATATCCACCTCAAATTTATGAATGCTTTTTTATGAAGTAATCGCTTTCAATCTTGAATGTAAAATTATTGTATATCCTATAACTTTCCAATGTAATGGAATATTCTCCGCAAAAACGTTTAAAATTTTATGTTTTGAACCAAGCAGAAACGGCTGCGCCGTCTTTTCAGGGACGGTGCAGCCGTTTCTACGAGAAATATATGGATAATGTATTGCGTAAAATATATACTTTCTTATATTTACAAAAAAGCTGAACCGAGACAATCTCAGTTCAGCGCATATGTTTATTACAGACCCTTTCCAGCCATCAAGGTGAACGTCTTTGGTATTCCTTTATCATAAACGTCCGAGGATAGATTGGGTTCTTCGACTAATTGGCGGATCACTAGTCCAGAACTGGCAGCAGCTGTTACAATTTCTCCAAGTGTCCAGCGGCGCCAATATACAACGCTATGTTCCTGTTCGCCTACTGGTTTACCTGTGGAAGGCAAATACTTAGAGTACGAGACCTTTTTTTCTTCCAATGTCGTATTGAAATAGTCACCGCTAACTTTGTGCTTGCGAACCTTAGCAGTAGATCCTTTGGACGAAATAAGCTTAGTCGTCACAGGATGGAAATCCCGAAGAATAAATACCCCATCGGGAGATAGCAATCTACAGACTGTTTCCATGAACGGTGCAAGGTCGGTAAAGTAGTGTACAATCCCTAACTCAGCAAATACGATATCATATGAACCGTCGAGCACGTGGTCTGGAAGCTTAAGAACATCCGATACGATGTAGGTAAGCTGAACACCTGCTTCTTGTGCAAGATCAGACGCATAATGCGCATTTACTTCCGAGAAGTCGGCAACCGTTACGTCCGCCCCAAGTAATGACAGTGCAACTGCCTTCATTCCGTTTGATCCCATAAGATTCATCATTTTTTTACCCTGCACATCTCCAAAATAAGTAGAGAGCGGGTACAGCTTTGCACTTGGTTCCTTGATTAACTTGGCTGCTGCCTCTGACGGTGTACCAAATCGAGCAACCCAAGCTGTGTACGTGTCTTCGTTCCATAGTTCCTCACTCGTTGGCCCTGTGTTTTTTTCAGTATTCTGATCTACAATTTGATCTTGTTCTTCCATACCTTGCGACCCCTTTATGATTAAAATATCTGTTATGAAGCATTCTGAATGGCATCTGCCATCTGAATCGTTTTCTTTCTTCCAGCATACAAATATACGCCCAGTCCAAACATAACCAAAAGTCCACCTGCCCATTGTAGCGCAGTTAATTGTTCTCCTAAGAGCAAATAAGCAAGGATACTAGCCCCCACTGGTTCGCCTAAGATGTTCATAGATACCGTAGTTGCGGATACATACTGTAGTAGCCAATTAAATAAAATATGGCCGAATACCGTAGGTACCACTGCAAGCAATAGGAAGATTCCCCACTCATTCGCAGGATAGTTGAAGAAGGAAATCCCCATAATCAGATTGTATATGGCAAACACACCAGCCGCTGACAAGAACACTATCAAGCTATACAAATATGAGGGCATGCGCACTACAAGCTTTTGACCGATAAGCATATGCACAGCTACCGCTACTGTTCCTCCAACCGATAACAAATCACCTTTCAGATTATCCGCAGAAATACCAATATCTCCCCAGCCGATAAACACTACTCCGCCAATAGCAATACTCAGCCCCAGAATAGCAGACACAGCCGTTTTTTCCTTATACAAAAAATAAACGCCCAGCATAATAAACACTGGCTCCAGCGCCATGATCATCGTTGAACTTGCTACCGAAGTATACTTCAAAGAGCCCATCCAAAGCAAAAAATGTAGAGCTAGCATAGCGCCTGAGAACATAAGCATGATCCAGTCTTTTTTACGAAGAGCGAACGCAGCTCCACTGTAAGGTCTTGCAAAAGGCAACATCAGCAGTGAGGTGAACAGAAGCCGATACATTCCTTGTACAGATGCTGGTGCTGCAGACCATTTTATAAAAATGGCAGAAAAAGAGATAGCCACAATCCCAATCAACATTAAAATGGGAATAGGAAGTGGTGGTTTTTTAAGCTTCACATGGTACGCGTCCTTTCACTATCTTAAGTCACATATGTTAATTTAACGCAGACCGTGAAAAAATGCATCTATTTTCATTAAATTTCACTAAAAAAAGCATAAGCAATGTCATTTCTGACGAGAGTATATGCTTTATGGGTACAGCGAAATATCAAATTGCTCTTATCCATGAAGAAGCGGGGAATACATCATAAGCGCATAGTTATCCGTTACAGCTTCCTCTCCAACTAGGTCGCCGGTACGTGTATATACTTTTCGACTAATCCGATTGCTACGTATATATCCACCCCAAGGCTCCAAGCTAATCCTATGGTCACTTTCATACACTTCATATTCATAAAGAGACTGCTCATCGCATCTCCATTCCCCATGCAAATGGCTATCATCCAGCCAGAGCTTTAATTGATACGTTTGATTCGTGTTATTCTTCACTTGAAGGTCCAAATAATTATAAGAACAGGTAGCCCCGCTTCCAAATGGCTGTGTACGCTGTTCATCTGGAAATACATCATAGCTGTGCCGATGACGTTCCGTTATNNGTGTCATCCAGTAGATGAGATTGGACAACTGGCATAAGCCTCCGCCAACTCCAGAATGGAAGCCCCCATAATGCAGCACCATCCCATCCAAATAGCCTTTTCGTTTACTGGGCTTACCGATGCATCTCCAATAAGAGAAAGTCTCCCCCGGACGTACCATGAGTCCATCCAGTTTCGCGATCGCCAGCCGTAAATTAGTTATTTTATTGTATTGAAGCACCATATCTACATTCCGAAGACTTCTTAATAATGGTGTAGCGTGATTCATTGCCTCATAAGATAAAATATCACTAGTGCGCTGCTTCGCTACCTTACTGCGGCTAGTGCACCATTTCAAGTATCTTTTCCAAATAAAATACCGCTTTCCGGCAAATAGTCTAAGTCGAGAACGCTGAATAGGTTTCATGGCAGCTTGAGGTGTATTCATCTAGAACTGAACCTCGCTTTCAGCTCGTAACTGGGCGAATCTCCCTCCGATTACCGCATTATGATGCTTAACGATCTCACTACTACTTAGAACCCCGTTATCAAAGGTGCTATGAGCATCTGAAACCAGCACATTTTTATATCCCATGCTGTAAGCGCGTCTTATGGTCGTATCTAGACAGAACTCACTTTGCATCCCACAAATCACCAGATTCGTGATCCCGAGCTTCTGTAGCTCATCTTGCAGTTCGGTTCGGTGAAAAGCATCCCACGTAGGCTTCTCCACAATAACTTCGTCTTCCTGCGGTGTGATGCGGTGACTGATCTGCCATGTGGGTGTACCTTTTGTGTATTCATCATCTTCGGTGTGTTGAATATAAACTATTGGAGTACCTGCCAGCCTAGCTTTGTTCTGAAGGGAAATAATTCTCTCCATTACACCCTCTTCATCGTACAGCTTTTGATCAGGATAGGAGAACATAGCTTCTTGAACATCGATAATTAATAGTGCAGTTGAATTTCCCATTAGGTACCTCCTACAACTTTTATGAAAATCATACCAGATTATGGGACATTCTATCTACCTATTTAAAGACTTAAATCAATAAAAAAAGGGCATCTGCTGAGCAGACACCCGTTACATTTCAATACTTTTTACTTGCCACGCTTATTATGCCAGATCAATGCATGCAGCTGTGGAAGGACACGTACTTTATTCATTTCAGAGTCTACGATTACTTTATTAAACAACCATTCCAGCCTTCCCAAAAGTCTAGCAGAAATGTCGCCCTCTTCAGTGACATCATCATTACCGGGCTGCAGAAAGAGCTGCACATCCGGATATCGCTGGTGGATCTCTTTTGCATAATCAAAATCCCTATCATCAAACACAACGACCTTTAAGCTATGCGTGGAACGTCCCAGATTCTCCATCCTACGCATGATGTTATCTAGCATCTCCCAATTCGTCGTCATCCCTGAGCTTGGTGGCTTCGGACTGATGGTCAGCACATCCACGTCATTGAACCATTCCTGCCATTTACTGCCCTGAGTTTCTATAGCAGCTTGTATCCCTCGCTCATGTAGCAGGTTAATGAAAGTACCCATTCCTTCACCAATCAAGGCAGGATTACCGCCTGAAATCGTAACACAGTCGAAATTATCCCCAGCTAAAGCCAATAGTTCATTCATGATTTCAACCGCTTCCATCATTCGAACCTTATCCTTAGCAGTACCATCCCAGGTAAAAGCGGAGTCACACCAGCCGCAGCGGTAATCGCAGCCATAGGTGCGGACAAACATCGTCTTCACCCCAATTACCGCACCTTCACCTTGAATGGTGGGACCGAACATTTCAATTACGGGAATCTTACTCACAGTCACAGCCCCCATACAACCGGTAAGATGGCCCATCTTCAGGGATATCTTCAGCCAGCACCTCTGCCCAGGAGGTTGGTGTCTCCCATAGCTTTACAGAGTACAAAGGCAGCCCTGCTTGCTTAAGCTTAAAGGCAATATATGAGGACATATTCTCAACTGTGGTGCGGAAAGACAACAAGGCTACTTTGGAGCCCGTATTCGTTAACGTTTCTAACACAGGTTCATTTCCCATAGCAAGAAAAGCGTGATCTAATCGATCTACAAGGCTTTGTTGCACTGTCGTTTTGATATCGCTGAAATCAATAACAAAACCTTCATCCGAATGACCTTCCGCGGTCATAGGTTTGCCCTTAAGCACTACTTCGAGCTTATAAGTATGTCCATGCAGATTGCTGCATTTCCCTTTGTGACCCACTAGTTGATGCGCCGAGTCGAACGTAAATATTTTGCAGACAGAGACCTCGTTAAGCATTAAGAACCGACCTCCGTTCTCTCCGCCTCATATTGCTCAAGACCACGCTGACGTAATAGACAAGCCGGACAAGTTCCACAACCACTTCCAATAATACCGTTATAACAGGTCAGTGTGTGCTCGCGAACATAATCANNCGGGCCAGTGGAGTGTGTATCGCAAACTCATAGTCCATAGATAAATTCAACGTAACATTCAATGATTTTACAAAAACATCACGGCAGTCCGGATACCCACTAAAGTCCGTTTGGCAGACACCAGTGACAATATGGGAATAGTCCATCTGCTTCGCCAATATCGCGGCAAAAGATAAAAACAGCAGATTTCGTCCGTCCACAAACGTACTAGGAAGCTCATCGCCTTCGCCAGCAACGATATCAATATCCTGACGGGTAAGTGCATTCGGTGCAAGTTGGTTAAGCAACCCTAAATCAAGAATATGTTGTTTTACATTAAACTTAGCTGCAATTTCTGTTGCAACTTCGATTTCAGCCGCATGACGCTGATTGTAATTGAAGGTGACTACCTGCACTTCCTCAAATTGCTTCAACGCCCAAACCAGGCAAGTGGTGCTATCTTGTCCGCCGCTGAATACGACGAGTGCTTTTTTATTCATCTAAATNNTTTTTCAGGATAGAGGTCATGATTGATTAAGCGGTGCTCCGCCATCGCCTCATACTTCGTACCCGGTCTTCCATAGTTGCAATAAGGATCAATCGATATGCCTCCACGCGGAGTGAACTTGCCCCATACCTCAATGTAACGTGGGTCCATCAGTGAGATCAGATCATTCATAATAATGTTGACACAGTCCTCATGAAAGTCACCGTGGTTACGGAAACTAAACAGATACAGCTTTAAAGATTTGGATTCCACCATGTTCTGTTCAGGAATATACGAAATATACAGTGTGGCAAAATCCGGCTGTCCTGTTACAGGACATAAGCTAGTGAACTCAGGGCAGTTGAATTTAACAAAATAATCACGCCCAGGATGCTTGTTATCAAACACCTCAAGAATAGCTGGATCATAACCAAACTTGTACTGTGTTCCCTGATTACCAAGCAAAGTGACTTCTTGCATTTCCTCTTTCAATCTTCCATCTGACACGACAAAAAACCCCTCTCTTTTCCTTCGGCCTTGGCCGGTAATGGAAAGAAGAACGAGATTTCGAAAACTTGGCTCTACTAAGAAGAAACGAAGGCAGCATCCGGTTTAAGGACAGCATCCGCTTATACGTTTAATATACTCTTAGTTTTTTATAGAGGGAGTTCGCGAACCTCTCCTGCACAATCCGTGCAGACTTCTTCTTAAAACATATTGCGTCTTGAACTATACCATGGGAGCCCGCTCCTGACAAGTTCTACTCTTTACCCGTCTTCCAAATCCAGACCGAAAGCACCACAATCCACAAGAGCAAGAGCAGACTTTCTACGAGCAATAATCCTTCTCCATTAAGAATACTGTTCAAATTCTCAACGATTTCAATACTTGGCAGAACAGCAAAGATCGGATATGTCCATTCTGGAAGTGCTAAATAAACAGAAGCTACCAAGAAAAAAACAACCATAAATGCGGAGCTAACGGCTGAACCATTTTTAGAGGACTTCACCTTTAATCCAATAATAGTTCCGATTTGAACAAAAATAATCCCACCTAATACCATATACAAAAGCATAGGTAATAAATCGCGGATCCCTTTGGTTATTATAAACACAATCATTTGAGAAAATAATGAGCAGACAAGCACTGCTCCGCCCTTAGCAGCAATGATCTGACCTCTGCTTAAGGGTGTGATCAACAGCGCATCGAAAGTTTTACTTTCCCGCTCCACAATTAATCCTGGGCCGGTAATCATTATCCCTACCATTACTTGCGCAAACAATATCCAAGTAGAAAGAAGCATGAAATCAAGACCACTCTTGTCTACTACTGTGATGATTACCTTAGCCATAAATATAGGCAAAATAATTAAAATCACAGTCGCTGGATTACGAAGTATATCCTTACATTCATGCTTAAATAGCTTCCATAACTGATAACTCAACTTAACTCACTTCCCGTCAGGGCAGCGAATACATCTGCCAGCGAAGCCTCTTTACTATGCATACTTAAGATTTGATAAGTAGACATTAGCTGATAGATATAATCTTTGGTAGCTTCTTCCGCGATCGGCCAGGATTTCATAATAACTTCCCCATCCTGCAGATAATTCACTTCAATTTCTGGTTTACCATAAATGGTCTTAAGTCTATGCGGTTCATCGAGTGCCACCAATGCGCCAGCATGCATAATACCCACTCTACCGCTTAATTCTTCGGCTTCGTGCATATCATGTGTCGTTAAGACAGTGGTTGTGCCTTCTTCTTGAATTCTCTTGATGTGATTACGAATGAGTGAAGCTGAATTTGGATCTAATCCACTGGTAGGCTCATCTAAAAACAACACTTGGGGCTTATGTAATAATGCTCTGGCGATTAGGACGCGCTGCTTCCAACCTTTGGACAAACTACTCACCTTAGCTTTTTCCTTGTCTAACAGTTGGAGGGTCTCCATCACTTCATTCACTCGCTTTACGGGTACACCATACAGATCAGCAAACAGTTCCAGATTATCTCGGATAGAACAACGCATATACAGATTGGGAAGCTCGAAAACAACGCCAATTTGGGCATGGATTTCTTTTTTATGCTGTAAAATATTCATGCCATTAATTATAATTTCTCCGCTTGTAGACTGAAGAAGACCTGTCATCATTCGCATTGTTGTTGTTTTCCCAGCACCATTAGGACCTAGGAATCCAAAGACCTCTCCCTTCTCCACCGTGAACGTAATTCGATCAACCACACACCTCTCTTGATAATACTTTGAGACCTCGGTTAGCTGAATCAATGGCACTACCACCTTTTCCGAATAGTTAACTTCTTTCTATCCTTATTCTGGTTGTAGGGGATTACCTCTGTTGTTGCTAATCTGTAACATTCGCTATTCCTTAGTACCTTCCTGTGTTCTTTAACGCTGAGATGTGGCAAAAATATGGATTCAAATGAAAAGAAAAGGGTAACTTAAACATAATAATCTTAGAGGTAAGGGTGGGATCATCTTATGGAACAAAGTATACAGAAACTTATGGATTGGATTAACAGTCATGTAAATGAAACCATTGTTA
>DJUJ01000193.1:20891-21162 GCA_002438345.1 Paenibacillus sp. UBA6285
TTCGGAGTGCGGATGATGTTATCGATGATTATCTAGGGAGTGCATTAATATTAAAAGGATTTGGCAGCACTTTAAACGCCGATGGTGAGCTAGTATCGCTACCACACTCCACCTATGACTTAGCTATTGACGGGCTTCGTATTGAGGACATAGGTGATCGCAAGGCGGAAATAACTACAGATCGAGCTAAATACACTCTTTCAGCGGATTAAACAACATGTTATTATGACAAAAAAAGAGCCTGCATCGTAATCGAGGCCACTGAAAAAGT
>DJUJ01000194.1:0-17090 GCA_002438345.1 Paenibacillus sp. UBA6285
TTTCGATCCCTCCCAAACCCTCCCTTCCAAGGGAGGGCCCCAAGGGCTCTGCCCTCTGGACACCCGCTAAGATCAACTAGCGTAGGAGGACGGGTTACTGAACCTAGATAGGTCGGGGAAAGATCGCTTTCGCCCCTTACGGGGCACGCTTACAGCGTCGCGGTATTTAGATACGGAAAGGTCAAATACCGCTTTAAGCTGATCTCAACTGCTTGCAATTCCCACTCTCCAGCTCTATGTATGCCCGCCAATAATAGAGAGACCTCTTCTACTATCAGAGTTTAACTAAGACCTAAGAAAGCGTATGCTGCAGGTTCTCTTCCGTACAATTCTGCAAATCATGAGAGTGACGGGAGAAAAAGTTAATCTTGCCGTTCGTTTGCACAGGTTCATTACCTAAGTAATTCTTAATCATGTCGATATCATGCGACACCATTAGGAATGTCATATGATGATGGGCATGCATATGTGTAATTAAATCAAAGAATCCTGCTTGTGATTCAGCATCAATACCGACTGTAGGCTCATCCAAAATCAGCAAGTCCGGATGGTTGATCAAAGCACGCGCCAGAAATACACGCTGCTGCTGACCGCCTGACAGCTGGCCTACTCTTTTCTCCGCAATATCTTGTATTCGCATCACTTCCAGTGCATCTTCGCACTGACGATGCTGAGCCTTAGATACTCTTCGAATAAGATTCTTGTTGTTGTACAAACCAGATAACACTACTTCACGCACCGTTGCTGGAAACAGCGGGTTGAAGGCGTTCTTTTGCGGAACATAACCTATCCGTTCCCAGTCTTTAAACTTGCGGACAGGCGTTCCGAATAATTTAATTTCACCACTGCTAGCCGGAAGCAAACCGACAATCATCTTCATCAGTGTTGTTTTACCAGCGCCATTAGAACCAATGATACCGAGGAAGTCTCGCTCTCTTACACTATAGTTAAGATTCGAAATAACCTTCTGTTCGCCATATGAAAAAGAAAGATCCTGTATATCGATGATATGCTGATGGCAGTCCAAGGATACCGATTGCATGCTTAAGCACCGCCTTTTCCTTATACTTTCCTTTTTATTGTAAAGCCATAATCAGATTTTGCAAATTTTTCTCCATCAAGGTGAAGTAGTTATCCCCGTTCTTTTCTTGCTCCGCAGTAAGACCCTCTACCGGATTAAGAACCATTGTAGACACACCGGCTTCAGCTGCTAACGTCTTAGCCAGTTTATCGGAGACCAGCTCTTCAAAAAAGATATACCGAATGTCTTCTTCTTTAACCATCTTCGCCAGGTTCACTAAATCCTGTCCACGCGGCTCAGCGTCTGGGGATAATCCCATAATCGCATGCTGTTCAAGCCCATAATCACGAGTAAGGTATGAAAATGCTTGGTGCGAGACTACAATTTTGTGGTTAGGCAGCTTTGTAAGCTCTTGTTCAAATTTACTATCCAAAGCCTGTAAACGTTCAGCAAGCTTATTGTAACGCTCTTCATAACTATCTTTATGCTCTGGGTCCACGGACTGAAGACTTTCTTTTATATTACGGGCCATAATGATCGCTGACTTCGGGCTTACCCAGGTATGTGGGTCTGTATGAAGGCTGTCCCCAGCAGCATGGCTATTATGATCAGCATCTTCCTCATGATGATCCTCTTCACCACTCCCCCCGTGATCATGTCCGTCATCTTCATCGGTCATTATTAAATCAATGCCTTTACTTACTTCAACGGCTACCGCCTTGCTGCTACTATCAAGTCCTTTTAGAAAATTAGGAACCCAACCCTCAAGCCCTGCTCCATTATACAGGAACAATTGCGCTTTGGAGGTGTTGATAATATCCTGACTGCGCGGTGTCCAATCATGTGGCTCTACGCCAACTGGAAGCAAATTAATGGCATTTATATCATCTCCACCAATTTCCCGAGTAAACTCATAAATAGGATAAAAAGTGGTTACAACATTTACTTTCCCTTCAACTATACTTCCACTGCTCTTAGGTCCACATGCAGTGAGTGTAAATACAAGCACCAGTGCAAGTATAAGCAGACTTATTCGTGACTTCATAGCAACCATTAAATTGATCTTCCTCTCAAATCGTAATCTTTACTATTAGAAGTATAATAGTAATCATTACGATAAGTCAACAATAAATCCTGGTAAGATGACTCTGAACCTTAACCCTGCTTTTACTTCAAGCATAAACGCCTTCGGCGTCCCTATAAGGACGGTAAGTGTTTAAGCGAGAAATATAAGGATAATTTATAAATGGAACTTATAAATTCTTATATTTTGAAAAAAGGAATGTTCCCACAGCTTATCCAGCTGAAGGAACATTCCCTTTCTTAATATAACAATTACATTTATATATTCTACATAACTAGTCTTACTTCACAATAGCTCCATTTGGCATGCTGTCTGGAACTGTGGCGATGGTCAACTGATCACCTTTAGAAGCCGCTAGAATCATTCCTTGAGATAACTCCCCACGAAGCTTCACTGGCTTAAGATTCACAATACAAATCACTTTCTGTCCCACCAACTCTTCCGGTGTGTAAAACTTCGCGATACCAGAAACGACTTGACGCTGCTCATAACCTAGATCCAATTGTAGCTTCAGCAGCTTGTCGGCTTTCTTTACGGGCTCAGCCGCAATGACTTGAGCTACACGTAGCTCAGCCTTCGCGAAATCGTCGATGCCGATCTCTTCTTTATGCTCTTCCTCAGGCTCCGATACTGTAGTCGCAGCAGGTGCTGCTTCGGTCACTTCAGCAGTTGGCTTACCAGCGCCCATGGCTTCTGCGATATAAGCTACCTCTTGCTCCACATCCAGACGCGGGAAGATAGGATTGCCTTTCACCAGCTTCGTTCCTGCCGGAATCAGACCGAAGGTCTTGCCGCTGTCCCATGTCGTCAGCTCACCTGATTCGATTCCAAGCTGTTCCCAAATCTTCGCTGGGGTTTGCGTCACGAATGGTTGCAGAAGAATGGAAGCCGTACGAAGACCTTCCACGAGATGTCTCATCACTGAGGCCAACTCGGCAGTTCTGCTCTCATCCTTAGCAAGCACCCATGGCTGCGTCTCATCAATATATTTATTGGTACGGCTGATAAACGTCCCGATAGCTGTCAGCGCTACGGAGAACTCCATTTTTTCCATTGCTTCTTCTACTTTGGCATAAGTGTTCTCTGCCGCTGCTTGAAGCTCACCATCAAAAGCTGTTACATTTCCCTCATATGCTGGAAGCTCTCCACCGAAATACTTCTCCACCATCGCACCTGTCCGGTTCAACAGGTTACCAAGGTCATTAGCAAGATCATAGTTAACCCGATCTACAAAGCTTTCAGGTGTGAATGTACCATCCGAACCAAACGGTACTTCCCGTAGCAGGTAATAACGCAGTGCATCCAGGCCGTAACGATCAATCAGAGTAACAGGATCTACTACATTACCCTTGGATTTCGACATTTTGCCATCCTTCATAAGCAGCCAGCCATGTGCAAACACTTTTTTCGGAAGAGGTTCACCCAGTGCCATTAGAATAATCGGCCAGTATATCGTATGGAAACGGACGATTTCTTTGCCGACGATGTGTACGTCTGCAGGCCATNNAGCATCAATCCATACGTACACTACATGCTTTTCGTCACCTTTAACTTTAACTCCCCAATCGAATGTCGTACGGGAAACCGCAAGATCCTCCAGACCAGGCTTGATAAAGTTATTGATCATTTCGTTCTTACGGGATTCCGGCAAAATAAATTCCGGATTCTCCTCATAAAATTGCAGCAATCGATCCGCATATTTACTCATCCGGAAGAAATAACTTGCTTCCTTCACCAGTTCAACGGGATGACCGCTATCTGGGCTTTTTGCGCCGATAATTACGCCATTCTCATCTCGAACGATATCAACCAATTGTGTTTCTGTATAAAAGGTTTCATCCGCCTNNCGGAATACTGTACCAGCCTTCGTATTCACCTTTATAGATGTCACCTTGCTTGAGCAGTCGATCAAAAATATCCTGAACAACCTTTTTATGACGTTCTTCCGTTGTACGGATAAAGTCATCATTGGAGATGTCTAGCTTGCGCCATAATTCTTTAATACCAACAACGATGTCATCTACGAACTGCTGAGGGGTTTTGCCAGCTTCCTCTGCCTTCCGTTCAATCTTTTGACCATGCTCGTCTGTACCTGTAAGATACCGTACATCATAGCCGCGTAGACGTTTGTAGCGAGCCATTGCATCTCCAGCTACGGTAGAATAAGCATGTCCGATATGCAGCTTATCACTCGGATAGTAGATTGGTGTAGTTAAGTAAAAAGTTTTCTTCTCGCTCATTGATTAATCATCCTTTCTTTCATAAAAAGACAAAAAACTCCCGCCCCTATAATGGGGCGAGAGTATAACTCACGCGATACCACCCAAATTTCCTGTCTCTTCACAGAGAACAGGCTTCGCCAGTTCCCTCGCGGGAACTGTCCATTAACGCTGGAACACGCCGTTATCTTACGTGAACCTTAATTGCAGTTCCCGCTCGAACACAGTTCCTCCCGGACCATATTCAATCTAACGCTCCATGCCGGCTTTCAGCTCGTTCCGGCTCTCTGTAATGGACGTACCGATTTACTCATCCGTTCCTCGGAATTCATACTATTATTGTGAATATACCCAATGGCAAGGGTTCGTGTCAAGTCGCGCGAGCAGAATCCTTCTTCGTGGGGTGTTCCTCAAGAGGCGGAACCGGATCAAGTCCCCCTGGATGGAAGGGATGGCATCTAGCAATCCGCTTGGCAGCAAGCCATGAGCCTTTTAGAGGACCATGGACTTCAATCGCTTCCAATGCATAGGCAGAGCAGGTTGGATAGAAGCGACAAGTGGCAGGCTTAATCGGGGAAATGTACTTGCGGTACACCCGAATGGGAGCCTGAATCGTTCTTCGAAGGGTCGCCATCCTTAAACCCCTTTTTTGTGATTAGCTGCTGCGACTAGTTCTTCTTCCCGGTTCTCTTCACATTCTTTGCAATAACCGAACACCTCAAATTTATGCTTGACTACCCGGAATTGATCAGGTGTATCCGTTAAATTCATCGGGCAGAAATTAATCGGGTAGGTTTTCTCGCATTGAAGGCAGATCATATGATGATGGTGATCCTGATGATTACAGCTTCCCTTGAATTTCACTCCGTCTTCAAAGACGATTTGTTCAAGTACACCAAGCTCTTCCATTACACGCAGATTGCGGTACACGGTATCAAAGCTAAGTCCGCTATACTTGCGGCCCATATGCTCATAGACATCCTTCGCTGACAAATAACCCTTATTCTCGCCGAATAACTTGGCAAGCATTTTGCGTTGGTCGGTGATTCGCAGACCTTGCCCCGACATGACTTCTAATATTTGTTCTGTCGACAGCATACGCTCATCTCCCATTACATTTCAGTTCATTTATAATTCACTCTCTTAATAATGCCCCAAAATAAATGCCCCGTCAATGAATCAACCGTGCGCATGAGCGTTCATCTGAGTAAATCATACATTTAAATACAAAAGTCCGGCTGGTATTCCTTTGCGGAATATTCAGCCGGACTTTTTATTGCAAGGTGAATCCCAAATGGTGTTTAAGGGATAAACCTATTCTGTTATTTCTTCGCTGGTAGCGGTGTTACCAAGAAATTCACCGGCAAGTTACTACCAGAAGCTGCTGTGAACAAAATCTCCACGGAGCCACCAAAATCACCAGTACGATAAATCACACTATTCATGTCAGCGGATGAGAGACTTCCCGAAGTCGGCATGTGTACGATTTGACCGTTAACCATGACTGGCCCCATATAATTACCGCCACGTGGATTAAACGTAACCAAGGAATTAGGTGCGACATGATCGAATTTGATTTTGTATAACACGCCGAAATTACCCGCATTGGATGCTTCAGTACCGTTCATTGGGTCTACACCGATCAAATTCAAATCACTCGAATTGTCACCAATAAGAAGTCTCACAGGACTTGCTCCTACTTCATCGCTAACCGTGATGATGCGTGTAGAATCAGCATAAGTTCCTCGGTTATGCACCCCATCACGATCCAATATTGGAAGTGTAGGAAGTGTAGTCAACGGATCTTTATTTGCATCGATCATCATGACATTATATTCAATAGGATAATCACTAAATAAGTCCGCTTGGAGTGAAACAATTTCGCCTGGTTTCATCGCAGTTTTGTTTAGTTCTGTAAGAATCGAGACGCTTTCCCCGGGTTGTAGGACAGTTGTCTTATAATCTCTTCTGGTCTGCATAGACTCCCAGTACCGCTGCACTGACATTTTACCAGTACCCTCAGGATAAGAGTTTGGACCACCAAATCCTACATACTCTGTTGTAATTGTTGTAGGGTACAGATTGTTATTCTTAGCAATCACATACACCTTCGTTTTAATATTCATATTATTCTTGTGGTGGACCAAGAATCGAGTTCCTCCGAATGATGTTTCTTTATACGTGATCCCTTCCGTATTCACTGTTTCTGGGCTGTTACTGCGAATAAGGGTATAAGGCTCGGAAGAGAGGTTATAGGCTACCTTCTGCCAAGTTGGAACCATCGATCCGTCGATGTTAAATACACTACCCGGAGAAGCGAATAATCTGTAGAAATCTTCTTTACTGTACAAGACTTCATCCGAAATATTAATGGTCTTCTCAAAAGTGCTGATTGCGCCATGTGAATCTTTTACTTGAATGGCTACTGTTGCTGGACCTGGAGTGAAGAAAGCTTCTGCTTTGTTTGTCCAAGTTACTTCAATTTGATCACCGTCTGGGTCGCTACTTAGATCCGAATAAGTGATCAATTCACCCATCTTGTAAGAATCCTTGTCTGTCGTGAAATTAGCAACTGGCGGTGTATTTGGTTTAAGCACATTGATGGTCACGGAATAAGGATCACTCCACTGTCCATTCGCATCCATAACGGAATAGGATACTACATAAACCCCTGGTGTATCATAGACATCCTGCTTATTTCCATCCCAACGCTCATCGACAATGGCCGAACCATTCGGCGAAGAACTGGAAGTCACAAAATTCACTGTATCACCAGCATAAATTTGAGTTGGCACTGTAAAAGAAGCTTTAGGCTTCGTGTTCAGCGTAAGAATCACCCGTTTTTGCACATTATCAACAGTATAAGGAATGCCTAACGCTCCAGTGATGGACGTCAAAGGAACCATGAATGTACCCTTGAATTGATAAGCTGGACCTTTCATCGTCACATTTTTACCATTAACGGAATAGATCTTACTGTCCGTCTTAAAGCGCATAACGTCGCTTCCCTTGGTAACAATGGTCTCTTTCGTTTTATAATCATAAACGTATTTCACACCTACGCGCTCTACCATAGCCCGGATCGAAACGTATGAGACACCATTCTTCACGGCCATTGGCTGATTAGCCAAATATTCAACGCCGTTTTGATACATTTTATTGCTGTTCATCATAAGTACAAGCTGATTACTAGCCGCAGCACGAACACCATCCGTCGATGTAGGCTGTGTAGTAGTTTCAGGTGTTGCAGTAGGGATCGGAGTAGGCGTTGGTACCGTTGTTGATGTAGGTTCGGTTGTTGGTGTAGGTTCAGTTGTTCCTCCAGGAATTGGAGTTGGAGTTGGAGTTGGAGTTGGTGTAGGTGATACTACTCCCCCTGGCACCTCAGTTGGCATTGGCGGCAATGGGTCAGTAGCTTCTGGCATTACATCTGTCACAGATGTGGCAGCTGCTCCTACTGCATTGGTATTACCGGAGGTATTATTGACAGCTTCGGCAAAAGCCGGCACTGCCGAGGCGGCCTGAGATATGGCCAAAACAGCAACTAACGTTAATTTCTTCAAATCCATGATATGACTCCTCTGCTCCTATTTGTAAATATAAGTAGGTCTCTGTCTTTTTGATACTCCTCTTATATTCCCCGCAAAAACGCAACCGCCCTCAGCAAGGCGGAAGAATTACTTTTTGCCACGTTCGTTATAACAAAACATAGTATTAGACGCGTGCGACCGCAAAAAGTTTCATTTTTAAGTAAAGAAAGATTAACTCCGTATTAAAATAACCAAAATCATCCTCTCGTTTCCCCCTTTTTTACTGATCCACTGTACCTATATATTTGCTAAGAAAATCAGTAAAAAATCTATAGTAAATTGACCGAGGCCCGCGACAAAACACATCCAAATATTAGAAATATTAAGAAGGATTATAAAAATAGATGATTATCTTTAATAACTAAGATAATCATCTCTGCTGTTTAAAATCTGTTAATTAATCTCAACCGTAGGCTAGATTACTATGTACTCTTATCACAGCCGCAGGCTGGTCGATAATACCTAATCTCATTCCCCTTAAGGAGTCCCCACATCCAGAGGAGTGGGACGACTCCATACCCACAACGAAGTGTGGTGAGGGAGAAGGAACGGAGAGGAAGTTTGGAACTGTAGGAGCGGAGCGTTCGCCTAAAAGCTTTCCTTGGAAAGCTACCTCGGAAGCATATGCTATTATTGGATTTCAACCGCTAGCAGCGGTTTCTAATCAAGAAATCCAATGATAGCAGCGACCGGAAGTCCAAACATTCCTTGCAGAGACGCTAAACCTCACCATACTGGGCAACAAACATTCCTCACAGAGACGCCGAACTCACCGCATTTCGGTCGCGATACTCCTTAGGAGACATCCCCGTCTGCTTCTGAAATACCTTTGTGAAATAACGTCGTTCCTGATAACCCACTCCGGAACCAATCACCGTAATGCTCTTATCGCTATTAGTAAGCATAAACTTAGCAGCTTCAATTCGCTGTAGTGTTACGTACTCCACGAAAGTCATTGCAAAATGATTCTTAAACAAGAGACAGAAGTAACTGCCGCTAATGCTGATCTTATTCGCCACTTCCTCAATCCCGATATCTGAGTGGAGATGTTCAGTGATATATTGGGCGGCTAAGTTCATTAGCTGATCCGGTGTTTTTTTGCCAGAATCATTGTCTGCTTCAGGGATCTCCTGGAATAAGGGAATGCTGTTATACAGTTTATTTTTAAACTGTTTACTACGGATATTAGCTCCGATCTCCCGTACCTTATTGCCAAGTTCTTCATAATGTATTGGCTTACAAATGTATTCTTTAACCCCTAGCCGGATCGCTTCTCGTGCATAGTCAAACTCCTGATACCCGGTAAGAAGTAGCACCTCACTATCCAATCCAATTTCCCGCAACTTTCCTACAAAAGTTAACCCGTCCATCACTGGCATACGAATGTCACTTAACACAAGATCGGGTTGCTCCTCTTCAGCAATGCGCAAGGCGTCCATACCACTGCGCGCCATACCGACGACCTCCATACCCATCTCCTGCCATGGCAACACTCTGTTCAGATTATTCAGAATTGGGGCTTCGTCATCTACCAATAATACTTTTAGCATAATGATCTTCCCCCTGCTCGTATTTAGGTATGACACATTGAATAATAGTACCATAGCCTGAACTGGAACAAATAAAAATCCCGTACCTGTCACCGTATTCAATGCGGATGCGATCCGCTACACTGCGAATGCCAAGACCCCTACGTTCAAGATTCATCCGGTTATCCCGTTCAACTTTAACCTCTTGCTCCACAGGATCATTCACAATATATTGGAAAATGGACAACTGAGACGGTGTAATACCAATACCGTTATCTTCAATCCGTAAAATCAAGTCCCCTTGCTTCTCCCATACTTTCACAGAAACTTGACCTTTGTAATCAATACCCTCAAATCCATGCTGAATGCTATTCTCTACAAGCGGTTGCAAAGTAAGCTTTAGAATGCCGCAACTCATCAATTCTTGTGGGATATCAATATCATATTCAAATAAATCCTCAAACCTGAATTTTTGAATATCTAAATAATTGCGCAGATGTTTAATTTCTTCATCCAGTGTAATTTCTTCTCGATCCTGAATGCTGATACGTAAAATACTTGCCAGTCTGTAGACCATCTCACTAACTTTCTTACCTTCATTTTGTATCGCCAGAACATTAATCGACTCTAACGTATTGAATAAAAAATGTGGTTTGATCTGTGCCTGTAGAACACGCATCTCCGCTTGATTCTTACGACGCTGTTCCACATGGATTCTGTTAAACAACCCATTAATTTTATCCATAAGATCATTAAAGCCTTTACCAAGAAGCGTTAATTCATCATTGCCCTTTACTTCTACCCGCGTAGTCAGATCTCCATCCTCAACCCGTCGCATAAAACGAACAATTACGGCTATTGCACCAGTAATCCGATTCATAAAGAATAAATTGAAGATCACTGCTGCCAAAAAGCAAAGGAAAATTACTCCGACAAACCAGCGTGCAAATACTGTAACTTCACGAGACAAAGTGTTCCATGAAGTTACAGACACTAGACTCCATGGATAATCTTTCAAATGATACATAGAGAGAATGCTTTTCTCCCCGTTATACTGTGTTTTGAAACTCTGAAACCCTTTTTTAAAGGTAATCTCTTTATTCGCGAATGACTGAATATCCTGTCCATCCAGCTTTTGATCTGGGTCGAATAGAATCATTCCGTCATCATTTACAAGCATAAACGAAACATCCTGATTGCTATCCCCAATTTTTAAATTGCGAAATATAGATTCGAACTCCCAATTTTTGATCTGCACAACGAGGATACCTATGTTCTGAAAGAAGCTCAATTCCTTCACGAGTCGAATTTGAGTAAACACAGGTTCAGTTCCCGTAAGTTCAGGATATTCATGAGGAGCCAGCCATTTCGGCACGCCATTCAAATCCATTACTTCCTGGTACAAATCACTTTTCTTGAATGTATCATAGGGTAGTGTTCGGAAATTTTCCTTGGTAAAAAGCGACACGATTTCAGAGTTACCTCTACCGTTAAAATTGTACAAAAAAGCATAGCTGATCGATGGGTGGTTAAACAACAGACTACGGAAATTGCGCTGGCTAGCATTCAAATTGAGTTGCTCAGCATCAGTTAAATCCTGATTAGCAGGATCTTCTGCGCTAAGGGCCATATGAAAAACCGAGGTAGCAATTCCGTTGTCTGTAACGTTATCCATATCTTTTAACACATTAGAAATACTGTAACTAATTGCTTTGAGAGAGTATTCCGATTGCTGGCTATACTTTTTCTCGATAGAGTTATAAGTTACAAAAAACATAAGCATGCCTAGAATAAATAAGGGAATGATAATCAGGCCCAAAAATGCCGTAAATAATTTATAGCGCAAATTCATCGGCTAGTGCTCCTGACCAAGCATAATCGCCTTTGGCGTCCTTATAAGGACGGTAAGCGATTAAGCGAGAAATATAAGGATAAAGGATAGGGTAAAACTGATACTTTCTTATATTTTGAGAAAAAAAGTTATCCTTTAACGCCGCCCGCTGTTACACCTTCAATAATCTTTTCCTGTAAAATCGCATAAATAATAATTACTGGAAGCACGCTGAAGACGATACCCGCTGACATTTGAGCATAGTTCATCTGGTATTGATCGCGGAATTGAACCATAACTACAGGGAGCGTACGCAGTTCGTCATTCGATAGGAAATAGTTCGCCAGCAAGAATTCGTTCCAATTTCCCAGGAAATTAACAATGAATACAGTAACCATGGCAGGTACGGTTAGAGGTACAATAATTTTAGCAAAGATACCTGGTGCCTTCAACCCATCCATGACCGCCGCTTCTTCAATTTCTCTAGGCAACGAGCGCATAAATGCAGCCAATATTATTATCGTAAATGGAATTGCATTCGCGATATAAGGGATAATCAACGCCCAGTGCGTATTCAGAATCCCCATCTTACGTACAATCGTATAAATAGGAAGCATCAATGCGTTGTTTGGAATCAGCATTCCCACCATAACTAGCGAGAACAAAATCGTATTCCATTTGCCTTGGCGCATCCGTGTAACTGCGAAAGCAAACATAGACGCTAGAATGATAGACACTACAGAAGCCAATATGGAAATGTACAAACTGTTAAAAAAGTAGGTGCTGATCTTGGCATTCACCCAAGCTTCAACGTAGTTTGAGAAGACAAACTCCTTTGGAATACCAAAAGGGTTAAGCGCTATTGCATTGTTATCCTTTTTCACAGAAGAGAATAACACGAACAGGAAAGGAAATAGAATAACTAGCAGATAGGACAAAAGTGCGACATGTGGCAGACTCTTTTTCAGGGCGCGTGGCATCAGTATTCAATCCTTTCTGTGCGTCGGGCTATCAGCAGCTGATAAACGGCTGTAACCACCAGTGTAAATACAAAGATCAGGACTGCGATGGCATTACCGTACCCGTATTTAAAGTTAGTAATCGCATATTTAATCATGTANNCTCACATCGGTTGAACCAGCAGGTCCACCCTTAGTCATAACAATTACGATATCCGCCGCTTTCATTGCCCCAGCAATAGACAACATGATCACGACTGAGATGATTGGAACGATTAGCGGAAGTGTGATGCGTGTAGCACGTTGGAATCCAGTTGCGCCATCAATGGCAGCAGCTTCGTCCAATTCGCCTGGTATCGACAAAATAGCTGCCAGTACCATTACAATATAGAATCCGGTCCATTGCCAAGCATTCGTGATCAGGATCGATAACATTGCGAATCTTTCATCCGACAGCCAGTATATTGGGTTAATACCAACTAAGCCAAGAACCTTATTTAAAAGTCCAATGTTGGGCTCATAAATGAAGCCCCATAGAATACCGATAACTGCTGTAGACATAATGGAAGGCATGAAGACTGCTGTCTTGTATAAGCCTTTTAGCTTCTTTACATTTGATATCAATAACGAGAAGAATATGATTAACGGCACCTGTACAAAACAGGAGAAAAGAATGAACCAACCGTTATTTTTAACAGATATCCAGAATCGTTCATCTCCTAATGCCTTCTTAAAATTACTGATTCCGGCAGACTTGACTGTGTCAGATACACCATTCCAGCTAGTAAAGCTGTAATAGATTGAACTGAAGATGGGATAGATGAAGAACATCGTGAACAAGATCAGTGCTGGAAGAATAAAAAGGAAAAATACCAATGGATTTCTTAGCGCTTTATTCATGACTACCTCCGGTTGCTTTGACATCTGGCGAACAATGAATGTTTTAGATCTTTGCAAACACATCAATTCTTTAAGTTTAAAAATGTACCCTGGTTCTAGCACCAGGGTACATTCAGTTTGCAGCTACTTATTCAACTGCTGCGTTTGCTTCTTCTTGTACCTTCTGTAAAGCTTCGCCCATTTTCTCTGGAGTCGTCTGACCACCAATTAGCTTTTGGATTTGAATGTTACTGATTTCTGTAGTTACACCAGCTTGAACAAGAGAGTCAAATGCCGGGAACGAAGATTGTGAGTTATTAAGTACACCTACGATTTCGCTCATCAGATCATCAGTAATATTCTCATTCAGTACGTTTTGGTCAATTTTCATTGCTGGTAATACGCCATCTTCAACAAGTCCACGCAATTGCATTTCTTCGTTAAACAAGTTTTTGATAAAAGATTTCACAGCAGCCAATTGACGTGGATCTTTCTCAGCAGAAGCAGAGAACCCGTAGCCGTTGTTCACATCGCGCATCAATGCAGTTTGGTCGCCCACTCCGCCTTCAACTGCAGGGATATTGAAGAATCCAACTTTACCGATCAAACCTTCGCCAGATTGGCCTGTTTTAAATACGGAGGATTTCCAAGTACCATCATACAGCAGGATTGCTTCACCACTAGTGAATTGTGTTGTATATTCAGCATACTCGAAACCAAGTTCGCCTTTTTTGAAGTATCCTTTGTCAACCCACTCTTTGTACTTCGCAAAGCCTTTTACAACATTTGGATCAGTCCATTTAGCTTCGCCAGTTGCAAATTTAGCAGTTACATCCGGACCTGCATAACGTGACCACAAGTGGTTAGCGAGCATAAGTGGTACCCAACCAGCTTTGGATGCACCAGCTAAAGGTACTTTTCCGTCAGCCTTGATGTCAGCCAATTGTTGTTCCAATTCTGCAAATGTTGTTGGCGCTTTCCAACCCTTGCTAGCGTAGTATTCTTTGTTGTAGAAGAATCCTTCACCAGATCCACCGATCGGCAATCCGTAAATTTTTCCTTCGTAAGTGAAAGGATCAAGATTTGAGAATTTATCCTTAATTCCTAGTTCCTCAAGAATTGGAGTTAGGTCAAGTAATTTACCTTCTTTAGCATAGATCTTGGAGTCAGGGCTACCGAACAGATCGAAGATTTCCGGCGGATTACCTGCAGCCATTTCACCACGCAATTTTTCTTTACGGTTTACATCTGAATCTACCCCATCAAGTTTAAAGGTTAGGCCCGGTACATCCCCTTCTACCTTTTTCACTACTTCTTGCAGAATAGCCAGACGTTTCTGTTTGTCGGCACCGATCTGAGTGTGACGAATCGTCATTTCGAACGGTTCGTTACTTACCGGTTCTTCTGTTGCTGGAGCATTTGTAGCATCCGCTGAATTCGTCGCGGTAGCGTTTCCATCTCCCTTGTTAGAAGATGTATTATTGTTGCTTCCGCAACCTGCCAGTAAAGCTGATGATACAAAAATCAGGGACAATAGCAAAGTCATACCTTTTTTCATTTCTTGTGACCCCCTATATAATGTTGTGCTTTACACTTCTTATTATAGAAAATAGACTCCATTCTCGTAAGGTTAAGATTCATCCACTATAGGGATAAAAATCTCTAATGAAAGCGGAATCAACTACACAATGCGTTATATAATATAACTTCAATATAGTGAAAGTTACGGTTAATCACTATTTTATGTGATTTAATCATACATATATCTACGAAATAATAATAAAATTTTAAGTAATGATACAATATCTATCATTTTGTATTTTCAAACTCGTTAATTAACAGCTGTAACTATATCATGTTTTTCCGAGGGTAAATACAAAATCACCCCTTTTAAAGACGCCAGACATCCCTCTAATAACAAAAAAGCCGTCCCTTCAGTAGTAAATCACTGAAGGAACGGCTCCACTTAATGTAGGTATCAATTATACCAGTGCTGTCTGCTTACGACCTTCTTCGACCAAGCGGTATGCCCGCTGAACTTCTTCATCCGTAGGGGATGGCACACCATCCAATTCATAAGCCTTGCCAAGCATTTCCCATTTATAGATACCCATTTGATGATAAGGTAAGATTTCAAACTTCTCAACGCCATTTAAGGTTCCAATATAACGACCTAAATTAATAAGGTCCTCTTCACGGTCGTGAATGCCTGGAACGTATACATGTCTAATCCACATCTTACGGTTATGATCCGACAGCCAGCGTGCAAGCTTCAAGGTACGATCATTAGATTTACCAGTTAACTTAATGTGTGCTTCATCATCAATATGCTTCAAGTCAAGCATAACCAAATCAGTAACATCCAATAAGTCATTAATCTTATCACCTTCGTTATAACCGTTACTATCTAGTGTGGTGTGCAAATTCCAACGTTTCTTAACTTCCGTAAATAACTGCTTTACAAATTGTGCCTGCAAAGTAGGTTCTCCACCGGATACAGTCAGTCCGCCTCCGGAAGAACGATAGTAGTTCAAGTAAGGCTCGATCTCGGAAAGCACTTCTTCCAGACTCATTTCTTTGCCTTCATCTAAAGCCCAAGTATCAGGGTTATGACAATATTGACATTTCAGCAAGCAGCCCTGCATGAATAAGACAAAACGAATACCAGGTCCGTCAACGGTCCCAAAGGTTTCCAAAGAGTGTATGCGACCTTTAATCATAGGATGCCATCCTTTCGCCACGACAGACTAACAGTCCCTCTTTCACGAAGAAGCTCCCTGTCCTTGAGACTGTCATTCCCCTTAATCGCGGCTGTGAAATTTAAAATTTTAACGATTCTCAAACAAGATATTACCGCCCTTGAGACAAGGGCGGTATATTCCTTGCAATTATTTCAATGTAGAATTTAAATCAAAGATCTTTATAAATAGGAACGAATTACATCGAACCATGGAACGTACGGTTAATTACATCCAATTGTTGTTCACGAGTCAGCTTGATGAAGTTAACAGCATATCCGGATACGCGGATAGTCAATTGTGGGTAGTTCTCTGGGTGCTCCATAGCATCCATCAATTGTTCACGGTTAAATACGTTAACATTCAAATGTTGAGCGTTGTTATGGAAGTATCCGTCCATCATGTGTACCAGATTAGACTTACGTGATTCCTCTTCTTTACCCAGTGCCTTAGGTACGATGGAGAACGTGTTAGAGATACCATCTTGTGCATCGGAGTAAGGCAGTTTGGCTACAGAATTTAGGGAAGCCAGGGCACCTTTCTTGTCGCGTCCGTGCATTGGGTTAGCACCTGGTGCGAATGGTTCGCCTTTCTTCCGTCCGTCAGGTGTAGTACCTGTCTTCTTACCATACACTACATTCGAGGTAATAGTCAGTACCGATTGAGTCGGCACAGCATCACGATAAGTTTTGTTTTTACGGATCATTGTCATGAAGGTTTCAACCAATTCTACTGCGATGCTGTCTACAGCATCGTCATTGTTACCGTAGCAAGGGAATTCGCCTTCGGTTTCGAAGTCAATTGCAACACCTTGTTCGTTACGAATTGGTTTAACCTTCGCGTATTTAATAGCACTCAGGGAGTCAGCTGCAACGGACAGACCAGCGATACCGCAAGCCATAGTCCGCAGAATATCACGGTCATGCAGTGCCATTTCAATACGTTCGTAAGAATATTTGTCATGCATATAGTGGATGATGTTCAAGGTGTTAACATAAGTCTTAGCCAACCACTCCATCATCGGTTTGAAGCGTTTCATTACTTCGTCATAATCCAGATATTCAGAAGTGATCGCTGGGAATTCCGGTCCAACTTGTGCTCCAGATTTCTCATCTACGCCACCATTGATAGCATACAGCAAAGCTTTTGCCAGGTTAGCACGAGCGCCGAAGAACTGCATTTGTTTGCCGATGCGCATTGGAGATACACAGCAAGCAATCGCATAATCATCACCCCAGTC
>DJUJ01000194.1:17095-30183 GCA_002438345.1 Paenibacillus sp. UBA6285
GAACAGTTAAGTTTGGTTCCGGAGCTGGACCCAAGTTGTACAGAGTGTTCAGGAATCGGAAGCTATTCTTGGTAACACGAGTTGTTCCGTCTTCTGCCATACCACCAATGGATTCAGTTACCCAAGTAGGGTCGCCGGAGAACAGATCGTTATAGTCCGGTGTCCGCAAGAATTTCACGATACGCAGTTTCATTACGAAATGGTCGACAATTTCTTGTACTTGTTCTTCAGTCAAAGTACCTTCTTCAATATCGCGTTCTGCATAGATGTCTAGGAAGGAAGATACACGTCCCAGGGACATCGCCGCACCATTTTGCTCTTTAACTGCTGCCAGATATCCGAAGTATACCCATTGAGTAGCTTCCTTGAAGTTGGTCGCTGGTTTGGAAATATCCATACCGTGAGCAGCTGCCATTTGTTTCAATTCGCCCAGTGCACGAATTTGCTCAGACAGCTCTTCACGCAAACGAATTACATCTTCAGTCATGGAATCAACTTCGAGCTCAGTTAGTTGTTGTTTTTTGTCTTTAATCAGGAAATCAATACCGTACAGAGCGATGCGGCGGTAGTCACCGATGATGCGTCCGCGGCCGTAAGCATCAGGAAGACCTGTAATAACGCCGGATTTACGCACTGCTCTCATGTCTGGTGTATATGCATCAAATACGCCTTGGTTATGCGTTTTGCGAATGTTCGTGAACATATCAACGATGTTTTGTGGAAGCTCGAAGCCATAAGCCTTCGTAGCATCAACCATCATCTTGATTCCGCCGAAAGGCTGAATGGAACGTTTGAAAGGGGCGTCAGTCTGCACGCCTACAATTTGTTCCTTGTCCTTATCAATGTAGCCTGGAGCATGTGAAGTGATTGTGGAGACAGTATCCAGGGAAACATCCAATACCCCGCCTCTTTCTCTTTCTTCCTTGCTCAGTTGGGAAATAATCTTCCACAGTTCAGTGGTGTTACTAGTAGGTCCTACGAGGAATTCCTCGTTTCCTACATAAGGTTTAATGTTACTAGTGATAAAGTTGTTAACGTCAACTTTCTTGGACCATTTACCTTTTGCAAAACTTCTCCAACCGGATTTCACTTCATTTACATCTTTTTCAATCACCGACATGCTAAATCCCTCCATCTATATTTATTATATTTGTAGAGATCGCGGGCTTGAAGGTTGATCCCGTGTCTCGTGATCCCAAAAAGATGTGGTTGTTCTAAAATTCACAATCAACATTTCATATGTGGGACCGTTGTTTATATAAACATTTTAGTTTACTTTCTATATAAATACTGTGACAAATATCACCTTTCCAGTGATATTTGTCACTTTTATCTAATCCACTACTATCCTAATCTCTATTTAACCAATTATTAATTATCGAATCTTCCGTAGAATGCATTACGGTATACATCTGCAAGTTCAGATACCAATGGCAGCTTAGGATTGGCAGTTGTACACTGATCTTCAAATGCGCGGTCAGCCAAGTAATCTACGCGGGATTCAAAGTCCTTAGGATCAAAGCCCAGTTGTTGGAACGACTCTTCGATACCCAATTTTTTATTCATATCGCGAATAGCATTGATCAGGCTAGTTACACCTTCTTCAGTTGTGCGAGC
Source organism: Paenibacillus sp. UBA6285 (assembly GCA_002438345.1). Classification (GTDB taxonomy): domain Bacteria; phylum Bacillota; class Bacilli; order Paenibacillales; family Paenibacillaceae; genus Paenibacillus_AQ. Next base: position 18,713 of record DJUJ01000194.1, read on the forward strand.
TGGCAATCCCAGAATACGAGCAATTTCTGCGTAGCGCTCATCAGCTACGAAATGCGAATATTTAGGGAACGAAGCGAACTTCGTAGGTTTCTTAGCATTGTAGCGGATAACGTGTGGCATAAGGATCGCATTAGTACGACCGTGAGCGGTGTGGTACTGTCCGCCCCATTTATGGGCTAAACTGTGGTTAATACCCAAGAACGCATTTGCGAAAGCCATACCAGCCAGTGTTGATGCATTGTGCATTTTCTCACGGGCAAGCTTGTCACCTTGTAGTGCGGATCTTTCTAGATATTGGAACACCAGTTGAATCGCTTTGATAGCAAGACCATCGGTGTAGTCACTCGCCATAACAGATACATAAGCTTCGATAGCATGTGTCAATACGTCCATACCTGTATCAGCAACAGCCGTTTTTGGCAAGCTGTAGACAAACTCAGGATCGATGATAGCTACGTCTGGTGTCAGCTCGTAGTCAGCCAAAGGATATTTAGTATGGTTTTCTGTTGTTTTGTCTGTAATAACTGCGAAAGATGTAACTTCCGAACCTGTACCCGAAGTTGTTGGAATCGCAACGAATTTCGCTTTATTTCCAAGTTTAGGGAATTTGTAAACCCGTTTACGGATATCCATGAATTTCTGTTTCAGGCCGTTAAAGTCTGCGTCTGGATGTTCATAGAATAACCACATTCCTTTTGCAGCATCCATTGGGGAACCACCGCCAAGTGCGATGATGCAGTCCGGTTGGAATCTGTTCATCATTGCTGTACCTTTTTCAACAGTAGTTGTCGATGGATCTGGTTCTACTTCGGAGAACACTTCGATAGCCACTGGAGTTTGGCGTTGACGCAGGTAATGTTCCACTCTTTCAACATATCCAAGTTTAACCATCATAGGGTCAGTGATAATTGCTACACGTGTGATATCAGGCATTTTGGCAAGGTACTGAGTTGCACCTTTTTCGAAGTAAATCTTGTCAGGTACTTTAAACCATTGCATATTCACGGTACGACGATTCACCCTTTTCACGTTGATCAAGTTGATAGCAGTAACGTTTTGCGATACAGAGTTGCGTCCATAAGATCCGCAGCCCAGAGTCAGCGAAGGGATATTGGTGTTATAAATATCGCCGATTGCGCCATGTGTCGAAGGCGAGTTGACGAGAATACGTCCTGTTTGCAGACGGTTAGAGAACTTCATGATCACTTCTTCGTTGTTGGAGTGAATAGCCGAGCTATGACCCATACCGCCAAATTCAACGATTTCAGCTGCGCGTTCGATACCTTGATCAGCATTCTTAACTTTGTAGCAAGCAAGAACCGGACTCAATTTTTCAGCAGACAGTGGGTATTTAGTGCCTACACCTTCGAGTTCTGCTACCAGAATCTTTGTACCGGCAGGAACTTGAATGCCACACATTTCAGCAATCTTCACTGCGGATTGACCAACGATTGCTGGATTTACTGCANNGCACCGCTAGTCAACTTACCAGCTTCTTCTTTATTAACAAAGTAGCAGCCATTAGCGATCATTTTCTTCTTCACTTGGTCGAAGATTGGTTCTTCAATAATAATTGCTTGCTCGGAAGCACAGATCATACCATTATCGAATGTTTTGGAAAGAATGATGTCCGTTACCGCTTGATCGATATCAGCACTCTTTTCAATGAAGGCAGGTACGTTACCAGGGCCTACACCAAGAGCAGGTTTACCACAGCTATAAGCCGCTTTTACCATTGCAGATCCACCAGTTGCCAAGATAAGAGCAACGTCTGGGTTGTTCATCAAAGCGTTTGTCTTGTCCATTGTTGGCATTTCAATCCATTGGATACAGTTCTCAGGTGCGCCAGCTTTCACGGCAGCATCATGAAGAATTTTAGCTGCTGCAGCACTACACTCTTGCGCAGATGGGTGGAAACCGAATATAATAGGGTTTCGTGTCTTAATCGAAATCAACGCTTTAAACATCGTGGTGGATGTTGGGTTGGTTACTGGTGTGATACCCATAACGATTCCGACGGGTTCAGCAATTTTTTGAAAGTTCTCATATGGATTATCTTCAATAACGCCTACTGTTTTATCATATTTAATTCCGTGCCAGATATATTCTGTCGAGAAGATGTTCTTCGTAATTTTGTCTTCGTATACGCCGCGTCCTGTTTCTTCTACGGCCAATTTTGCGAGGTACATATGTTTGTCGAGTCCAGCCAACGCCATTGCATGAACGATTGTGTTAACTTGCTCTTGGTCTAGCGCCATGAATGCCTCATGCGCTTTTTTTGCTTTATCCACTAAATTCTGAATATACTCTTCAGCGGTAACTTGTTTAACTTGGGCGGCGACCTCGTTCTTAACTGCCATCTCCCTCGTCCTCCTGTCAATTTTTAGTTGTTTTTCTCTACACATTTATCTTATCACATCATTTCCACCTTGTATAGTGAAATCTTTCACAAAGTATAAAGTATTTTTGATTCGTTTTCAAAGCGCTTTCATTCGATCATATTATAGGTATTTTTCCATATTATGTGCCAAAAAACCCTTAAAATCTTAGAATTATACTTTAATAAGCAAAGTTTTAGGCCCATTCCATTCCACATCTCTAGAGAATGTGCTCATAAAAGCATTCCCCTCAGCACAGAAATTTACGATTTCACTAAGCTTTAATAATTTCCAGTTGTTCATCACGATCTCTGAGGATTTATAAATTTATAAATCTTAACAACAAAAAAAACCGGCCCCAAAAGGGCCGATCTTTACTTACCTATTCCGCTTTAATAGTGTCAAAGAATTTCTCTTGTACTGTTTTGGCTGCAGCTTCAAGCTGGCTCTTGGAATCCGTTCCTTTTTTGGAGAACANNCTTGAATGACGTTGGACATTGTTGCGTAGTAGTCCTGTGTATTGTATTGAGCTTCAGGTTGCCATCCAAAAGTCCCATAATGTCAGGGCTATATTGGTATACATTTGTGTATTTGTCATAAACAGCTTTGGTCTTCTTACCGAAATCAGAATCTGCTGAGTAGTAGTCTATGAGCGGCGGGATAAAGTATTTGCCATCCGTTGTACGTTGTTGAAGAACTGCATCAAGTGCTTCCAAACCTTTATCAGAGAAGTAGTCAAATGTGATATAATTCAACGCTTGCTCGATAACGCCATCAGATCCGGCCATTACCATAGCTGTACGACTTTGTTAGAACGCACCTACAGCATCGCCCCAGCCCAGTGCCCAGTCTTGAGGAATCGCGTTTGCTTCCCATCTAAGTTTCTTGTAGAAATCCAGTGCTTTAACACCAGCATCGGAATTGAATGTAGCTACAACCTTACCGCCTTCGATCTTTTGAATCTCTCCACCAGCTTCGAACAGGAAGTTGGTCCAGTTCCAACCTACTTCGTTACCTTTACCCATTGGAGCAATACTGGAAATACCTTTTTTGACATCAGCCACGCCTTTAGCCGTATTCAGCATATCATCCCAAGTCCAATCCATTGGTGGGACCGCAACGCCTTTTTCATCCAGCATTTTTTTGTTGATCATAGTAGTTGTTACATAACCCTTTTGTGTGACTCCGAAAACTTTACCATCAATGATAAATTGATTTTGCAACACTGGGTTAATTTGATCTTTAAATTCATTTTTGTTCCATAGATCTGTGATGTCAGCAACCCAGCCCTTTTCAACCAGGAATTTAGCTTCTATTGCGTAAGTATTAAAGAAGGTTGGCGCTTCATTCGCAGCCATTTTGATTCCGATTTCACTTACATTGTATTGCCAGTCGTCTTTTACAATTTCAACGTTTGGATATACCTCTTGGAAACGTTTGATTCTGTCGTCTTCCTGAGCTCTCATTTCAGTCAAGTCAGGTGGTTTTAAAGTTTATTATGGTCATTTGTATGTAGTTTTTTCTGTTGTGCGGATTATACTGAGAGCGAATCAAGGTGTCATTGCGTGGAAACTTTGGATCTCCGACCGCTGTTGTCTCCAGATTTTCTGATTTATACCGCCACTAGCGGATAAAATCCGGAGAGAAAGGCGGACGCTTTCGCTCCTCTATTTCCAAAATCCTATCCTCTTCATTAAGTCCAAAAACTGCAAATGTACAGGTATATCCTCACTTATGGTTCGAAGGCTTCTTCTGGAGCAAGAATAACTGCAGATTTGCAGGAATTAATGCTTTAACCATCCTCGCATCATTAATAAATGTACTCTTGCAGGTTTATTGCTGGTGATAGTTACTGATTAGTCAACCATTAGCATCTTAGAGCTACAACGTGCTGCTAACACCCTTGATCGACCCTTACATTTACGTAAAAAAGACCCACCCCAAGTAGAATTCACTACTTGTGATGAGTCCAGTACCAATTTAAATGATTCAATATAACTAATCTATCAACAATTCATACAATCCTTTAATGACAAGATCAGCTTCCTTTAGCACTTCCGGCTTGCCAATACCTACTACCTTCATACCTGCAGCCTTACCTGCTTGAACGCCCGCCTCCGCATCCTCAAACACGACACATTCGTCCGGCTGTAAGCCAAGCTCCTGACCAGTGATCAAGAATACCTCCGGATCTGGCTTGGCAAGAGACACTTTGTTACCATCAACAACAGCATCGAACAGATCCGTAATGTTCAGCTTATTCAAAATAAACTCCGCATTCTTACTGGCTGAACCTAACGCAATTCCAATCCCGCGCGATCTCAGTCCAGTTAAGTATACTTTGACTCCAGGAAGCAGTTCCGACTCCTCAAGCTTAGAGATGTATTCTACATATAGGCGATTTTTCTTCTCCGCCATCGCAAGCTTCTCCGCTTCTTCAAATTGTAGGCCGCCGACTTCCAGAAGAATATCGAGCGATCTCATCCGGCTCACACCCTTTAGGCGTTCGTTATCCTCCTCCGTAAATGTAAACCCAAGCTCATCAGCAAGACTCGCCCAAGCCAAATAATGATATTTGGCCGTGTCTACGATAACGCCATCCAGATCGAAAATGGCACCTTTCATATTTTGCAACATGGATTTACTTCCTCTCCGTTGTTAATTAATATCTATACTGTTGTTTCGGTCAAGGCTAACCGCAAGGTTTCACCTGCAGAACAGGAATTCCCTTCTCGTCCTTGCACCGAGAACACCAAAGTTCCGCTGTAATCGGCTGCTGTGATAACAGTAACTTCATCCTTGCTGATCCGCAGCTTAAAAGTATCACCCCGAAGTGTAACAGGAAGCTCAACAGACTGCCAATGTTTAGGCAGTGAAGGTTTGATGTGGACAGTCCACCCATCATAATTCAAGCCTGCAAAACCAAGAACTGCAGCCATCCAAGCGCCACCGTTCGCGGCTGGGTGGGTACCACCGATGTAGAGATCCCCTACATACTGTTCTGGATCAAAGTCCTCTTCAATAATTGCCCAAGGATCTACCTTAAGATATTTGTCTGCCATTTTAGCCATGTATGATTTCCCCTTCTCCTGGTTTTTGTTCCATTCTCAGGATATCGTTCCACGCCAGATGCGCCAATGTCTGACCATAATGAAGATGTGTGTATTTATATGGAATTTGAAATCGAACTGATTTTTCAATCATGAATTTTTGCAGTATAATATGTAGAATCTAATAATTTCTTATATTTGTGCAAAAAAAACAGCGACAGACCCATTATTTGAGAATAATAAATTACCACTGTTGATATATAATAAACAATACTTCTTACTCTTTTATTGTTGAAAATCATATTACATCTAGCACTTTTGAAGTGAAAATAATCACAATGTTGAAAATTCGACACTTTTAAATGGTTTTTCTTAACCAAATCGAAGATTTTAGAGGTATAATTAATTTAAAATTTACTGAAAAACTGAGGGAATAAAGGGGATGTCGATTATGCTAAAAGAACATTACAATGTTATCGAAGCCCACGGAAATACAAACTGTTTCTCCGAACAGAATTTCAACAGACTTCTAGTTACTATGAAAGAGCGCGTTGTTCCAGAGGGTTCACATCTATTCTGGGAAGGCGACTACTCGGATAAATTGTTTTATATCAAACGTGGACGTGTGAAATTAACTAAATCAACGGATGAAGGTAAAGAACTTATTCTTTATATGTACCAAGCTGGCGATATGGTAGGTCAAGCAGACCCATTCTTCAGCACCAAACACAGCTTTACTGCTGAAGTGATTGAAGAAAGTGAAGTTGGCGTCATCGAGCAAAAGGATTTAGAAATTCTCATTTGCCAACATTGTGATTTTGCCATCGACTTTATGAAATGGATGGGCATTCATCACCGTTTAACTCAAACAAAATTCCGTGATCTGATGATGTACGGCAAACCAGGCGCACTTTGCTCCACTCTTATTCGACTTGGTAATACCTATGGTGAGAAGAGCAGTGATGGTGAGAATATCCTCATCAACAAAAAAATTACGCATACAGATCTGTCCAACATGATCGGCGCTACTCGTGAGAGTGTGAACCGGATGCTGAGTGACTTGCGTAAAAAGGACGCGGTTGAGTACGAGAACGGTATGATTGTCATCAAGGATCTAGGCATGCTGCAGGAAATTTGCCACTGCGAATTGTGTCCTAACGAAATCTGCCGCATCTAATTTCCGTTATAATATACCCTCTATTCTCCTCAACGAAACATATATGACCCAATTATTCTGCACATTATAAAATAGAGTGGTCCAAGGCGCCTATCGAGGGCGTCTTTTTTATACCACAAGAAGAAAAAGAGCTGAGCCCGAAATCGGGTCAGCTCTATAACCATAAATATACTCTTAGCGCTTGTTCTGAATACCTCGCACGGGAGAGATCAACCAGTAAGCCATGCCAACAAATATGCCCCCGCCAATCATATTTCCCAATGTAACGGGTATCATATTGTGTATCCATCCGGCAATGGTAACGGTATCTGGGTGATTCGGGAGCAATACAGCAACGCTCAACAGCGTCATATTAGCTACACTGTGCTCATATCCACTCGCAATAAAGGCAAATAGACACCACCAGATTAGAACCAGCTTGGCGGTTTCACTCTTAGCGCGTGAGGACATCCATAGAGCCAAGCAGACCAGCCAGTTACATAGGATTCCCCGGAAAAAGAGCTCCGAAAACGGAAGGCTCATTTTCTTGGCTGCTGATGCGAAGATCAAATGCTCTGGGGGAGCCGCACTGAATAGTCCAGTTCCGCGGATCAATAGCGCCAAAATGACTGCACCCACCACGTTTCCGACAAATACAAGCACCCAGTTCTTAGCGGTATCCCAGATACTTGTTCTACCTGCCAGCGTACTAACTGTAAAAAACATATTATTCCCGGTAAACAGCTCTGAACCTGCAAATACAACAAGGGTCAGTGCAATTCCGAAGGAGGTCCCCATAATGAGCGGTTGGAATGGAGATTTGGCAGCCGCCAGCGGTGCTCCCAATGAAAAGATAAGGATAATCCCAATACCCACATAAGCACCGGCCAAGAGTGCTGCTAGAAAATATCTTGGTAAGCTTTCATTCATTTTGTCACGCTTACTGACTGCCATCTCTACGATATTCTCCACACTTTGCGTAAACATAATACTCCACCCCACCGGTTTCTATTAAATCTGTTACTACAAGCTTCAGTGTCTACACGCTCACTGTCACATTCTCTCCGTCAAAAGTGACTGGATAAGTCACAACGCTACCTTGGTCCGGTGCCTGCACCTCACCAGTGCGCAGATCGATTTTCCAGTCGTAAAGTGGATCATAAAGAAAGTGACCCGAAACGATTCCTTCAGCAAGCGGACCGCCCTTTGGATGAGGGCTACGGTTCTCTAGAGCATAGATTCGTCCATCAGAGGTACGAAATACAGCTAGTTCTACATTTCCAGCCACCACTACCCGGCCAATCTGCATCAGGAAATCCTGTACTGATCCTATCGCATACGTTTGTGTTGTTATTTTCATTGGTTTGGTCTCTCCCCTTCTGTGTGCGCTATCTATCCGTTAAACTATCGCATCTTCAAAAAGTGCAGTACGGGTACTGTTATCATTCAGGATTTTTTTCCAAGGATCCGTAACCTGAGTGAGGGCAAAATCAATCCGTGCCGCCAGCTCTTTACGGTTCTCTTCGTTGTTCAAAATCACCATTTGAATCTGTTCAAGTCCCATACGCTCTACCCACTCGGAGGTTCTCTCCAAATAATTTCCGGTCTCACGGTAGTATTGCATCACAGCGGAGCACACTTCGATTAACTCTTCATCGGTCTTCACTTTACAAAAGGCGTCTGCTATCCGCGGTTTGATACCGCCGTTACCACCGATAAATACTTCCCAGCCACCATCGTTGCCGACGATACCGATGTCTTTCGTGCAGGATTCCGCACAGTTACGAGGACAGCCGTTAACAGCCATTTTGAACTTAGCAGGAAAATCAAGACGCTCATATTTACGCTCCAAAAGTGCGCCCATTCCCATCGAATCCTGTGTACCAAAGCGGCAGAACTGCGAACCCACACAAGTCTTAACCGTACGTAGAGATTTGGCATAACCATAACCTGACGGCATATCCAGCTCTTCCCACACTTTCGGCAGATCCTCTTTTTTCACACCGATCAGATCCAAGCGTTGCCCGCCAGTCACCTTCACAACTTTTACATCATACTTAAGGGAGACATCAGCAATTTTCTTCAAATCCTCCGGTGTCGTTACACCGCCGTACATGCGTGGAATTACGGTATAGGTTCCGTCTTTTTGAATATTGGCACCCATACGTTCATTTACAAACCGTGATTCCTTCTCGTCTTGATGGGTATCAGGATTCATCATCCCCAGATAATAGTTAATCGCCGGACGACACTTAGAGCAACCTTCCTCTTGTTTCCATTCGAGTACATTCATAACCTCTTTAGTAGTTTTAAGTCCTTTAGCTGTGATCTCAGCAACAATTTCATCACGGCTAAGCGTTGTGCAGCTGCAAATCCCCTGCTCCGCACCTTGCTGGAAACTATCGCCCAAGACAAATTGCAGGATTTGTTCTACTACGGGTTTACAACCCCCACATGAGCGAGTAGCGCCAGTACATGCTTTGATCTCATCTACAGTAGTGAAGCCGTTCACGGTGACAGCATCAATAATCGCTTTTTTGGTTACTCCATTACAGCCGCAGACGATTTCCTCGTCCGCCATAGCTTCTACGGATGTGCCCTTCTTGGCTCCACCACCGCAGCATCCGGTCCCCATAACCTCCGAATAAATCAAATCGGTCATAACCGCGCCTTGTTTTACTAATTTTTGCAGGTTAGCTGATTCCGTCACATCACCGAACAGAACCGCACCGACAATCACATTATTTTTAAGCAGAATTTTCTTATATGTTTTTTTCCACTCATCTTTACTCGAAATTACAGTATGTTCAGGGGAATCCATAAACTCACCCGCAGAAAATACGTCCACACCGGATATTTTTAATTTTGTGGAGACAACAGAACCATCATAGGGCTTGGTATCACTACCGCACAAATGTTTAGCAAGCACCATGCCTTGCTCAAACAGTGGAGCCACTAGTCCGTAACACACTCCGCGATGCTCGGCACATTCACCGATGGAATATACATTCTGCATCNNCACGATCCCACGATTTACGGTGATTCCGCTTTCTTTTGCCAAAGTCATATTCGGTTTGATTCCAACAGCCATTACCACAAAATCTGCCGCAAGCGTACTGTCATCACTGAAACGTAAACCATTTACTCTTTGTTCACCGGTCAATTCTACCGTTTGTTTGCCCATAGCAAATTTCACGCCTTGGCGCTCAAGCTCAGCTTGCAGCATCGAAGAGGCATTACGATCAAGCTGACGCTCCATCAGATCTTCCATCAAATGAACTACAGTAACGTCCATGCCAAGGTTCACAAGACCCTTTGCCGCCTCCAACCCAAGCAACCCTCCGCCGATTACAGCCGCTTTGTTATATTGTTTGGATGCTTCCAGCATCGCGTCACAGTCCGAAATATCTCGGAAACCAACTACGCCTTCCTTTTCGCTGCCAGGCACTGGTAAAATGAACGAATTCGATCCTGTAGCAATAATCACTTTGTCGTAAGAGACTGCCATACCATTATCAGTAATAACTTGCTTCGAGCCTTCATCAATTCGTGTCACTGTTGTTCCAGTGTGCAGAGTAATATTATTGTCTTCATACCAGTTCCAGTCATTTAGGATGATATCATCAATAGTCTTGCTGCCTTCGAGAACATAGGACAACATGATTCGATTGTAATTGGGATGAGGTTCACTTCCAAAGACCGTGATATCATAAGCTCCACCCAGCTTCAAAATCTGCTCTATCGTACCTATGCCTGCCATACCGTTGCCGACTAATACTAATTTTTCTCTCTTCTCTGCCATGGTTAGGTGCCTCCTCAAGCTTATGGGTTCTTGATTAATTTCGCGTCAATTATTCTCTTCATATTGGAATTATACATTTTAAAATTTAAGGGTGATTGTGATTACAATCACATTATTCGTGAATGTTTTCACATAAATTTGTGACAATAATTATTGTCTATTTTAAAGAAAAAAAAGCCAGATCAACGATTCTGAACATCCGTTGATCTGGCTTTAATGTACTAATTGTTAGCGTAAAGTTAATAAAATCTCTAATTCATCATGAGGCATAAGCTTCATATCCATCCCATTATCAAGCAGTTGCTTTCCGTTCAACTTCAGCTTCCATACTTCATTACTAAGTGGGGTATAATCATTGACTGAAAGCACCATTCTACTATCATCGGTCAACTGCACCATACGGCAGCTCTTTAGCAAATCTCTTACAGTTAAATCCTCTTTAAATAACATAATATATGAATGATGCAAGTCTACTTCTACACTTCCGCCGTTCAAGGTCAGCATCAAGGTTTGAAGTGGTTCTTGATGGTCCTTTGACTTCGCGTGGAAGATTAACTGTGAGTCATATCCTACAATATTATTCCAATCCGCATTCCCAATGATCCCTCCGTCCATCTCAAGCTCCCAAATCATCTCTGGTCCTAGTGAAAAATTTTTTACCGAAAGAATGCTTGAGTTATCCTCAGCAAATGTGGCAATATTACTACCTTTCAGTAGCTCCATGATCGTTATTCCATTTCTGTAGCTCCCACTTAGTGACCTTTCCGATGGTTTGGTAAGCAGTTCATTATCACCAACCCTAATCGATATTATCGGTCCCTCTGATTCAGCCGCACTATTATTAGCATTACTATTACCGTTAGTGTTAGTAGAGCATCCACCTATTATGAATACGATAACTAATCCTAGCATCAACTTCCACAAATATCGTATGGGCATTTCTGGCACCGCCTTGTCCCGCCTAATGACCATATAGCGTCTCAGGCTTGTAAAGTTATGTATACTATCTTTTTAAGGATAACTTAAACAAGCCATGTTCTCAAACAAGAAAAAACGCCTTCGTCGTCCTTATAAGGACGGTAAGC